>NZ_VJZD01000202.1 GCF_009377175.1 Streptomyces adustus
CCCCGAACCCCAGGACGCACGGGAGTGGTGTGCCATGCCCTTCGACCCCGACTCCGAGCCCGCCACCGCTTCGGGCGCCGCCGCACCTCCCCCGCCCGTGCGGTTCTGGCCCGTCGACGACCTGCCCGCCCTCGACCCCGACCCCTTCCTGGACGAGCTCCTGCGCGACGAGCCGGTCACCCGGATCAGGCTGCCGCACGGCGAGGGACACGCCTGGCTGGTCACCCGCTACGAGGACGTCCGGTTCGTCGTCTCCGACCCGCGCTTCTCCCGCGCGGAGCTCGTCGGCCGTTCGGTGACCACCATGCGGCCCACACCGGTGGCGTCCCAGACGGCCGGACTCCAGTACATCGACGCCCCCCGGCACACCGAGCTGCGCCGGGTCGTCGCCCGCGCGTTCACCGGCCGGAGCATGATGCGGCTGCGCCCGATGGCCGAGCGCACGGCCGCCGGACTGCTCGACGCGATGGAGGCGGCGGGTCCCCCGGCCGACCTCATGCAGCAGCTGCACGGCCCGTTCCCGATCGCCGTGATCCGCGACTTCCTCGGGGTGGACGAGAGCGACTGGCACAGCTGGGCGCAGACCGGCGAGGCCCTGCTGTCCGCGGGAGCGGACTCCGAGGAGCGCGCGGCGGCGGCCCGGGCGGCGACCCGGGCCCGTGTCGTCGACCTGCTCGAACGACGGCGGGAGGACCCCCGGGACGACCTGGCCGGCGTCCTCGCGGAGGCCACCGGCACGGGTGAGATCACGGGCGACGAGGCGGTGTCCCTCGCCATGGCCATCCAGGTCAGCGGGGGTCACGCCGTACGCAACAACAGCGGCTCCATGATGTACGCGCTGCTCACGCACCCGGAGCACCTCCAGCGGCTGCGCCGCGAGCCCGAGCTGCTCCCGAAGGCGGTCGACGAGCTCTTCCGCTACGTACCCCACCGCAACGGCGTCGGCATCCCCCGCATCGCCACCGAGGACGTCACGGTCGGCGGTCATCTGGTCCGCGCGGGCGAGGTGGTCTACAACGCCTATGTCGCCGCCAACCGCGATCCCGACGTCTTCCCCGACCCCGACGCCCTCGACTTCGACCGCACCGGTGCCGGTCACATCGCCTTCGGGCACGGCCCGCACCACTGCCTGGCCGCGATCATGGCCCGTATGGAGGCCGAGGTGATCATCGGCTCGGTGCTGGACCGGTTCCCCGGCATCCGGCTCGCCGTACCGGCGCGGGAGGTGGAGTTCCAGCTCCAGGGGCTCATCCGCGGACCCCGGACGCTCCCCGTCACCTGGTGAACCCCGCCGCCCCTCCCCCGGGAGGCCTGCCGCACGGACCGGGGCTTCCTCCATAGGTTTGAGAAAGGGCTGTCAGAACGCTCGACAACCCACGCGTCACACCCGATGCTTCCTGTTGCCATGAACGGGACAGGCACCAACACCGGTTCGACGACCGGTAGTTGAGGGAATCGGAGACGCGAATGATCCGACGCAGAACCCTGCTGGCCGCGGCGGGAGCCGGAGTCCTCGGCAGCACCCTGGCGACGGGCACCGCCCGCGCCGACGCCACGATCGCCGTGAACCCCTCGGTGGGTTACGGAACTTGGGAGGGCTGGGGCACCTCGCTCGCCTGGTGGGCCAATGTCTTCGGCGCCCGGGACGACTTCGCCGACGTCTTCTTCACCACCAAGTCGGTGACGTACAACGGCACGGCCCTGCCCGGCCTCGGCCTGAACATCGCCCGCTACAACCTGGGCGCGTGCAGCTGGAACAGCGTCGGCGGCGAGAGCATGACGGCCTCCGCCAACATCCCCGCCTTCAAGCAGATCGAGGGCTACTGGCAGGACTGGAACAACGAGGACCCGACGTCCACGGCCTGGAAGTGGACGGCGGACGCGACCCAGCGGGCGATGCTGGTGAAGGCCACCGCCCGGGGCGCGACGACCGAGCTGTTCGCCAACTCCCCGATGTGGTGGATGTGTCTGAACCACAACCCGTCGGGCGCGGCCGACGGCGGCAACAACCTCCAGTCCTGGAACTACCGCCAGCACGCCTCCCACCTGGCCGCGGTGGCGCTGTACGCGAAGTCGAACTGGGGGGTGAACTTCGCGACGATCGACCCCTTCAACGAGCCCAGCTCCAGCTGGTGGACGGCGACCGGCACCCAGGAGGGATGCCACATGGACGCCACCGTGCAGGCGGCCGTACTGCCCTACCTGCGCAGCGAGTTGGACAAGCGCGGCCTGACAGGGACGAAGATCTCGGCCTCCGACGAGACGAGCTACGACCTGGCCCGCACCACCTGGAACTCCTTCAGCTCGACGACGAAGGGGTATGTGAACCGGGTCAACGTCCACGGTTACCAGGGCTCGGGCGGCCGCCGCGACCTCCTCTACACCGACGTGGTGACGACAGCGGGCAAGGCCCTGTGGAACTCGGAGACCGGCGACAACGACGGCACCGGCCTGACCCTGGCGAGCAACCTGCTCTACGACTTCCGCTGGCTGCACCCGACCGCCTGGGTCTACTGGCAGGTCATGGACCCGTCCACGAACTGGGCGATGATCGCGTACGACGCGAACACCCTGGCGGCCGGCGCGGTGACGACCAAGTACTACGTGATGGCCCAGTTCAGCCGGCACATCCGCCCCGGCATGAAGATCATCGACACGGGCGTGAGCTACGCGGCCGCCGCCTACGACGCGAGCGCGAAACGCCTGGTGATCGTCGCCGCGAACACCGCGACCTCGGCCCAGACCCTGACCTTCGACCTGTCCCGCTTCACCACGGTGACCGGCGGTTCGGGCGGCCTGGTCCCGCGCTGGAACACGCTCACCACCGGCGGCGGCGACCTCTACACCGCCCACTCGGACACATATCTGAGCGGCAGGTCGGTGAGCGTTCCCTTCGCGGCGAAGTCGGTGCAGACGCTCCAGATCGACGGCGTCACGGCGTAGTACCCGAAGCCCTTCCGGGCCCGGCGCCCTGGCCAGCAGATATCTCACCTTCCGCCGGGCCCGGCAGTACGGTGTCCACCATGCGCCCCGACACGCCTGCCGAGAACGTCGACCACACTGCCGAAGCGGCACGCCTGGAGCGGACCGCCGGCCTGTATCCCGAGGACGCGGAGGCCCTGCTGTTGCAGGCCGCGGCCCATCTGGAACTGGCCGGCGACCGCCCCGCCGCGTCCACCCTCTACGACCGACTGCTGAGCACGTCCGACCCGCTGGACAGCCCCCACCTGGTCCGCGCCCTGAAGGCCGCGAACCTCTGGGAGTACGGCCACGAGGCGGAGGCGCGGGCGATCATCGACGGCATCCGCACGGCCGCTCCGCGCGACCCGGCCCCCTGGGTGATCGTGGCGGAGTCGCTGGAGTCCCACGACGAGTTGGAGGCGGCGCAGGAGACGTTCACGGAGGGCGTACGGCTCCTCCTCACCGACGCGTCGGAACCCCCGTACGCCACCCACCCGCTGCTTTTCGGCCGCCACCGGGTACGCCGCATGCTGGGCGTGGCGCACGACGACTGGGACGCCCTGGCGGACTCCCTGCACTCGTCCCCGATCTCCCTGGACGAACTCCACGACCCCAAGCGCGTCTGGTCGCTGGGCTCCGACAACCCCGAGGAGCTGGCGGCGGAGATCTCCCGCCTGCGCGCCGAACTCGGCACCTACCGCGAGGCCCTCTCCCGCCCCTTCCCGGTCGCGGTCCTGCACTGGCCGACCCAGGAACTGACCGAACTCCTCGCCGCCTACCCGCCGCTGGCCGCGGAGTACCCCTCCCACGAGGAACACCTCGCGACGATAGAGGCGTCCCTGCGCGAGCTGTCCGCGTCCGGCACCCCGAACCTCGGCATCGTCACCGGCACGGTCCCGTCCTACGAGGCCTTCGCCGCCTCGGAAGCCACCACCCCGTCCGACACCGCCCTCCTCCCCCAGTACGCCACGACCCTGGCAGCCCGAGGCCGAGCCATCGTCTGGCCGCCGCAGCGGGGGGAATCCTGCTGGTGCGGGTCGGGGCGGGGGTATGAGGGGTGTCACGGGGTGACCAATTAGGGTGCGCCGCCCTGCCGCCGGACAGGTAATCCGCAGTGACCTGCCCTGACTGCCCTCCGCTCTGATCTTCATGCGCTTTCGACTGGCTAGGGCGCCCACGCCACATGGGGCGCCCTCCATGCCGATCAGGGCCTACGCCCCGAGGCAGTACGCACAGCCGCAGCCTGCTACAACAGAGCGGTCAGGTGCGAATGATTGGGGAGATCATCGTGGGCCAGCCGGGGGATCTGTCGCAGCCTGTTGCGGGTGTGTACGAAGAACTCATCACCCAGCGCATGCAGGCGCAGATGGATCAGCTCGGCACGGTTGGCTGGAAAGCCATCGACGACGCTGTCACCGATGAGTCATCGCCCCACGTGCTCGCCCGGCATATCAGTCGGGCTTTGGAGCAACGACTCAGTCAGCTGCCACCCGACCAACGCGTCGCCGTGGCCAACCAGGTCATCGAAGCACTCGCAGCCAACCCCTCCGGCCCCGACACCAGCGAGACTGCAGACCTCATTGCCGACGGACCTCGCCAGCTCCTGGCGCTGGCCGAGCAGGAGGCCCCTGGCGTCTACGCGGTCCGCCCTCTCACGCCGCTCTCCGAGACCGCACTCATCACCAACTCTCCCGAGGATCCGAGCCTCGGCAGCGAGCTACGCGCTGAGCTGGCCACGGCCGACCACATTGACCTGCTCTGCGCGTTCGTTAAGTGGTACGGCCTGCGCGTACTCGAAGATTCGCTTCGCGCCGCGAAGGAACGTGGCGTGGAGATCCGTGTCATCACGACCACCTACATCGGTGCCACTGATCGTCACGCCCTTGATCGTCTCGTCCGCGACTTCGGCGCCAAGGTGAAGGTCAACTACGAGACCCGTTCGACGCGACTCCATGCGAAGGCTTGGCTGTTCCGACGCGACAGCGGCTTCGACACGGCATACGTCGGGAGCTCCAACCTCTCGAAGGCCGCCCTGCTCGACGGCTTGGAGTGGAACGTACGGCTGTCCTCGGTGGCCACTCCGGCAGTGCTCAACAAGTTCGAGGCCACCTTCGACGCCTACTGGAACGACAGCGCCTTCGAGCTGTACGACCCAGATAGAGACGGCGCGCGACTCGACCAGGCTCTAGCCCAAGCGAGCGGGTCAGGCCTCATGACCGACCTCAAGATCAATCTGTCAGGTCTACAGGTCCGCCCCTTTCCGCATCAGCAGGACATGCTCGAACGCCTCCACATCGAGCGTGAGATCCGCGGCCGGAACCGAAACCTCCTCGTTGCAGCGACCGGGACCGGCAAAACGGTCATGGCGGCTCTGGACTACCGAAACCTGAGCAAAGCGCTAGGCAAGGAAAACCCGAGGTTGCTGTTCGTAGCACACCGCAAGGAGATCCTCAGGCAGTCCTTGCGCACGTACCGCGAAGTCCTCGACGACGCTTCTTTTGGCGAACTCCTCCATGGCGGCGAAGAGGCGCGTGAGTGGAACCATGTGTTCGCGAGCGTCCAATCACTGAACGTCCGACGTCTCGAACAACTCGCCTCAGATCATTTCGACATCATCGTCATCGATGAGTTCCACCACGCCACGGCGGCCACCTATCGCCGAGTGATCGACTACTTCAAGCCCCAGCAGCTCCTGGGACTGACCGCCACGCCCGAGCGGATGGACGGGCTGAATGTGCAGGACGAGTTCTTCGACGGCCGCATCGCAGCCGAGATGCGACTCTGGGAAGCCCTGGAGAACGACCTCCTCTGCCCCTTCCACTACTTCGGCATCCCCGATGGGACCGATCTGACCAACCTCGGGTGGCAAAAGGGCGCGTACGCGGACCGCGACCTCGACAACCTCTACACCGGCAACCACGCTCGCGCCCGAATCGTCGTCAAGCAGATCCGCGACAAGGTCTCCAACCCGGGAGCCATGCGCGCCCTCGGCTTCTGCGTGAGCAAAGCCCACGCGCACTTCATGGCCGACTTCTTCCGCGAGGCCGGCTTCCAGGCCGTGGCACTGGACAGTGATTCACCCGCCGGAATCCGGACACAGGCCCTGGCCGACCTCCGGGAACGCAAGCTTCAGGTGATCTTCTCCGTTGACCTGTTCAACGAAGGGCTCGACATTCCTGATGTCGATACTCTGCTGCTCTTGCGCCCCACAAACAGCGCCACCATCTTCCTCCAGCAGTTGGGGCGAGGCCTGCGTCGAACGGAGACGAAGCCGGTCCTCACCGTGCTCGACTTCATCGGTCAGCATCGAGCAGAGTTTCGCTTCGAGGAGCAGTTCCGCGCCTTGACGAACCTCACGCGCAACCGGCTAGTCGACCACATCGAACACGACTTCCCGCAGCTTCCGTCAGGCTGCCAGATCCTCCTAGAGGGCAAGTCCAAGGAACTGGTCCTCGGCAATATCCGAGCTCAGTTGAACGCGAACATCAAGACGCTGGCGAAAGAGGTCAAGGACTACAGCACTCCTCGCCTCGCTGATTACCTGCGAGAGAGTCGCCGGGAGGTCAAGGAGCTCTACAAGAGCGAGAATTCCTGGACGACGGTCCTCCGCAGGGCAGGATTTGTCGAGGAGCCCCCTTCGCAGGAAGAAACGGCCCTCCTCAAGCGCGCCCACGCCTTCCTCCACGTAGACGACCCCGAGCGAGCTCAGGCTTACCTTCGACTCCTTGCCGACGACGCCCCTACGTATGAGGCGCTGCCGCCGATCGACCAGGCTTACGCACGCATGCTGTTCTTCAACCTGTGGGACAACGCAGGTGGGTTCACTAGCTTCCAAGAGGGTCTCGATTCGCTGCGCTCCCAGCCAGTGTTCCGTGACGAGTTGCAGCAACTGCTGTCGTACGTCATCGAGCAGTCCGATCACTTCCCGATCCCTCTATCGGGCCCTCATCGTCACATCCCGTTGAAAATCCACAGCTCGTACAACCGCTCCGAGATACTGGCTGCGCTCGGCGTTGCTCGCTTCGGCGGTCAGATGCCCAGGTCCTTTGCGCAGGGGGTGCAGTGGGTGGAGGATATCCAGACTGATGCCCTACTCGTCACCTTGGAGAAGAACGAGAAGGACTTCTCTCCCACGGTCCGCTACAAGGACTTCGCTCTGAGTCGCACGCTCTTCCAATGGGATTCTCAGAACGCAATCGCCGAAAACTCACCTACGGGTCTGCGCTACCAGCACCACAAAGAACGAGGCAGTCACGTCCTGCTGTTCATGCGCCGCTACAAGAACACCGACATCGGCAAGTCGCACCCGTGGATGCTCCTCGGCCCAGCGATGTACGAGAAGCACACCGGGAGCAAGCCGATGGCAATCACATGGCGCCTGGAACACGACCTTCCCGCTGACGTGTGGACCTATTCCGCCATCGCGGCAGGTTAGTCAACGACCATCACCAAGGCATGAAGGCTATGCCGACGGATCGGGCCAGGCCCCGCTGCCACGGGCACGGGGCCTAAGCCTTTGAGATCTCCGCCTCGAAGTGGGTCTGTGCGCGATCGAGAGCCGCGTCAGTGTCATGCCCGTGCGCTCTGAACCAGTGAAGTACGTCGGCGATGAGGCCAATTGCCCGCTCCTCCACCACGCCCGGGGCGCCGGATCCCACCAATCGCAGTCGAGCTTCCGCCCGCCCGCAGGCACTCAGCAGAGCCTCGACTCGGTTGACGCGAGCCCCTCCGGAGTGACCGCCCACTGAAGGCAGCTCAGTAGCCAGCTCACACCAAGTGACCTTCCGTTCAGCCTGGAGCAGCACACCCCAGCGGTCGGTCACCGCACCGACCAGAGCCATCCCCCTGCCAGCCTCCGCATCCGGCGCCGCAACGCCGCCACTTCCTCTGGCTCTGCCGTGAAGGGAAGGCTCCAGGGCCTCCTCGATACGCCTGCGATGCAATCCATCCCTCAACTCCTCTACGTTGACTTCGCTAGCTATGCGTAGCTGGTCACATACAGAGGGTTGCATTGAAACTCTCAAAATGGAACTCTCATCTTGCTCCCGATGGTGGTGCGATGCCCGGCAAGCGCCCCCGGCGCGCACCACCTTGCTGTCACTTGGGACAACTAGGACGATCTACTGGATCGACACGAAAGGCTGTAGGGATGGCGGTTGGACCCACAACGCGAAGGCGTCAATTAGGTGCCGACCTACGGCGGCTCCGCGACCGCAAGGGGTTGACCCTCGAAGAGGCTGGGGCGCGCGTTGGCATCTCGAAGGCCACCCTCAGCCGCTACGAGACCAAGGAGGTGACAGTCAAGTGGCCGGCTGTGGAGGCTCTTTGCCGCGAGTACGGTGCCTCCGATGAGGAGCGTCTCGCCCTTGTAGAGCTTGCAAAGGGCGCCAAGATCCAGGGCTGGTGGCGATCACTCGCCGACCCCATTCCGGATTCGATGAACCTCATGCTCACGCTTGAGGATGAGGTCGTACGCGAAGACCACTACGCGTGCATGTACATCCCAGGCCTTCTCCAGACCCGCGCCTACGCCGAGGCCGTTCATCGAGCATCCGAGGTCCAGTGCCCGGAGCGGGAAGTGCAGCACATGGTCGACATCCGCATGAAGCGGCAAGAGCTGCTTGAGCGAGCTGAGCCACCGCACATCTGGTGCGTGATCGACGAAGCTGCGCTCCGACGCCGGGTTGGCGGCCGCGATGTCATGCAGCACCAGCTCCAACACCTCCTCTCCAGCGCGCAACAGCCTCACATCACAGTCCAGGTGCTCCCGTTCTCAACAGGTGCACACGCGGCAGCCGTTGGAAGCTTCGCCGTGCTGCGGGGTCCAGTTCCAGAGCTGGACGTCGTATACGTAGACCTGCTCGGCGGTGGGCTGTTCATGGAGAAGCGTCCTGAACTAGAGCGCTATAGGTTGGCGTTCGAGTACCTCAGCGCGCAGGCGCTCGATCTCGAGTCCTCGGCTGAGCTCGTCGACCGCATAGTCAGGGAGCCTTGATGGCAACGCCTCCAGCTCAGCACTGGTTCAAGTCCTCCTACAGCGGAGGTAGCGGGACCGAATGCGTCGAGTGCGCGCATACGAGGGATGGAGCCCTCGTGCGCGACTCGAAGAACAGCAGAGGCCCCGTGGTCGCCATACGGAGGAAGGCATGGCAGGCGTTTACACAGGCCTTGCGGGACGAGGCCTCCGGCGCGGTAGGGGCAAGTCCGTCGCGCTGAACCCGGGCGTTAGCCTCATGGGGACAAATGAGGAGGTAATCATGGCGAAGGTTCCCAGTGCGGTGGTGGCTGCGGGTGGGCTCCTCGGTGGGTACGGGGTTGCCCGGTGGACGAAGAAGCGGCAGCTCGGTGGGGCCGTGCTGGCCGTGGCCGGGGTCGCGGCCGCCCGGCAGTGGCGGGAGCAGGCCGGCGGGGCGGCCGCGGGTGCGCTGACCGCCGCGTACGTCGCCGCGTTCGCCGGGTCCCACCCGCTGGCCAAGAAGGTGGGCGCCTGGCCCGCCGTGTTCGGGGTGGCGGGGGCCGTCGCCCTGGCGTCCTGGGCCGTCGCCGACCGGCAGGCGTGAAGCGGCACGGCGGCGCCCAGCGGGTACCGGCCGTCGCCGACCGGCAGGCGTGAGGTCACCAACACGATCACAATCCCGGTGCCGGCCCGACGGGCGGTGGCAAGAATCCGTTGATCTCTGGCACTCCTGCCACTTCTGTGCCGGCGGGCCGCCGCCTACCGTCGGGGCGTGAACAAGTTCCTTCTCGCCGTCCATGTCCTTGCCGCGATCGTCGCGATCGGGCCCGTCACCGTCGCCGCCAGCATGTTCCCGCCCGCCGCGCGCCTGGCGCTGGCCGCGCCGGACGATGCGCGGGCGGTGGAGACCGTACGGCTGCTGCACCGGATATGCCGGGTGTACGCCGTCGTAGGCGTCGTCGTTCCCGTGTTCGGGTTCGCCACGGCGAGCAGCATGGGGGTGCTCGGCGACGGCTGGCTGATCGCCTCCATCGTGCTGACCGTGCTGGCCGCGATCGTGCTGGCCGTGCTGGTGCTGCCCCGGCAGGAGGCGCTCGCCGAGGGCGGCGGGACGCGTGAGGCGACCGTGCGGCTCGCCATGTTCACGGGGGTGTTCAATCTGCTGTGGGCGGCCGTGACGGTACTGATGATCATCCGGCCCGGGTCCACCACGGGGGTCTAGGCCAGGCCTGGCCCCTGTCGCCCGCACCCGCTCCCCCGCCTTCCGGAGCACGCCGGGCGCACTCCCCGGGCCGCTTCCCGTGGCCCGGAGGCGGCGCCTAGGATCCCGCCCATGGACGCGCAGCAGGAACAATCGGCACCGGGTGCCTATCTGGCTTTCGTGGAGAGACAGTTGACCGCGGACGGATGCACGACGCGGTGGGAGGACTGGGCCGGGGTGTCCGTGCTCGTCGGGCGGCGGGCCGAGTTCCGGATGCGCTGGATGGCGACGCGGCTGCATCTGTTCACGGTGGCCGCCGCCGTCCCGGAGATAACCGTGCCGGTCGTCTCGGACTTCACCGACCATGTGATGCGGTACGCCAAGGACACCAAGGGCGGTCTGCCGGTCGGCATGCAGACCGGCATCGGCGCCTTCCCGCTCCTGGTCAGCGACCGGGTCGATCCGGCCGCCGTGCAGTGGGCGGAGGCGCAGCAGCGGGTCAGGTTCGCCTGCATGACGCGGCCCGTCGTGGTCGACAGTTCCCGCCGGTACGTGGGGATGTACCGCGGCAAGCCGGTCCTCGGGCGCGTCTACGCCTCGTACTTCAACGAGAAGGGCGCGCTGTACTTCCACGGCCAGTGAGGACGGCGCAGCCGCACCTCCATGGCCGGTGAGGACGAAGGGACCGGACCTTCACACCCTTCGCCTTCACGTCGGCCCGCCCGGCCGGCTACGCCCCCAGGGCCCGGGACAGTGTGAAGATCGCCAGGCCCGCCAGTGAGCCGACCACCGTGCCGTTGATCCGGATGAACTGGAGGTCGCGGCCGATGTGGGCCTCGATCTTCTTCGTGGTGTGGCGGGGGTCCCAGCTCGCGACGGTGTCCGTGATCAGGGAGGTGATCTCCTTGCGGTACGTCGTCACGACGTGCACCGCCGCGCCCTCCACCCAGCTGTCGACCTTCTCCTGCACCTTCGGCTCGTTCGCCATCCGGGCGCCCAGCGTCAGCAGCGAGGCCCGTACCCGCAGCCGCAGCTCGCTGCGCTCGTCCTCCGCCGCCGACACGATCATGGACCGTACGGCCGTCCAGGCGGACGCGATCAGGTCCTGGACCTCGCCGCGGCCCAGCACCTCGCCCTTGAGGCGTTCGACCCGCGTGCGGGTGTCGGTGTCGGACTGGAGGTCGGAGGCGAAGTCGGTGAGGAAGCGGTCCAGGGCGCCGCGGGCCGGGTGGGAGGGCATGTCGCGCATCTCGGTGATGAAGCGCATCAGCTCCTTGTAGACGCGCTCGCCGACCTTCCGGTCGACGAACCGCGGGGTCCAGCCGGGCGCGCCGCCCTGCACCGCGTCCATCACGGAGTCGCCGTGCAGCACCAGCCAGTCGTGCGCGCGGGCCACCACGAGGTCCACCGCACGGCGGTGAGCGCCGTCGCCGACGATCCGCTCCAGCAGCTTCCCGATGCCGGGCGCGATCTCCTGGGCGTCGGCGCGGCGGGTGATCGCCTCGCTGACCACCGCCTGGACGTCGGAGTCGTGCAGCACGGTCAGCGCGCCGCGCAGGGCGGTGGCCAGTTCGGCCGTCACCCGGTCGGCGTGCTCGGGCTCCGCCAGCCAGGTGCCGAGGCGGCTGCCGATGCCGACGGCGCGCAGTCGCTGTCGTACGACGTCCTCGGAGAGGAAGTTCTCGCCGACGAACTCCCCCAGGGAGACGCCCAACTGGTCCTTCTTGTTGGGGATGATCGCGGTGTGCGGGATGGGCAGGCCGAGGGGATGGCGGAACAGGGCGGTGACCGCGAACCAGTCGGCCAGCGCGCCGACCATGCCGGCCTCTGCGGCCGCGGCGACGTACGCCGTCCAGGGCCCGGCGCCGGAGTGCCGGGCCCAGGTGGCGAGGATGTAGACCAGGGCCACGAGGAGCAGCAGGCCGGTCGCGGTGAGTTTCATCCTGCGCACCCCGCGCCGCTTCTCCTCGTCGGCGGCGCTGAAGGTGGTCATCGTGCGCCGGCTCGCGGCGGGCGCACCTTCTTCGGCTGCTTCGTCCTGTTGTGTGACGTTCATTCACTCCACCCGTTCGCTACCCCTCGGACCTATTGTCCCTTCCTCGCCCCTCAGTGACGGACTCCTGGAACGGAACAAGAGTTCCCGTCGTTTGTGTTCGAGGTGGGGTTCGAGGCCAGTCCGATCCCTCCGTCCATCATGAGCTGATCACAGCGGAGCCCCGGGCTCCCCATGCCCGAGGAGACCCGCGCCGCATGACCAGGCGTCACGGTTGTGCCCTGCTGTCCGCGATCATCGCCCTGGTCGTGGCCCTGTCCGCCGCCATATACGTGAGTGTCGCGGTCGGCGACGGCCACACCGGCGCGAAGAACGGCGGCTCTTCCGGCCGCGCCGACGCCGTGCCCGCCTCCACCGGCGTCTGGGTCGGCGCCTGGTCCGCCTCCCCGTCCGGCGCCGAGCCGGACACGGGGACGGACGGCACGGCGGGCCGCTCGATACGCAACGTCGTGCACGCGAGTGTCTCCGGGACGAGTGCCCGCATCACCCTGTCCAACCTCTACGGCACCCGGGCGCTGACCGTCGCCCACGCCTCGATCGCCGTCGCCGCCGGTCCGGACACCGCCGCCGCGGCCACCGGCACCATGCGCCGGCTCACCTTCGGCGGCGCCGGGTCGGTCGTCGTACCCGCGGGCGGGCAGACGGTCAGCGACGCCGTGCCCCTGCTCGTCCCGCGCGGCGGCGACCTCCTCGTCAGCACCTACTCGCCCGCCTCCTCGGGCCCGGTCACCTTCCACGAGGAGGCCCGCCAGATCAGTTACGCGGCCGACGGCGACCACATCCAGGACGCGACGGGGACGCCGTACGCGGAGCACGACGACCACTGGCGCTATCTGACCGCCCTGGACGTGCTGAGCAACGAGGCCGACGGCACCGTCGTCGCCCTCGGCGACTCGCTGACCGACGGGGTCACCTCCACCGAGAACGCCAACCGCCGCTGGCCGGACGCCCTTTCGGACCGGCTGCGGACGGCCCTCGGCTCGGGCGAGGACGTGCCCCGCTACAGCGTGGTCAACGCGGGCATCAGCGGCAACCGCGTCCTCGCCGACGGAGGACCGGGCCACCCCGCGGGCAACACCAGCGGCCTGAAGCGCTTCGCCCGGGACGTCCTGGCCCGCCCGAACGTCAAGGTCGTCGTCATCGACCTCGGCGTCAACGACATCCTGCGCAGCGAGCGGCGCGCCGACCCCGAGGCGATCCTCGACGGTCTGCGCGAGCTGGTACGGCAGGCGCACGCCCGGGGGATCAGGGTCGTCGGCGCGACGCTGATGCCCTTCCAGGGGCACCCCCGCTACACCGACGTCCGCGAGGAGGTCCGCCAGGAGGTCAACGCCGGGATCCGGGCCGGGAAGGTGTACGACGCGGTCGTCGACTTCGACGAGGCGCTGCGCGACCCGTACAACCCCCGCGCGTTCCGCTCCGACTACGACTCCGGCGACCATCTCCACCCCAGCGACAAGGGCTACCGGGCCATGGCCCGGGCGCTCGACCTGGAGGATCTGAAGGGGTCGGCTCCGGCGCGGCTGTGACCGGGCGGCCCGCTCAGTCCTCGTAACGGCGGCGGTGCCGCTCCTCGCGCCGGGCGTCCCGCCGCTCACGCTGCGCTTCCCGCCGCTCCTCGTGGTGCGCCCGCCGCAGGTCGCGGTGGGAGTCCAGCATCTTGCGGTGCGCGCCCTCCACCTCGTCGCGGAAAGTCGAGTGCAGGTCCCGCAGCGCCGCCTTGCGGTCCAGCTTCTCCTGCCGCCGCTCCTCCTTCAGGCGCAGCCGCTCGGCCCGTGTCACCTTGCGCTCGACACCCACCCCGCCCCAGAAGGCGAAGCCGCTCACGATCACCCTCGGCGCGCCCGGGTCCCCCGGCACGCCCGCCTGGCTGTGGTCGAAGCCGCCCATGACGCCGATGCCGCGCACGACGACCTCGACGCCGGGCGGCACGATGACGTTCAACCCGCCCATGATCGCGACGCAGTTGATCTCCACCTCGCGGTCGGCGAAGTTCGCCTCGCGCAGGTCGATCTCCCCACCGCCCCAGAAGGCGAAGCAGTTGAACCGCTTCGGCATCGTCCAGCGCCCCCTGCGCTGGAATCCGGACATCACGGCGACGGCCCACGGCGACGAACCCTCGCCACCGACGATCCGCCCCGCCCAACTCCCGTCGCCCTCGGGCTCCTTGATCAAGGAGATGGTGGGCGGTGCGACTCCGGCCGACGGCAGGTCGCGGGTGATCGGGGCCAGTTCGCCGTACGTGCGTGCCTTGTACGTCGCCTCCAGCCGCTCCTCGAACTCCTCCATGTCGAGGCGTCCTTCGGCGACGGCGTCCCGCAGGACCTCGGCGACTCGCTCACGATCGGCGTCGGAGGCACGCAGCTCCGGGGCATCGTCGGTCATGCCTGACAGCCTACGAGTTCCCGGCTCCCGGCACTACGCGCCGGCCCGCTCCGACGAGGGGCCGGGGATCCCCGTTTCCGGCTCCTCCCCCACCGCGGGCTCCGGCGTCTCCGTCGACCACAGCATCTTGGCGATCACCGCCTCGATGTCCGGCTCCCGCACCGACAGATCGACCAGCGGATACGACGCCGCGATCCGCGCCACCAGCGGCGCCGCCGACTCGGCCGCGGGGAAGGCCAGCCACTGCCGCGGCCCCTCCACCTTCACCACCCGCGCCCCAACCACCTCGACCGGCGGCACCTCCCGCTCCAGGTCCACCACCAGCGTCCGCTCGCTCTCCCCCACCTCGTGCAGCCCCGCCAGCGCACCGTCGTACACCAGCCGCCCGTGGTCGATGACCATCACCCGCGAGCACAGCTGCTCGATGTCCTGGAGGTCGTGCGTGGTCAGCAGCACCGTCGTACCGCGCTCGGCGTTCAGCTCGCGCAGGAACTCCCGCACCCTGGCCTTGGAGATCACGTCCAGACCGATGGTCGGCTCGTCGAGGTAGAGCACCTCCGGATCGTGCAGCAGGGCCGCCGCGATGTCACCGCGCATCCGCTGCCCCAGGGAGAGTTGCCGTACCGGAACGTCCAACAGCTCGCCGAGTTCGAGGAGTTCCACGCATCGGTCGAGGTTCTCCCGGTAGCGCCCGTCCGGGATGCGGTACATACGGTGTATCAACCGGTACGAGTCGATCAGCGGCAGATCCCACCACAGCGTGGTCCGCTGCCCGAACACCACCCCGATACGCCGTGCCAGCCGCGCGCGCTCACGGGACGGGTCGATGCCCGCGACCCGCAGCCGACCGCCGCTGGGCGTCAGGATGCCGGTCAGCATCTTGATGGTGGTCGACTTCCCGGCGCCGTTCGGCCCGATGTAGCCCACCATCTCCCCGCGCGCGACCGTGAAGGAGATCGAGTCCACCGCCCGCACCTGCCGCGACTCCCGGCGCAGGAAGCCCGTCCTCCTGCGCACGGAGAAGACCTTCTCGACCCGGTCGAGTTCGATGAGAGCGCCGCCCTCACCGACTTCTCCGAGAGCACCGCCCACGCCGTCCGTGCCGCTCATGCCGTCGTCCATGCCCCGGGTCTCTCCTAACTTCCCGTACTCCGATAGGCCCGCAGCCCCGTCCGCCAGGCCGCGCCCGCCAGCGCGCAGCAGGCCACCGCCACCGCAGGACCGGCGAACGCCACCCAGCCGGGCAGCTCCAGCGGCAGCGGCCGCCCCAGCACATAGCTCGCCGGCAGCCAGTTGACGAAGGCCAGCGGCAGCACGAACGTCACCCCGCGCACCAGGTCCTGGGCGAAGACGGTCGGCGGATACTGGAGCAGCGTCGTACCGCCGTACGTGAACGCGTTCTGCACCTCCGAGGCGTCCTGCGCCACGAACTGGAAGGCCGCGCCCGCGACGAACACCGCGCAGAAGATCCCGCAGCCGCTCACCACCATCCACGGCATCAGCAGCACCCTGGCCGGGGTCCAGTCGATGTCGAGCGACGCCAGCGCGTAACCCAGCACCAGCGCCCCCTGCACCACCCGGCCCAGCCGGCGCAGCCCGAACCGGTCGGCGGCCACCTGCGCGAGCACCGGCACCGGCCGTACCAGCAGGGTGTCCAGCGTCCCGTCCCGCACCCGGCTGCCCAGCCGGTCCATCGACCCGATCGCCAGATCGGCCAGCCCGAACGCCATCCCGGACAGGCCGTAGAGGAACGCGACCTCCGGCAGCGACCAGCCGCCGAGCGCGTCCACCCGGGAGAACATCAGCAGGATCGCCACGAAGTCCAGCGCGGTCGCCGCGAAGTTCCCGAACGTCGTCATGACGAAGGACGCCCGGTAGGCCATCGTGGAGCGGATCCACATCCCGGCGATCAGCCGGTACGCCCGCACGCCCTCCGCGAACCGCCCCGGCTCAGCCACCCTGCACCACCACCCGTCGCGTCGCCGCCACCTGCACCAGCCGCCCCGCCGTCAGCAGCACCACCGCCCACCCTGCCTGGAAGGCGTACGTGGACCACGCACCGGCCTCGCCCAGCAGCACGTCGGCCGGCGCCTGGAGCAGCGCCGACCACGGCAACATCCTTACGAAGTCGCCCAGTTCGCCCGGAAACACGTTCAACGGGACGATCATCCCCGAGCAGAAGAACCCCACGATCCACGACATCTGCTGCGCGCCCGTGCCGTCCATCAGCCAGAACGCGCTCAGCGCCACCAGGAAGCGCACCCCGAAGCCGACCACCATCGCCAGCACCACCGCGACCAGGAAGGCCGCCCAGGTCAGCGGGTCCTGGGGCAGCGCGGTCGGGAAGAGCAGCGCGCCGAACACGAAGGGCACCACGCCCCGTCCCACCAGCTGGAACAGGGCCCGGCCCAAGTCGGCCGACAGCCACCACAGTTGGAGATCGGCCGGGCGGTACAGGTCGATCGCGATGTCGCCCGTGCGGATGCGCTCCATCAGCTCCGTCTCGACCCCGCCACCGCCCAGGGCGAGCGTCGAGAGCAAGGCCTGTCCCAGCCACACATAGGTCACCGCCTGCGCCTGGTCGTAGCCGCCCAGGTGCGGTTTCTCGTCCCACAGTGCCAGATATGTGTAGACCAGGATCAGGCCGAAAACAGTGTTCGTGAACACCCCCGCGGCGGTGGCCACCCGGTACGTCGCGTACCGTCGGAATCCCCCCGCCGCGACGGCCCCGTACAACCGTCCCGCGCCCACGTCCACCGCCCTCCAGGTCCGCCCGGCACCGAAGCGCAGGAGCCTACTGCGCGTGTGACCGGGCACACCACGCAATTTCCGGCGGAACGCGTGCCGATTTTCGGGAACGAAACGCTTGGTGCGACAGTCTTTAACTGGGGGCAGAGAAGGCGTACGAGGGCGTACGGGAACGTACGACGCGAAACAGGAGTCCGTGCACGACATGAGCGACGAGCCGCAGCCGCAGCAGCCGACCCAGGGCCCGGCCCGGAGCGCACCTCGGACGGCCGACGAGCCCGGCGGCGACCGCGGCGGCCGGGGCGACGACGTGGGCGGCGAGGGCGGGGGCTCCGGGAACCAGGGGGCCGCCGAGACCGGCGCAGCCGCCGCGACCGGCCGGACCACCCCGGCCGCCGAGCCAGCCCAGCCCGCCAGGACCAGCGAGGCCGCCGAAGCCACCGCGAGTGACGAGGCGGCCACGGGCGACGGCAGGGCCGAGGTCGCCGAGGCGGAGATGACCGCGCGGCTCCCCCGGACGAAGCCCGAGCCGGACGCGACCGCACAGCTCCGCCGGGTGACACCCGAGCCGGACGCGACCGCGCAGCTCCGCCGGGTCACACCCGAGCCCGACGCGACCGCGCAGCTCCGCCGGGTCACGCCCGAGCCCGACGCGACCGCGCAACTGCGTCGGGTGACGCCCGAACCGGACGCGACCGCCGCCCGGACC
>NZ_VJZD01000203.1 GCF_009377175.1 Streptomyces adustus
GTCACGCTGCGGGCCCTCCGGCATACAGGGGGTCCAGTGGGACCCATGAGGTCCCTGAGGCCCGCAGAAAGCCGCCGGGGTGGCCGGAACGGTGAAGTTCCGGCCACCCCGGCGGCACGTTTCTGCTCAGGTGGTGCTTGCTCAGTTGTCCTCGTGGGCGACCGCGCGGCGCGCGTCCGCGTCCAGGACACCCCAGTTGATCAGCTGCTCGGTGAGCACCGAGGGCGACTGGTCGTAGATGACGGCGAGGGTGCGCAGGTCGTCCTGGCGGATCGAGAGCACCTTGCCGTTGTAGTCACCGCGCTGCGACTGGATCGTGGCCGCGTACCGCTGGAGCGGGCCGGCCTTCTCGACCGGCACGTGAGCCAGGCGCTCCAGGTCGAGCACCAGCTTCGGCGGCGGCTCGGCGGCGCCGCCAGGGGTGGTGCCCGGAAGCAGCTCCTGTACGGGAACGCCGTAGAAATCCGCCAGTTCGGCAAGACGCTGTACGGTCACGGCACGGTCACCGCGCTCGTACGAACCGACCACGACCGCCTTCCAGCGTCCCTGGGACTTCTCCTCGACACCGTGGAGGGAAAGGCCCTGCTGGGTGCGGATGGCCCGGAGCTTGGCCCCGAGCTGTTTGGCGTATTCGCTGGACATATGGCTCCCCGGCACTGGGTCGACGCGGCTGGCGTTGGTTCCCGCCACGCAGTTGGTAACTCACTGTGAGGTTACGCAGCGTGATTCTCCTGCGTCAAGCCGAATGGTCCACACCGATGCTTCGGGGAAGGCGTCGGTCGATTGCGCCAAGGGGGTGATCAGGACGGTCGTGTCGGCCTGCTAACGTGGATGGCGCAATCCCGACGTCCTTTAAGGTCCGTCCCGTGAGGCGGAGAAGGAGGTCCGTTTCGTATGGACACATCATTTCCCGATGCGCGGCCCGTTCTCGAGGGCCCGGACATCGCGCGGGTACTGACCCGCATCGCCCACGAGATCGTCGAGCGCGCCAAGGGTGCCGACGACGTGGTACTCCTCGGCATCCCGACCCGGGGCGTCTTCCTCGCCCGGCGGCTCGCCGACAAGCTGGTGGAGATCACCGACCGCAAGATCCCGGTCGGCTCGCTCGACATCACGATGTACCGCGACGACCTGCGTATGCACCCGCCGCGTGCGCTGGCCC
Organism: Streptomyces adustus; assembly: GCF_009377175.1. Taxonomy (GTDB): domain Bacteria; phylum Actinomycetota; class Actinomycetes; order Streptomycetales; family Streptomycetaceae; genus Streptomyces; species Streptomyces adustus. Next base: position 1,163 of record NZ_VJZD01000203.1, read on the forward strand.
GCACCGAGATCCCCGGTGACGGGATCGACGGCCGTCTCGTCGTCCTCGTGGACGACGTGCTCTTCTCCGGCCGCACGATCCGCGCCGCCCTCGACGCCCTGAACGACATCGGGCGCCCCCGCGCGGTCCAGCTCGCGGTCCTCGTCGACCGCGGCCACCGCGAGCTGCCCATCCGCGCCGACTACGTCGGCAAGAACCTCCCCACGTCGCTGCGGGAGACGGTCAAGGTCCAGCTCGCCGAGGAGGACGGTCGCGACACCGTGCTGCTCGGCGCCAAGCGGACCGTCCCGGGCGAGCAGTAGTCACACGGGGGCGTACGTCGGCGACGTACGTCCTGCCCGTGTGCCCGCGCACGCCCGCCGCGCCGCTCCGGGGGACACCCCGGACCCGCCTCCCCGCCTGAACTGCCTTACGGAGCCTGAAAGATGCAGCGTCATCTCATCTCGGCCGCCGACCTCACCCGCGACGACGCCGTCCTGATCCTCGACACCGCCGAGGAGATGGCCCGGGTGGCCGACCGGCCGATCAAGAAGCTGCCGACCCTGCGCGGCCGCACGATCGTCAACCTCTTCTTCGAGGACTCGACCCGCACCCGGATCTCCTTCGAGGCCGCCGAGAAGCGCCTCTCGGCGGACGTCATCAACTTCACCGCCAAGGGGTCGAGCGTCTCCAAGGGCGAGTCCCTGAAGGACACCGCGCAGACCCTGGAGGCCATGGGCGTCGACGCCGTGGTCATCCGGCACGGTGCCTCCGGCGCCCCCTACCGCCTGGCCACCTCCGACTGGATCGACGCCGCCGTGATCAACGCCGGCGACGGCACCCACCAGCACCCCACGCAGGCCCTGCTGGACGCCTTCACCATGCGCCGCCGGCTCGTCGGCCGCGACGCCGGGATCGGCCAGGACCTGGCCGGCAGGCGGATCACGATCGTCGGCGACGTCCTGCACAGCCGGGTCGCCCGCTCCAACGTCGACCTGCTGCACACCCTCGGCGCCGAGGTCACCCTGGTCGCCCCGCCCACCCTGGTGCCGGTCGGCGTGGAGACCTGGCCCTGCGAGGTCTCCTACGACCTCGACAGCACGCTGCCCAAGTCCGACGCCGTGATGATGCTGCGCGTCCAGCGCGAGCGCATGAACGCCGCCTTCTTCCCGACCGAGCGCGAGTACTCGCGGCGCTACGGCCTCGACGGCGATCGCATGGCGAAGATGCCCGAGCACGCGATCGTGATGCACCCCGGCCCGATGGTCCGCGGCATGGAGATCACCGCCGAGGTCGCCGACTCCGAACGCTGCACGGTCGTCGAGCAGGTCGCCAACGGCGTCTCCATCCGCATGGCGGTCCTCTACCTGCTGCTCGGCGGCAACGAGCCCGCCGTCTCCCAAGCCCGCACCACCGCCACCGAGGAGAAGTAAGACGATGAGCAAGATCCTGATCCGTGGTGCGAAGGTGCTCGGCGGCGAGCCCCAGGACGTGCTGATCGACGGCGAGACGATCGCCGCCGTGGGCACCGGACTCGACGCCGAGGGCGCCGAGGTCGTCGAGGCCGGCGGCAAGGTGCTGCTGCCGGGCCTGGTCGACCTGCACACCCATCTGCGCGAGCCGGGCCGCGAGGACTCCGAGACCGTGCTGACCGGCACCCGCGCCGCCGCCTCCGGCGGCTACACCGCCGTGTTCGCCATGGCCAACACCTTCCCGGTCGCCGACACCGCCGGTGTGGTCGAGCAGGTCTACCGGCTCGGCCAGGAGCACGGCTACTGCGACGTGCAGCCCATCGGCGCCGTCACCGTCGGCCTGGAGGGCAAGAAGCTCGCCGAGCTCGGCGCCATGCACGAGTCCGCCGCCGGCGTCACCGTCTTCTCCGACGACGGCAAGTGCGTCGACGACGCCGTGATCATGCGCCGGGCGCTGGAGTACGTGAAGGCCTTCGGCGGCGTCGTCGCCCAGCACGCCCAGGAGCCCCGCCTCACCGAGGGCGCCCAGATGAACGAGGGCGTCGTCTCCGCCGAACTCGGCCTGGGCGGCTGGCCCGCGGTGGCCGAGGAGTCGATCATCGCCCGGGACGTCCTGCTGGCCGAGCACGTCGGCTCCCGCGTCCACATCTGCCACCTGTCGACCGCCGGCTCCGTCGAGATCGTCCGCTGGGCCAAGTCCCGCGGCATCGACGTCACCGCCGAGGTCACCCCGCACCACCTGCTCCTCACCGACGAGCTGGTGCGCTCGTACAACCCGGTCTACAAGGTCAACCCGCCCCTGCGCACGGAGCGGGACGTCAGGGCGCTGCGCGAAGCGCTCGCCGACGGCACGATCGACATCGTCGCCACCGACCACGCCCCGCACCCGCACGAGGACAAGGACTGCGAGTGGGCCGCGGCCGCCATGGGCATGGTCGGCCTGGAGACCGCGCTGTCGGTGGTCCAGGAGACGATGGTCGACACCGGGCTGCTCGACTGGGCGGGCGTCGCCGACCGGATGTCGGTCAAGCCGGCGCAGATCGGCCGGGCCACCGGGCATGGACGACCTGTCTCGGCAGGTGAGCCCGCGAACCTCGTCCTGGTGGACACGCAATACCGTGGACCGGTGGACCCCGCGCGCTTCGCCTCGCGCAGCCGCAACACTCCCTACGAGGGCCGCGAGCTGCCGGGCCGTGTCACGCACACGTGGCTGCGGGGCAAGGCCACCCTCGTCGACGGGAAGCTCACGTGACACCTGTAATCCTGCTGGCCGCCGAGAAGAAATCGGCCGAGGTCACCGACTGGGCGGCCCGCATCGGCTGGCTCGTCGGACTCGCACTCTTCGTCGCGCTCGTCTACTGGCTGATGCGCGAGGGCTGGAAGTGGCGCGGCACCCTCCAGGGCGACCTGCCCGAGCTGCCCACCGCGCCGGAAGAGCCCGGTCCGGTGAGACTGGGCATGAGCGGCCGCTACCACGGCTCCACCACCGCCGGGCAGTGGCTGGACCGCATCGTGGCGCGCGGCCTGGGCACCCGCAGCCGGGCCGAGCTCACGCTGACCGACGCGGGCCTGGACGTCGTACGCCCCGGCGCGGACGACTTCTTCGTCCCGCGCCAGGCACTGCGCGAGGCCCGGCTCGACAAGGGCATCGCCGGCAAGGTGCTCACCGAGGGCGGCCTGCTGGTCGTCACCTGGGCCCACGGCGACCGGCTGATCGACTCCGGGTTCCGCTCCGACCGGGCGGCCGAACACAACGAGTGGGTCGACACCATCAACGCGATGATCGAAAAGACGGAAACAACGGAAGGCGCACGATGACCACCTCCACGCAGGGGAATGCCTCGAAGAGGAAAGGGGCGCCTCCCGCCGTACTCGTCCTGGAGGACGGCCGGGTCTTCCGCGGCCGCGCCTACGGGGCCGTGGGGGAGACCTTCGGCGAAGCGGTGTTCTCCACCGGCATGACCGGCTACCAGGAGACCCTCACCGACCCGTCGTACGACCGGCAGATCGTCGTCGCCACCGCGCCGCAGATCGGCAACACCGGCTGGAACGAGGAGGACGACGAGTCCAGCCGCATCTGGGTCTCCGGCTACGTCGTCCGCGACCCCGCGCGCGTGCCCTCCAACTGGCGCGCCACCCGCTCCCTCGACGACGCGCTCGTCGACCAGGGCGTCGTCGGCATCTCCGGCATCGACACCCGCGCCCTCACCCGCCACCTGCGCGAACGCGGCTCGATGCGCTCCGGCATCTTCTCCGGCGAGGCGATCGCCACCGACGCCGAGCTCGTCGCCCGTGTGCAGGCCCAGCCGCACATGAAGGGCGCGAGCCTGTACGAGGAGGTCGCCACCAAGGAGGCCTACGTCGTCCCGGCGGTCGGCGAGAAGAAGTTCACCGTCGCCGCCATCGACCTCGGCATCAAGGGCATGACCCCGCACCGCATGGCCGAGCGCGGCATCGAGGTGCACGTGCTGCCCGCCACGGCGACCGAGGACGACATCTACGCCATCGCCCCCGACGGCGTGTTCTTCTCCAACGGACCCGGCGACCCGGCGACCGCCGACGGACCCGTCGCGCTGATGACGGCCGTCCTGAAGCGCAGGACGCCGCTGTTCGGCATCTGCTTCGGCAACCAGATCCTCGGCCGCGCCCTCGGCTTCGGCACCTACAAGCTGAAGTACGGCCACCGCGGCATCAACCAGCCGGTCCAGGACCGTACGACCGGCAAGGTCGAGGTCACCGCGCACAACCACGGCTTCGCCGTGGACGCGCCGCTCGACCGGGTCACCGAGACGCCCTTCGGGCGCGTCGAGGTCTCCCACGTCTGCCTGAACGACGACGTGGTGGAGGGCCTGCAGCTGCTCGACCAGCCGGGCTTCTCCGTCCAGTACCACCCCGAAGCGGCAGCGGGACCGCACGACGCCGCCTACCTGTTCGACCGCTTCACATCTTTGATGAGCACAGTCCCGATGGAGGGCCAGCGTGCCTAAGCGCACCGATATCCAGTCCGTCCTGGTCATCGGCTCCGGCCCGATCGTCATCGGCCAGGCCGCCGAGTTCGACTACTCCGGCACCCAGGCGTGCCGCATCCTGCGCGCCGAGGGCCTGCGCGTCGTCCTGGTCAACTCCAACCCGGCGACGATCATGACCGACCCGGAGATCGCCGACGCGACCTACGTCGAGCCGATCACCCCGGAGTTCGTCGAGAAGATCATCGCCAAGGAGCGCCCCGACGCGCTGCTGCCCACCCTGGGCGGCCAGACGGCCCTGAACACGGCGATCTCGCTGCACGAGAACGGCGTCCTGGAGAAGTACGGCGTCGAACTGATCGGCGCCAACGTCGAGGCCATCCACAAGGGCGAGGACCGCGAGCAGTTCAAGGCGGTCGTCGAGGAGGTCAACCGCAAGATCGGCCACGGCGAGTCCGCCCGCTCGGTCATCTGCCACTCCATGGACGACGTCATCGCCGGCGTCGACACGCTCGGCGGCTACCCGGTCGTGGTCCGCCCCTCCTTCACCATGGGCGGCGCCGGCTCCGGCTTCGCGCACGACGAGGAGGAGCTGCGCCGCATCGCGGGCCAGGGCCTGACGCTCTCCCCGACCACCGAGGTGCTCCTGGAGGAGTCCATCCTCGGCTGGAAGGAGTACGAGCTGGAGCTGATGCGCGACAAGCACGACAACGTCGTGGTCGTCTGCTCCATCGAGAACTTCGACCCCATGGGCGTGCACACCGGCGACTCGATCACCGTGGCGCCCTCGATGACCCTCACCGACCGCGAGTACCAGATCCTGCGTGACATCGGCATCGCCGTGATCCGCGAGGTCGGCGTCGACACCGGCGGCTGCAACATCCAGTTCGCGGTGAACCCGGTCGACGGCCGTGTCATCGTCATCGAGATGAACCCGCGCGTGTCGCGGTCCTCGGCGCTCGCCTCCAAGGCCACCGGCTTCCCGATCGCCAAGATCGCCGCCAAGCTCGCCGTCGGCTACACCCTCGACGAGATCCCGAACGACATCACCCGGGAGACCCCGGCCTCCTTCGAGCCCACGCTCGACTACGTGGTCGTCAAGGCCCCGCGCTTCGCCTTCGAGAAGTTCCCCTCGGCCGACTCCACCCTCACCACCACCATGAAGTCGGTCGGCGAGGCCATGGCCATCGGCCGTAACTTCACCGAGGCCCTCCAGAAGGCGCTGCGCTCGCTGGAGAAGAAGGGCAGCCAGTTCACGTTCACCGGCGAGCCCGGCGACAAGGACGAGCTGCTGCGCGCGGCGGTGCGGCCCACCGACGGCCGTATCAACACCGTCATGCAGGCCATCCGCGCGGGCGCCACGCCCGAGGAGGTCTTCGAGTACACGAAGATCGACCCCTGGTTCGTCGACCAGCTCTTCCTGATCAAGGAGACCGCCGACGAGCTCGCCGCGGCCGAGCGCCTGGACGTCGACCTGCTCGCCGAGGCCAAGCGGCACGGCTTCTCCGACCAGCAGATCGGCGAGATCCGCGGGCTGCGCGAGGACGTCGTGCGCGAGGTGCGGCACGCGCTGGGCATCCGCCCGGTGTACAAGACCGTCGACACCTGCGCCGCCGAGTTCGCGGCGAAGACGCCGTACTTCTACTCCTCCTACGACGAGGAGAACGAGGTCGCGCCGCGGGAGAAGCCCGCGGTGATCATCCTGGGCTCCGGCCCGAACCGCATCGGCCAGGGCATCGAGTTCGACTACTCCTGCGTCCACGCCTCCTTCGCGCTGAGCGAGGCGGGCTACGAGACCGTGATGGTCAACTGCAACCCCGAGACCGTTTCCACCGACTACGACACCTCCGACCGGCTGTACTTCGAGCCGCTCACGCTGGAGGACGTGCTGGAGATCGTGCACGCCGAGTCGCTGGCCGGTCCGATCGCGGGCGTCGTGGTCCAGCTCGGCGGCCAGACCCCGCTGGGCCTGGCGCAGGCCCTCAAGGACAACGGCGTGCCGGTCGTGGGCACCTCCCCCGAGGCCATCCACGCCGCCGAGGACCGGGGCGCCTTCGGCCGGGTGCTCGCCGAGGCCGGGCTGCCGGCCCCCAAGCACGGCACCGCCACCACCTTCGACGAGGCCAAGGCCATCGCGGACGAGATCGGCTACCCGGTCCTGGTGCGCCCGTCGTACGTCCTGGGCGGCCGCGGCATGGAGATCGTCTACGACGAGACCCGGCTGTCGTCCTACATCGCCGAGTCGACCGAGATCAGCCCCACCCGGCCGGTCCTGGTCGACCGCTTCCTCGACGACGCGATCGAGATCGACGTCGACGCCCTCTACGACGGCCACGAGCTCTACCTCGGCGGCGTCATGGAGCACATCGAGGAGGCCGGCATCCACTCCGGCGACTCGGCGTGCGCCCTGCCGCCGATCACCCTGGGCGGCTTCGACATCAAGCGCCTGCGCGCCTCCACCGAGGCCATCGCGCGCGGGGTGGGCGTCCGCGGACTGATCAACATCCAGTTCGCGATGGCGGGCGACATCCTGTACGTCCTGGAGGCCAACCCGCGCGCCTCGCGCACCGTCCCCTTCACCTCGAAGGCGACCGCGGTACCGCTCGCGAAGGCCGCGGCCCGCATCTCGCTCGGCGCCACCGTCGCCGAGCTGCGCGCCGAGGGCCTGCTCCCGGCCACCGGCGACGGCGGCACCCTGCCGCTCGACGCGCCGATCTCCGTCAAGGAGGCCGTGATGCCGTGGAGCCGCTTCCGGGACACCTCCGGCCGCGGTGTGGACACCGTCCTCGGCCCGGAGATGCGCTCCACCGGCGAGGTCATGGGCATCGACTCCGTCTTCGGCACGGCGTACGCCAAGTCGCAGTCGGGCGCGTACGGACCGCTGCCCACCAAGGGCCGCGCGTTCATCTCGGTCGCCAACCGCGACAAGCGTTCGATGATCTTCCCGGCGCGCGAGCTGGTCGCCCACGGCTTCGAGCTGCTCGCCACCTCCGGCACCGCCGAGGTCCTCAAGCGCAACGGCCTCAACGCCACCGTGGTGCGCAAGCAGTCCGAGGGCACCGGCCCGAACGGCGAGCGCACCATCGTCCAGCTCATCCACGACGGCGAGGTCGACCTCATCGTCAACACCCCGTACGGCACCGGCGGCCGCCTCGACGGCTACGAGATCCGTACGGCCGCCGTCGCCCGGGCCGTGCCGTGCCTGACGACGGTCCAGGCGCTCGCCGCCGCCGTCCAGGGCATCGACGCGCTCAACCACGGCGACGTGGGCGTCCGCTCGCTCCAGGAGCACGCACAGCACCTGACCGCGGCGCGCGACTAGCAGCCACGAGGGGGACACCGGAAAACGGTGTCCCCCTCTTCATGACGGCCCCCACGTCTCAACGGCGGGCCCCCACGTCATGGCCCCCCACGTCATGGCCCCCCACGTCATGAGGACCCCCGAGGACTCGAGGACTTTCGAGATGTACAAACTCTTCTTCCGTCTGGTCTTCCGGCGCATGGACCCCGAGCAGGCGCACTACCTGGCCTTCCGATGGATCCGGCTCGCGGCGTGCGTCCCCGTCCTGCGTACCTTCGTGGCCGCCGCGCTCGCGCCCCGCCACCGGGAACTGCGCACCGAGGCCTTCGGGCTGCGCATGCACGGCCCCTTCGGACTCGCGGCCGGCTTCGACAAGAACGCCATCGCGATCGACGGCATGGCGATGCTCGGCTTCGACCACATCGAGATCGGCACGGTGACCGGGCAGGCCCAGCCCGGCAACCCCAAGAAGCGGCTGTTCCGCCTGGTCCCGGACCGGGCGCTGATCAACCGCATGGGCTTCAACAACGAGGGCTCGCTCGCGGTCGCGGCCCGGCTGGCCGCGCGGACGCCCGTGTTCAAGACCGTCGTGGGTGTGAACATCGGCAAGACCAAGGTCGTCCCGGAGGCCGAGGCCGTCGGCGACTACGTGACGTCGGCCGAGCGGCTGGCCCCGTACGCCGACTACCTGGTCGTCAACGTCTCCTCCCCGAACACGCCCGGCCTGCGCAACCTCCAGGCCACCGAGGCGCTGCGCCCGCTGCTCGTCGCCGTGCGCGAGGCCGCGGACCGCGTGGTCGCCGACCGCCGGGTCCCGCTGCTGGTGAAGATCGCCCCGGACCTCGCCGACGAGGACGTCGACGCCGTCGCCGACCTGGCCGTCGAACTCGGCCTGGACGGGATCATCGCCACCAACACCACCATCGCGCGCGAGGGACTCGGTCTGACCTCCTCGCCCGCACTGGTCCAGGAGACCGGCGGACTGTCCGGCGCGCCGCTGAAGGCCCGCTCGCTGGAGGTGCTGCGCCGCCTCTACGCGCGCGTGGGCGACCGGATCACCCTGGTGGGCGTCGGCGGCATCGAGAACGCCGAGGACGCCTGGCAGCGCATCCTCGCGGGCGCCACCCTGATCCAGGGCTACAGCGCCTTCATCTACGAGGGACCCTTCTGGGCCCGCGCCCTGCACAAGGGGCTCGCCGCGCGCCTGCGCACCAGCCCGTACGCCACCCTCGCCGACGCGGTCGGCGCCGACGTCAGGAAGGCCGCATGAGCTCTCTGGAACCCTTCGGCGCCCGGCTGCGCCGCGCGATGGACGAGCGCGGGCCGCTGTGCGTGGGCATCGACCCGCACGCCTCCCTGCTCGCCGAGTGGGGCCTGAACGACGACGTGGCCGGTCTGGAGCGGTTCAGCCGCACGGTCGTCGAGGCGACGGCCGACCGGGTCGCCGTCCTGAAGCCGCAGAGCGCGTTCTTCGAGCGCTTCGGCTCCCGCGGGGTGGCCGTGCTGGAGAAGACGGTCGAGGAGGCGCGGGCGGCCGGTGCGCTGGTCGTCATGGACGCCAAGCGCGGGGACATCGGCTCCACCATGGCCGCCTATGCCGAGTCCTTCCTGCACAAGGACGCCCCGCTGTTCTCGGACGCCCTGACCGTCTCGCCCTACCTCGGCTACGGGTCGCTGGCCCCGGCCGTCGCACTGGCGCGCGAGAACGGCGCGGGTCTGTTCGTGCTCGCCCTGACCTCCAACCCGGAGGGCGGCGAGGTGCAGCACGCGGTGCGCGCGGACGGCCGCACGGTCGGCGCGACGATGCTGGCCCATCTGGCGGCCGAGAACGCGGGCGAGGAGCCCCTGGGGTCCTTCGGGGCGGTCGTCGGCGCCACGCTGGGCGACCTGTCGTCGTACGACCTCGACATCGACGGTCCGCTCCTCGCGCCCGGTATCGGCGCCCAGGGCGCGACGCCGGCCGACCTTCCCGGGGTGTTCGGCGCGGCGGTGCGCAACGTCGTGCCCAACGTCAGCAGGGGGGTGCTGCGGCACGGTCCCGACGCCGGCGCGCTGCGGGCCGCCGCGGACCGGTTCGCGCGGGAGATCGAGGCGGCCGTCGCGGCCGTCTGAGGCGCCCGAAGGCCGCCGGCGACCCCCTTCCAGGTCGACTTGAGGCTGGATACATCCTCAAATCCGGGGCAATATGTCGTAAATGTCCAGTCCTGATAGAGGCTGACCAGGACTTTTCCTCTGTTCTCGCTGACTCGGAGGGAGTTGGCCGCTAGTCTCCGAGCAGAGTGAACGGGCGCAGCGTGTTGCTCGTAACTCCCTAGGTGTGGGGCGACTAGGTTCCTCACCGGTCCGTATCCGACAGTTCGACATCCGAGGTGACGTAGGCGTGGCTCTTCCGCCCCTTACCCCCGAACAGCGCGCAGCCGCGCTCGAAAAGGCCGCCGCGGCTCGCCGGGAGCGGGCCGAGGTCAAGAATCGACTCAAGCACTCCGGCGCCTCCCTTCACGAGGTCATCAAGCAGGGTCAGGAAAACGACGTCATCGGCAAGATGAAGGTTTCCGCCCTGCTGGAGTCCCTGCCGGGCGTGGGCAAGGTCCGCGCCAAGCAGATCATGGAGCGACTCGGCATCTCCGAGAGCCGCCGCGTGCGTGGCCTCGGGTCCAACCAGATCGCCTCCCTTGAGCGCGAGTTCGGCAGCACCGGCTCCTGAGTGCCGGGTGGTCCGGGACTGACGTTCCGGGCACCCCGGGATTGCTGGAATAATCGCTGCATGGCTGCAACATTCCGGGGGACGACCCCCGAGCCCCCGGACGTACGTCCGCGGCTGACCGTGCTCTCCGGCCCCTCAGGGGTCGGTAAGAGCACGGTCGTCGCTCATATGCGCAAGGAACATCCCGAGGTGTGGCTTTCGGTGTCGGCGACGACCCGCAGGCCCCGCCCCGGGGAGAAGCACGGAGTCCACTACTTCTTCGTCAGCGACGACGAGATGGACAAGCTGATCGCCAACGGTGAGCTGCTGGAGTGGGCCGAGTTCGCGGGCAACCGCTACGGCACGCCCCGCGCGGCCGTGCTGGAGCATCTGGAGTCCGGCGTCCCGGTCCTCCTGGAGATCGACCTCCAGGGCGCCCGGCAGGTCCGTGAGTCCATGCCCGAGGCCCAGCTGGTGTTCCTGGCCCCGCCCTCCTGGGACGAGCTGGTGCGCCGGCTGACCGGCCGCGGCACCGAACCTCCGGAGGTCATCGAGCGCCGCCTGGAGGCGGCGAAGATCGAACTGGCGGCGGAGCCGGAGTTCGACGAGACCCTGGTCAACACCTCTGTCAAGGACGTGGCGCGAGAGCTGCTAGCCTTGATGGGTGTTGTGTGATCACGAGCCTGTGACCACGACCGACCTTTTCCCCACCATCGGAAGGTAGAGCGTGTCCTCTTCCATCTCCGCGCCCGAGGGCATCATCAACCCGCCGATCGACGAGCTTCTCGAGGCCACGGACTCGAAGTACAGCCTCGTGATCTACGCGGCCAAGCGGGCCCGCCAGATCAATGCGTACTACTCGCAGCTCGGCGAGGGCCTCCTCGAGTACGTCGGTCCGCTCGTCGACACCCACGTCCACGAGAAGCCGCTCTCGATCAGCCTGCGCGAGATCAACGCGGGACTGCTGACGTCCGAGGCCATCGAGGGCCCGGCGTAAGTAGTATTTCCAGCTTGCGGCTGGTTTTTCCACAGGCCCGGCAGCGCGACTGCCGGGCCTGTGGTGTGTGATGGAGGCGTGCGCCCGTCGCCGGCGCACGCGAGCGAGCGGAGGGGAGCGACGGTGGACAAGCCGAAGGTCGTGCTGGGGGTCAGCGGTGGCATCGCCGCCTACAAGGCCTGCGAGCTGCTGAGAAGGCTGACGGAGTCGGGGCATGACGTCCGTGTCGTGCCCACCGCCTCCGCGCTGCACTTCGTCGGCGCCGCGACCTGGTCCGCGCTCTCCGGCCACCCCGTCTCGACCGAGGTCTGGGACGACGTCGACCAGGTCCCGCACGTCCGCATCGGCCAGCACGCCGACCTGGTGGTCGTCGCCCCCGCCACGGCCGACATGCTCGCCAAGGCCGCCCACGGACTCGCGGACGACCTGCTCACCAACACACTCCTCACCGCGCGCTGCCCCGTGGTCTTCGCCCCCGCCATGCACACGGAGATGTGGGAGCACCCGGCCACCCAGGAGAACGTGGCCACGCTGCGCCGCCGGGGCGCGGTCGTCATCGAGCCGGCCGTGGGCCGTCTCACCGGCGTCGACACCGGCAAGGGCCGACTGCCCGATCCGGCCGAGATCTTCGAGGTCTGCCGCCGGGTGCTCGCCCGCGGCGCCGCGCGGCCGGATCTCGCCGGTCGCCATGTCGTCGTCAGCGCCGGCGGCACCCGCGAACCCCTCGACCCGGTGCGCTTCCTCGGCAACCGCTCCTCGGGCAAGCAGGGCTACGCCCTCGCCCGCACGGCCGCGGCCCGCGGTGCCCGGGTCACCCTGGTCGCCGCGAACACCGGCCTGCCCGACCCGGCCGGTGTGGACGTCGTCCAGGTCGGCACGGCCGTCCAGCTGCGCGAGGCCGTGCTCAAGGCGGCCCCGGACGCGGACGCGGTCGTGATGGCCGCCGCGGTCGCCGACTTCCGCCCCGCGGCCTACGCGGCCGGAAAGATCAAGAAGAAGGACGGCCAGGAACCGGAACCCATCGTCCTCGTACGGAATCCGGACATCCTCGCGGAGATCTCCGCCGACCGCGCCCGGCCCGGCCAGGTGGTGGTCGGCTTCGCCGCCGAGACCGACGACGTCCTCGCCAACGGCCGCACCAAGCTGCGCCGCAAAGGCTGTGACCTGCTCGTGGTGAACGAGGTGGGGGAACGCAAGACTTTCGGCTCCGAGGAGAACGAGGCTGTGGTACTGGGCGCCGACGGAACCGAGACGGCCGTGCCGTACGGACCGAAAGAGGCCCTGGCCGAAACCGTATGGGACCTTGTGGCGCAACGCCTGGGGTGAATGTTTCCCTCGCCCCGGGGATCACGCCGGGCCCGGACATTCCGGCGTGGCGCCCCTGGCCAAGCTCGAGCGGCATTGGGCAGAATGCCCCGTGCCGCAGGTCACAGCCCTTCCGAGAGGCGAGACAGTGGGGCCATGACCGAGCGCGACCGATAAACTGTTCTCGGACGACGTCAGGCGCAGCCCTGTCCGTCCGCCAATGATCAGCCAGCAGCCGCTGCAACCACAGGGAGCGTTGTGTCCCGTCGCCTGTTCACTTCGGAGTCCGTGACCGAGGGTCACCCCGACAAGATCGCTGACCAGATCAGCGACACCATTCTCGACGCGCTTCTGCGCGAGGACCCGACCTCCCGGGTCGCGGTCGAGACCCTGATCACCACCGGTCTGGTGCACGTGGCCGGAGAGGTCACCACCAAGGCCTACGCGCCGATCCCGCAGCTCGTGCGCGAGAAGATCCTCGAGATCGGCTACGACTCCTCGAAGAAGGGCTTCGACGGCGCCTCCTGCGGCGTCTCGGTGTCGATCGGTTCGCAGTCCCCGGACATCGCGCAGGGCGTCGACACGGCCTACGAGTCCCGGGTCGAGGGCGACGACGACGAGCTCGACAAGCAGGGCGCCGGCGACCAGGGCCTGATGTTCGGCTACGCCAGCGACGAGACGCCGACCCTGATGCCGCTGCCGATCTTCCTGGCGCACCGCCTGTCGAAGCGGCTGTCCGAGGTCCGCAAGAACGGCGCCATCCCCTACCTGCGCCCCGACGGCAAGACCCAGGTCACCATCGAGTACGACGGCGACAAGGCGGTCCGCCTGGACACCGTCGTCGTCTCCTCGCAGCACGCCAGCGACATCGACCTGGACTCGCTGCTGACCCCGGACATCCGCGAGTTCGTCGTGGAGCCGGAGCTGAAGGCCCTCCTCGACGACGGCATCAAGCTGGAGACCGAGGGCTACCGCCTGCTGGTCAACCCCACCGGCCGCTTCGAGATCGGCGGTCCGATGGGTGACGCCGGCCTCACCGGCCGCAAGATCATCATCGACACCTACGGCGGCTTCGCCCGCCACGGCGGCGGCGCCTTCTCCGGCAAGGACCCGTCCAAGGTCGACCGTTCGGCCGCGTACGCGATGCGCTGGGTCGCCAAGAACGTCGTCGCCGCGGGCCTGGCCTCCCGCTGCGAGGTCCAGGTCGCCTACGCGATCGGCAAGGCCGAGCCCGTCGGTCTCTTCGTCGAGACCTTCGGCACCCACAAGGTCGAGCCGGAGAAGATCGAGAAGGCGATCGACGAGGTCTTCGACCTGCGTCCGGCCGCCATCATCCGCGACCTCGACCTGCTGCGCCCGATCTACGCCCAGACGGCCGCCTACGGCCACTTCGGCCGTGAGCTGCCCGACTTCACGTGGGAGCGCACGGACCGCGTGGACGCGCTGAAGAAGGCCGCGGGCCTGTAGGCCCCGCCACCGCTTCCGGATCCGGGCCCGGCTCTCCCCCAGGGGAGGTCCGGGCCCGTCCTGTGCCTGCGGAGCGGGACTGCCCGCCGCCGACGACCCGAGCCGTCGGGTCCGCCTCAGGCCCGGGCCGTGCGGGGCGCAAAATCAATGGCCGCGGGGGCGCGGGGCCCGTACGGTGAGGACTCTCCCGGTGCGAAGGCTGCGGCTACTTCGATGGAGTGCGCCCCAGGGCGTGCGGTGAAGTCAGGCGTGTGTCGCCGCTGCCGTGTGGATCTCGGGAGAGTTCGGTGATCACCGACGACGCCGGTTGTCAGTGGCGTTTGGTAAGAATGCAAGCGTGAGCAGCGAGAACCGGACGGGGGAGGGCGGCGCCGACGGCGCGCCGCCCGAACAGCTCGCGCTCATCCGGGCCAGCGTGCGCGAGGCCAAGGTGCCGCGGGCCAAGCCCCGGACCTGGCGGGGCGCCGCCCTGGCCAAGGAGCTGCCCGTCGCCCGGGTGCTCGTCGACAAGGGCGTGCTGCACCTCGACCGCTACTTCGACTACGCCGTCCCCGAGGAACTCGACGCGGACGCGCAGCCCGGGGTGCGGGTGCGGGTGCGCTTCGGTGCCGGGCGGCACCGGGTGCGCGACGGCCGCCGCGAGGGCGGGGGCCTCATCGACGGGTTCCTGGTGGAGCGCCGGGCCGAGTCCGACTACTCCGGACCGCTGGCCGCGCTCGCCCAGGTCGTGTCGCCCGAGCCCGTACTGAGCGAGGAACTGCTGACGCTGGCGCGGGCCGTCGCCGACCGGTACGCAGGCAGCCTCGCCGACGTCCTCCAGCTCGCCGTGCCGCCGCGCAGCGCCCGGGCCGAGCAACGACCCTCCCCGGAGCCCCTGCCTCCCCCGGAAGTGCCCGAGCCGGGCTCCTGGGCGCGGTACGAGCGAGGGGCCGCGTTCCTTCGGTCGCTGGCCACCGGAGGCGCGCCGCGTGCCGTGTGGAACGCCCTGCCCGGCCCCGGGTGGAGCGAGGAACTGGCGCGCGCCGTCGCGGCGACCCTCGCCTCCGGGCGCGGGGCCCTCGTCGTCGTGCCCGACGGGCGCGCCGCCGCCCGGGTCGACGCCGCGCTGACGGCGCTGCTGGGCGAGGGACGGCACGCGCTGCTGACCGCCGACGCCGGACCCGAGAAGCGCTACCGGCAGTGGCTCGCGGTGCGCCGGGGATCGGTACGGGCCGTGGTCGGCACCCGGGCCGCGATGTTCGCGCCGGTACGGGACCTCGGGCTTGTCGCCCTCTGGGACGACGGCGACGACAGCCACAGCGAGCCGCACGCGCCCCAGCCCCACGCCCGCGAGGTGCTGCTGCTGCGCGCGGCCCTGGACCGGTGCGCCTTCCTGCTGGGCAGCCGGGACTGCACCGTGGAGGCGGCGCAGCTCGTCGAGAGCGGATGGGCCCGGCCGCTGGTCGCCGGGCGCGAGCAGGTACGGCGCGCCGCGCCTCTCGTACGGACCGTGGGGGACCTGGATCTGGCCCGGGACGAGGCGGCGAGGGCCGCACGGCTGCCGAGCCTCGCCTGGCAGACGGCCAGGGAAGGTCTGCGGCACGGACCGGTGCTGGTCCAGGTGCCCCGGCGCGGCTATGTGCCGCGGATGGCCTGCGCGCAGTGCCGGGCCCCGGCCCGCTGCCGGCACTGCGCCGGGCCGCTGGAGGCACGGGACGGCGGGGCGCTGTGGTGCGGCTGGTGCGGTCGAGAGGAATCCGGCTGGCACTGTCCGGAGTGCGGCTCGTTCCGGCTGCGCGCCCAGGTCGTGGGCGCCCGGCGCACCGCGGAGGAGCTGGGGCGGGCGTTTCCGGCGGTGCCGGTGCGCACCTCGGGGCGCGAGCATGTCCTGGACACCGTGCCGGGGACACCCGCGCTGGTGGTGAGCACACCGGGCGCCGAGCCCGTCGCCGAGGGCGGTTACGCGGCCGCCCTGCTGCTGGACGGCTGGGCCATGCTCGGCCGGCCCGATCTGCGGGCCGGGGAGGACGCCCTGCGCCGGTGGATCGCGGCGGCCGCGCTGGTACGGCCGCAGAGCGCCGGCGGGACCGTGGTGGTCGTCGCCGAACCGACCCTGCGCCCGGTGCAGGCGCTGGTGCGGTGGGACCCCGTCGGTCATGCGGTGCGGGAGCTCGCCGAGCGGGCCGAACTGGGCTTTCCCCCGGTCTCGCGGATGGCGGCCGTGTCGGGCCTGCCGGAGGCGGTCGCCGCGTTCCTGGCCGAGGTGCACCTGCCCCCGGACGCCGAGGTGCTCGGGCCCGTGCCCGTCCCCGGCACGGCACCGGGCCGTCCGCGGCGGCCGGGGGCGCCGCCGCCGGGGGAGGACTGGGAGCGCGCGCTGGTCCGGGTGCCGCCGGGGAGCGGCGGTGCGATGGCGGCCGCCCTGAAGGCGGCGCAGGCCGCCCGGATGGCCCGGGGGACGGGCGGCGGCGCGGCCGGGGCGGCGGGCGAACCGGTCCGGGTGCGGATCGACCCGCCGGACATCGGCTGAGGCGGACATCGGCTGAGGCGGTGATCGGCTGGAGCGGGCATTGACCGGTGCGGGCGTCGGCTGCCCACCCCCGGGCGCGCGGTTCGGTGCCGACGGGGTGGCGTACACCTCCCGCAGCAGCCTGCCCACCCGGGGTGCGCGGGACGGCGACACACGGCTGCCCTCCCGGGGC
>NZ_VJZD01000204.1 GCF_009377175.1 Streptomyces adustus
ACACCGGGGTGCAGGGCCGTCTCGTCCGCGACGCCGAGCAGCGCGGCGACGGCGGCCCCGGAGGCCGCCACCAGACAGGCGCGCAGGTCCCAGCGGTCCGGGCGGTAGCGGGTCCGCGGGGTACGGCGGCCGCCGAGCCACAGGCCGCCCAGCGCGGCGGCGAGCCCGGCGAGCAGGACCGGGACGCCGTAGCTGCCGCCCTCCGCGGTGAGCAGGCCGTACGTTCCCGCGCAGACGCCGAGCAGCCCGCCGAGGGTGAGGGCGGTGGTGGTGCGGCGGACCCGGGCGGGCACGGCGACGGTACGGCCGTAGCCGCGGGCGTCCATCGCGGCGGCCAGGGCGACGGACCGCTCCAACGCGCCCTCCAGGACCGGCAGTCCGACCTGGAGCAGGCCGCGCAGGCCGCGGTCGGGGCGGCCGCGCAGCCGGCGGGCGGCGCGCAGCCGCTGGACGTCGGCGATCAGGTTCGGGGCGAAGGTGAGCGCCACGACCACGGCCACCCCGGTCTCGTAGAGGGCACCGGGCAGGGACTTGAGGAGGCGGGTGGGTCCGGCGAGCGCGTTCGCGGCGCCCACGCAGATGAGCAGTGTGCCGAGCTTCAGGCCGTCGTAGAGGGCGAAGACGACTGCCTCGGCGGTGACCCGGCCGCCGAGCCGGATGCCCTGGGCCCAGTGGGGGAGCGGGACTTCGGGCAGGGTGACGAGGACGTGCGTGCCCGGGATCGGTGAGCCGAGCGCGACGGCGAAGACGAGCCGGATGGCCAGCACGGCCAGCGCCAGCCGGACGAAGGCGCCGTAGGAGCGGGCCCACAGGGCGGCGGCGGGGCGGCAGGTCGCGACGACATAGGCGGAGACCGCGACCAGCAGGGCGAGCAGGATCGGATTCGTGGTCCGGGTGGCCGCCACGCCGAGGGATATCGACCACAGCCACCAGGCACCCGGGTGCACGGCCGGGTGGTACGGCCGCCGGGCGGCGGGCCCGGCCGGCCGTCCGTCGCCGACCGGCCGCGCGGTCCCCCGCGGCGGCCGCCGTCGGACCCGAGAGGTCCGGACAGAAGTGGGGCCCGGCGGGCGGTGTCCGGCACGCACTCCCCCAGAGGGGGGACCCCCAGCCGCGTTGCCGGAAGGTCCTGGTAGCTCCGCTACCAGGACCTTCCGGCGCCTTGCGATCGCACGCACCGGACACCGCCCGCTGATCGGACCCCACTTCTGTCCGGAGCTCTTAGCCACGCCCGCGCCGCCGGGCCTGCCAGAGTGCCGCAGCCGCCAGGACGGCCACGGCCGCGCAACCCGCGATCAGGCCCACCGAGGGGCCCCCGTCCGTCGCGGGCCGCTCCGCCGCGGCCGCCGTCGCCGTGCTCTTCGGCTTCTCCGGCGCCGACACCTGCTCACCGCAGCCCTGTCGCGGGTATCCGGCGATCGCGCACAGCAGGGCGTTGGTGTCGTACCGCAGCGGCTTGGCCACCGCGGCCAGCGCCTCCGCCGTGCTGGCGTCGGAGGGCACCTGTGCACAGGCCGTCCGCGACGCGGGCGGCCGCTCGCCCGAGGGGGCGTCGGCGAGCGTGCCGAAGTCGATGACCAGGGCGACCCGCTTGGACCCGTCGCGTGCGGGGGTCTTCGCGCAGATCGTCGCGAAGTCGGCCGTGCCGCGCGGGCGACTGGCGTCCTGGGAGTCCGCGCTGACCGCGAACCGGAAGCCCTGCACGTCGCCGTCGTCGGGGCGGGCGGTCGCCGGACCCTGGGTGGCGTAGGTCCAGTCGCCGCCCGTGCGGTCCCAGAAGGACCAGTAGCGGTAGCCGGTGGCCTGCGCCTGGCCGGCCGCTCCCAGCAACGGGAGCAGCACGGCCAGGAGCAGTGCGGCGGCGGCACGGCGACGGCTCACGACTGCTTGTTCCTGCCGCGCCCGAAGAGCATGAAGCCGACGGCGACGATGACGACGAGCAGGACGCCGCCGGCGATCCACACGGCGGTTCCGGGGCCGGAGGAGTCCTCGGCCGCGGCCGTCCCGCCCTTGGCGTCGGCCGAGGCCGACGGGGCGGCGGTGGGCACGTACACGGGCCCGGGGCCGGTCGCGTTCAGGAGCGCCACCAGGTCCTGGGAGCCGAAGTGGCGCGGGTCGGCGGAGACGGCGGTCGCGGCGAGGATCAGCTGCGCGTACGCGGCCGGGCCGGCCTGCTGCGCCCACTTGGCGGAGTTGGTCTGGAGCCAGTGCACGGCCGGGGCGGCCACCTCGCTCTGGCCGGCGGTCGCGAGGGCGACGACCGCGTCGGCGGTGTTGCCGTAGTCGGGCTGGTCCTCGGCGCCGGGCAGCGACGACGTCAGATGCCCGGTGCCGGTCAGCTCCCTGGCCAGGTACGTGGTGCCGTTGCGGGCCGCCTGCCCGGCGTCCGCGGCCGGACCCTTGCAGGTGAGACCCTCGGAGTCCGGGTTCGCGGCGGCGCCCCCGAGCCCCTTGCCGAGGGCGGCGACCACGGCCGCCGCGGTGGCGTCCGCGTTGGCGAGGAGGGCGCCCTTCTTGTCGGGCTGGTAGGCGAAGGCGCCCGCGCCGTCGCCGGTGCAGGGCAGGGCGAGCTTCAACAGGGCGTCGTAGGGGGACTTGCCGCCCTTGACGACGTTCTGGGGCTGTTCGCCCGTCGCGCTCAGCGCGCCGACGACGACGGCGGTGGAGTTGGCATCGCTGGCGCCGCCCGGGGAGTAGCCCCAGCCGCCGTCGGCGTTCTGCACGGACTTCAGCCACGCGACGGACTTGGCGGTGACGGGGGTGTGGTTGCCGAGCGCGGCCAGGGCCTGGACGGCGGCGGCCGTGCTGTTGGTGTCGACCATCAGCTTGGCGTCGCAGGGCTTCGTGGTGTCGGCGCGGAAAGCGGCGAACGCCCCGTTCGCGCACTGCTGCCCGGTCAGCCAGCCGATGGCCGAGGAGGCGGGGCGTACGCCCACGGTGTTCTGCGCGAGCAGGGCGAGGGACTGCCGCCACACACCGTCGTACGTGGGGTCGGTGCGGCCGTAGAGGCCGGCGGGTATCGCCACCGAGGGCGACGGGGACGAGTCGGCGGCGACGGCGGGCGTGGCACCGCCGATCACGGCGGCGGCGGCCAGGACCGCGGCGCTGCGGCGGACGTTCATGATCGGCGGATGCCTCTCCCTGCGGGGAGCCGGACAGCACGGGGCACCCCCGGGCGGCTCGGCTCCGTAGACCTCGACGGTGCCGTACACCGGCGGGCCGCCGGTGGGCGTGAGCCGGTCACGTACCGTGCGGGGCGATCCGGCTCGCCACCTCGCGGTGGCTCACGGCTGCGGGTCAGCGCCGGAATTGCACCGGCTTTCCCCCGTACGGGTGTGATGACGACGGCGCCACTCTACCGGCCCGTAGAAACACGCCGAGGGGCGGCCGTGCGGTGGTCCGGTGCGCGGGTGCGGCCCGCCGACGGGGCACACCGCTCACACCGCCACGCACGTCACCTCACACCGCCACGCACGTCACCTCACACCGCCACGTAAGTCACCGGCTCGCTCCCCGTCACCGCCTCCGCCCGGCCCAGCTTCACCAGGCGCCGCAGATGGGCCTCGGCCTCCGAGACCGCGATGTTCCGGGAGCCGTAGGGGATCTGGTCCCAGGGGCGGTTCCACTCCATGAGCTCGGCGAGCTGCCAGGGGGTGAGCGGGGCGGCCAGCAGGGTCAGCAGGCCGTCCAGGCGCTCCTCGTGGTGGGCCAGCAACTCCCGTACGCGCGACGGCGCGTCGGCGAAGGCGTGCTGGTGGGCCGGGAGCACCTCGGCCGGGTCGAGCCGGCCGACGCGTTCGAGGGAGTCGAGGTAGTCGCCGAGCGGGTCGGTGACGGTGGCGTCGTCCGGGTCCTCGTACAGGCCGATGTGCGGGGTGATCCGGGGCAGCAGATGGTCGCCGGAGAACAGCCGTCCGCGGCCGGTGAGCCCGGCGGGGTGTCGCTCCTCCAGGTGCAGACAGACGTGGCCGGGGGTGTGGCCCGGGGTCCAGACGGCGCGCAGCCGGCGGCCCGGGAGGTCGAGCAGTTCACCGGGGACGATCTCCCGGTCGGGCAGGGCGGGGGCGAGGCCGGGCAGGGCGCGCCGGGGCCGGTCCGCGCGCAGCGGGGCGACGTGCGCCTCGGGGGCGCCCGCGGCGGTGAGCTTGTGCGCCATGTACGCGTACCAGCGGCCGGGCCGGGTCTCCCGGGTGCGGCGGACGATGGCGATGTCCGCCGCGTGCATCGCGACCCAGGCGCCGGAGACCTCGCGGACCCGGCCGGACAGTCCGTGGTGGTCGGGATGGTGATGGGTGATCACCACGCCGTGGACGTCGGCGACCGAGGTGCCGCACGCCGTGAGCCCCTCGGCGAGCGTGTCCCAGGACGCGGGGTCGTCCCAGCCGGTGTCGATCAGCACCGGGCCGCGGTCGGTGTCGACGACGTACACGAGGGTGTGGCCGAGGGGGTTGTCCGGGATGGGGACCTCGACGGACCGTACGCCGCCGCCGTGGTCGTGCACCTGCGTCATGGGCTCCCCAATCGCCGCGTCCCGGCCACTATAACTAGAACAGGTTTCGATGGGAGCCCGAGTCGACCGTCGCGGCGGGTGTCCCGGCCGTGGACTCCTCGGGGCGGAGCTGCTATCAGTTCCGTATCTGATGGATCGTCAGAGTCGTGCCGGGGAGGCAGTCGCCATGACCGAACTCGTGGAACACGGACAGCTGTTCATCGGCGGGGAGTTGACCGACCCGCTGGGCGAGGAGGTCATCGAGGTGATCTCGCCGCACACCGAGGAGGTCATCGGACGGGTGCCGCACGCCTCGACGGCCGACGTGGACCGGGCCGTCGCCGCCGCCCGCACGGCGTTCGACGAGGGGCCCTGGCCGCGGATGACGCCCGAGGAGCGGATCGCGGTGGTCTCCAGGATCAAGGACGCGATCGCCGTACGACACGAGGAGATCGCCCGCGTCATCTCGTCCGAGAACGGCTCGCCGTACTCCTGGAGCGTCCTCGCGCAGGCGCTCGGCGCGATGATGGTCTGGGACGCGGCGATCACCGTCGCCCGGGACTTCGCGTACGAGGAGCGGCGGGCCGGGGTGCTCGGGCCGATCCTGGTGCGCCGCGAGCCCGTCGGGGTCGTCGCGGCCGTCGTCCCCTGGAACGTCCCGCAGTTCGTGGCCGCCGCCAAGCTCGCGCCCGCGCTGCTCACCGGCTGCACCGTGGTGCTCAAGCCGTCACCGGAGTCGCCGCTGGACGCCTACATCCTCGGCGAGATCGCGCGGGAGGCCGGGCTGCCCGAGGGCGTCCTGTCGATCCTGCCCGCGGACCGCGAGGTCAGCGAGTACCTGGTCGGGCACCCCGGAGTCGACAAGGTCTCCTTCACCGGGTCGGTCGCGGCCGGCCGGCGGGTGATGGAGGTGGCCGCGCGCAACCTCAGCCGGGTGACGCTGGAGCTGGGCGGCAAGTCGGCGGCGGTGGTCCTGCCCGACGCGGACCTCGCCACGGCCGTCCCCGGCATCGTCTCGGCGGCCTGGATGAACAACGGGCAGGCCTGCGTGGCCCAGACCCGCATCCTGGTGCCGCGCTCGCGCTACGACGAGTTCGCGGACGCCTTCGCGGCGGCGGCGAGCGCGCTGGTGGTGGGCGACCCGCTGGACCCGGCGACCCAGGTGGGCCCGCTGGTGGCGCGCCGCCAGCAGCAGCGCAACCTCGACTACATCCGCATCGGCCAGGAGGAGGGCGCGAAGATCCTCACCGGCGGCGGCCGCCCGCCGGGCCTGGACCGCGGCTGGTACGTCGAGCCGACCCTCTTCGGCGACGTGGACAACGGCATGCGCATCGCCCGCGAGGAGATCTTCGGCCCGGTGATCTGTCTGCTGCCCTACGGCGACGAGTCCGAGGCCGTGAAGATCGCCAACGACTCCGAGTACGGACTGAGCGGCAGCGTGTGGACGGCCGACGTCGAGCACGGCATCGAGGTCGCCCGCCGGGTGCGCACGGGCACGTACTCCGTGAACACCTTCAGCCTCGACATGCTCGGCCCGTTCGGCGGCTACAAGAATTCCGGTCTGGGGCGGGAGTTCGGCCCGGAGGGGTACGGCGAGTTCCTCGAACACAAGATGATCCACCTGCCGGCCGGCTGGGAGGGGTGAGTGATGGAGGTGTCTCCCGCGCGAGCGGGGTCGGGCGCGGGGGCGGGGGACCGCTGGCACGTCGAGGTCGACCGCGCCCTGTGCATCGGCTCGGCCCAGTGCCTGCACCACGCCCCGGCCGGCTTCCGGCTCGACGCCGGGCGCCAGTCCTGTCCGGTCGACCCCGACACGGCCGCCAACGAGCGGGTGCTGGCGGCGGCCGAGGGCTGCCCGGTGGAGGCGATCACGATCACCCTGGCGGGCAGCGGGGAGCCGGTGTTCCCGCCGGAGGACTGAGCGCCCTCCGGCGCTCCTGAGCGGCGGCCCTGAGGGCGGTCCTGGGGGTGGTCCTGAGGAGCGTGCGAAAAAGGGGCGGAAAAAGCCCCTTTTGGGCTATTGCGTTCTGCTCCGGAGGTCTACTCTGGAAGTGGCCTACGAGGCGAGTGAGGGAGCTCCACCGGAGTAGCCGACTTCCGCGAGGCGCCCAGGCAGCACGCAGAGGCATCCGCTGGGGCCGACGTCGACGGTCGAGCTGAGAGGCCCGAAGGTGGCGGTTTCACCGGAAGGCGACCTCCAGTACCTGATCCGGACCATGCCGGCGAAGGGAACCCGTCTCGTAGGTTTCTTCGTGCGCCGGTTTTTTCGTGCGTGGGTTCCCGCACGCGCGGGTCCCTCAGGCGCGCGGTTCGCGCGGCTCCTCCTGCGACGTCAGGTCGATCAGCCGGCACACCGTCTCGATGTCTATCTTCACCTGGGCGATGGAGGCGCGGCCCGAGAGCCAGGTGATGAGCGCCGAGTGCCAGGTGTGCTCGATGACGCGGACCGCGGACAGCTGCGCGGGGCCCGGGTCCGCAACTCCCATCGCGTCCAGGATGATCAGCGTGGTCTGGCGGGAGACCTGGTCGACCTCGGGGGAGACGCTGCGGTCCGCGAAGGTCAGCGCGCGCACCATCGCGTCCGCCAGGTGCGGCTCGCGCTGAAGGGCGCGAAAGGCGCGCATCAGCGTCTCCGCGACCCGCTCGGCCGGGGTGTCGCCGGTCGGCGGCTTCTTGCGCAGCGTGCCGTGCATGTGCTCCAGCTGGTCCTGCATGGTGGCGACCAGCAGATGCACCTTGGACGGGAAATACCGGTAGAGCGTGCCGAGCGCGACCTGCGAGGACTCCGCGACCTCGCGCATCTGCACCGCGTCGAAACCGCCCCGGCTGGCGAGCTGCGCGCTCGCGTGCAGAATGCGGCGCCGGCGCGCCGCCTGCCGTTCGGTGAGGGCCGGGAGGGCCGGTCTGTCGGTGCTGGCTTCCACCTTGACCACCTTGGCTTCCGCAGGCATGGATCCCGTTCCGTGACAGTCGGTGAGGGCTGGTGATCAGACAGCATGGCAGAGGCCGTCCGCCGTGGCGTGAATCACCTGATCCACTGCTCACAGCTCCCCTACCTGCCGGTAGATTCAGAGCCTCCCGAACGATCAAGTCTGAAACTTGTTCTAGATTAGCGTCCCGGCGTAACCTCGCGGGACCATGCAGGCAGAAGGGGGCCCGGAGTGACCGCTGAGGCCAGTCAGGCGGGTCCTGGGAGGGACCTCGCCGCGGACGGCGGGCGACCGCTCGACATCGCGCTCCTGACGTACAAGGGAAACCCGTTCTGCGGCGGCCAGGGCGTCTACGTCCGCCACCTCTCCCGTGAGCTGGCCCGCCTCGGCCACCGCGTCGAGGTCATCGGCGCCCAGCCGTACCCGGTCCTCGACGCGGTCGACGGCGAGACCCACGGCCGGCTGAGTCTGACCGAGCTGCCCAGCCTCGACCTCTACCGCCAGCCCGACCCCTTCCGCACGCCCGGCCGCGACGAGTACCGCGACTGGATCGACGCGCTGGAGGTCGCCACCATGTGGACCGGCGGCTTCCCGGAACCGGTGACGTTCTCGCTGCGCGCACGCCGCCTGCTGCGGGCCCGGCGCGGCGACTTCGACGTCGTGCACGACAACCAGACCCTCGGCTACGGGCTGTTGGGCGACATCGGCGCGCCCCTGGTCACCACCATCCACCACCCGATCACCGTGGACCGGCAGTTGGAGCTGGACGCGGCGGACAGCCGGCAGCGCCGCTTCTCGGTGCGCCGCTGGTACGGCTTCACCCGGATGCAGAAGCGCGTGGCGCGCCGTCTGCCGTCCGTGCTCACCGTCTCCGGCTCCTCCCAGCAGGAGATCGTCGACCACCTCGGCGTGCGCCGGGACCGGGTCCACGTCGTCCACATCGGCGCCGACACCGACCTGTTCCGCCCCGACCCGTCGGTGGCGCAGGTCCCGGGCCGCATCGTGACCACCTCCAGCGCGGACGTGCCGCTGAAGGGGCTGGTGTTCCTGGTCGAGGCGCTGGCGAAGGTGCGCACCGAGCACCCCGAGGCCCATCTGGTCGTCGTCGGCAAGCGCGCCGAGGACGGGCCCGTCGCCCAGGCCATCGAGCGGTACGGCCTCGAAGGCTGCGTCGAGTTCGTCAAGGGCATCTCCGACGCGGAACTCGTCGACCTGGTCCGCTCGGCCCAGGTCGCCTGCGTGCCCTCCCTCTACGAAGGCTTCTCCCTCCCGGCCGCCGAGGCCATGGCCACGGGCACCCCGCTGGTCGCCACGACCGGCGGGGCCATCCCCGAGGTCGCAGGACCCGACGGCGAGACCTGTCTGGCGGTGCCGCCCGGCGACGCGGGCGCGCTGGCCGCCGCGCTCAGCCGGCTGCTCGGCGACCCGCGGCTGCGGGCCCGGCTCGGCCGCGCGGGCCGCGAGCGCGTCCTGGCCCGCTTCACCTGGGCCCGGGCCGCCGAGGGCACGGTCGCCCACTACCGCGAGGCCATCGCCCGCACCCGGCCGCACCAGCGCGGCGGGGCCCCCGCCGGGGTCGCCCCCGCCCTCGCCCCCGAAACCACGACCTCGACCAGCGTTACCGGCGTCTATCCCGAAAGCAGGGCCACGTGCTGACCGTCGACTTCTCCCGGTTCCCGCTCGCGCCGGGCGACCGAGTCCTGGACCTCGGCTGCGGGGCGGGCCGGCACGCCTTCGAGTGCTACCGGCGCGGCGCGCAGGTCGTGGCACTGGACCAGAACGGCGACGAGATCCGCGAGGTCGCGAAGTGGTTCGCGGCGATGAAGGAGGCCGGCGAGGCCCCGGCCGGCGCCACCGCCACCGCCATGGAGGGCGACGCGCTCGCCCTGCCCTTCCCCGACGAGTCCTTCGACGTCGTGATCATCTCCGAGGTCATGGAGCACATCCCGGACGACAAGGGCGTCCTCGCGGAGATGGTCCGGGTGCTCAAGCCCGGCGGCCGCATCGCGATCACCGTCCCGCGCTACGGCCCGGAGAAGGTCTGCTGGGCCCTGTCCGACGCCTACCACGAGGTCGAGGGCGGCCACATCCGCATCTACAAGGCGGACGAACTCCTCGCGAAGATCCGGCAGGCCGGACTGCGCCCCTACGGCACCCACCACGCGCACGCGCTGCACTCGCCGTACTGGTGGCTGAAGTGCGCGTTCGGCGTCGACAACGACAAGGCGCTGCCGGTGCGGGCGTACCACAAGCTCCTGGTCTGGGACATCATGAAGAAGCCGCTGGCCACCCGGGTCGCCGAGCAGGCGCTGAACCCGCTGATCGGCAAGAGCTTCGTGGCGTACGCGACCAAGCCGCATCTGCCCCGGCTCTCCGCCGGGTCCACCACGTCCGGCGCGTCCGAGGCGGACGCCACGTGACCACCCCCCGGACAGAACACCTCGTCCTGCCCGGGGTCCTCACCGCCGAGCAGGCCGCCGCGACCGTACGCGGCATCCTCGACGTGCAGCGGGAGGACGGCGCGATCCCGTGGTTCCGGGGCCACCACCTCGATCCGTGGGACCACACCGAGGCCGCGATGGCGCTGGACGCGGCGGGCGAGCACACGGCCGCCGAGTGGGCGTACGACTGGCTGGCCCGGCACCAGAACCCGGACGGCTCCTGGTACGCGGCTTACGCGGACGGGGACTTCGACGACGTCACCGACCGCTCCCGCGAGACGAACTTCGTCGCCTACATAGCCGTCGGCGTCTGGCACCACTACCTCGCCACCGGCGACGACACGTTCCTGGACCGCATGTGGCCGACGGTCGTCGGCGCGGTCGAGTTCGTCCTCGCCCTCCAGCAGCCCGGCGGACAGATCGGCTGGCGGCGCGACGACGACGGCACGGACACCACGGACGCGCTGCTGACCGGCAGTTCGTCGATCCACCACGCGCTGCGCTGCGCGCTGGCCATCGCCGAGCAGCGCGAAGAGCCGCAGCCGGACTGGGAGTTGGCGGCGGGCGCGCTGCGGCACGCCATCCGGCGCCACCCGGAGCGGTTCCTCGACAAGAACCGCTACTCGATGGACTGGTACTACCCGGTCCTCGGCGGCGCGTTGACCGGAGCCGAGGCCAAGTCCCGTATCGAGGAGTCCTGGGACCGCTTCGTCGTGCCCGGCCTCGGGGTGCGCTGTGTGGTCCCCAACCCGTGGGTGACCGGCGGTGAGTCGGCCGAACTCGCCCTCGCGCTCTGGGCGATGGGCGAGTCCGACCGGGCGCTGGAGATCCTCCAGTCCATCCAGCACCTGCGGGACGCGGACAGCGGCCTGTACTGGACCGGCTACGTCTTCGACGACGAGGCCGTCTGGCCGCAGGAACTGACCACCTGGACGGCCGGCTCGCTGCTCCTGGCCGTGGCGGCCCTGGGCGGCGACGAGGCCACCTGCGCCGTCTTCGGCGGCGAGTTCCTGCCGAAGGGGCTGGACCCGGACTGCTGCGTTTAGGGCCCGCTTCGCAGGCCTCGGCGGACCGGCGCCCGCCGGGTCAGTGACGGTGGGCGCGGTTGGCGATGGCGTGGCCGATGAACAGGTACACCACGGCGGCCAGGCCGTAGCCGGCGACGACCCGCGCCCAGGCCTCGTCGAAGGTGAACAGGTCACGGGACCAGCCGGCCAGCCAGTCGGCGACGTGGTGGACGAACTGCACCAGGTCGTTGCCCCGGTTGGCGTCCAACAGATACATGAGGATCCACAGTCCGAGAATGACGGCCATGATGTCGGCGACCACCGCTATGACCGTCCCGGCGGAGTTGGAACCACTGCGATATCGAGACATGACTACCGTCTGGCCCCGGATTCCCGGCTGAAACCCGGAGAAACGACGGGGCCCGGGCGGTGCCCGGGGGGAGTATGCGGCAGGGTCCCCCGAGTGGCGTAGCCGACGGCGCGGGGTGAACCTGCTGGGAGACCCCTCACGTCGGGAGGACTTCGTGCGTGTGCCGATACGCCACCTCGCCGTGGCGCTGACCCTCTGCTGTGCCCTGCTCGTCGGCGGCACCGCCTGCGGCGGCGCCGGGGACTCGGCGCAGAACACCACGGCCGTCCCCACGGCCAGTCCCAGCACCTCCGCCGAACAGCAGAAGTTCGCCAAGGCCCGGTTCGTGACCAACGCGGGTCTCGCGGCCGGTGCCACCTACCAGTGGATCGTCGGCCCCTGGAGGGCGGGCAAGTTCGAGAAGGGCACGTCGGGCCGCAAGCTCGCCCTGGTGAAGGCGGGCGTCGCGGGCGCGTTCGCGTACAACCGGCTCAAGGCCGCGCTGCGCAACGCCCAGGGCGACCCGCTGCTGGCGAAGGCCGTCGCCCCGCTGGCCGCGGGCGTCGACACCCTCAAGAACCTGCCGGCCAAGCTGCGCGGCGGCGACTCGGCCGACGCGGCCGCGGGCACCTTCGAGAACCTGGTCGGCCAGGTCAAGGACGCCGGCCGGAGCGCGGGCGCCGAGGTGGAGGACCAGGTGCCGACGGCCGCCCAGCTGTCCGGCGGCTGACGCTCCGCCGTCCGGCCGCCCGGACACCGCGCCCCGCGCCATCGTGTGAATCCGCCCGATCCGTCGGCGGACGGTCGGCCGGAAGCGGCCCCGGGCATACCCGGGGCCGCCGCTCCACGTCGGCGCACGTCGACGAGATCGAGGTGCGAAGTGGTCCACGGGTTGCCGGAATCGCCGGAGAAGTCGAAGCCGACAGGTCCTAGGAGTTGAGTTCGGCCAGGACGCGCAGGGTGTGCCGGTCGCGTACCAGGGCCAGCAGGTCGGTGACCGGGCCCGCGCGCCACGCCTGGAGCCGCTCGGCGACCCGTTCGCGCGGCCCGACCAGCGAGATCTCGTCGGCGAAGGCGTCCGGCACCGCGAGCACGGCCTCCTCCCGCCGCCCGGACAGGAACAGTTCCTGGATCCGCCGCGCCTCCTTCTCGTACCCCATGCGCGCCATGAGGTCGGCGTGGAAGTTGCGGGCCGCGTGGCCCATCCCGCCGATGTAGAAGCCGAGCATGGCCTTGACGGGCAACAGCCCCGCGGCGACGTCGTCGCAGATCCGTACCTGCGCCATCGGCGCGACCATGAACTCGCCCCGGTCCGAGGCTCGTCGGGTGGCGGACAGGTCGGCGACCGCGGGCCCGTACACCCCGGGCCGGTTCGGCGCCCAGTACAGCGGCAGCCAGCCGTCCGCGATCCGCAGCGTCTGCGCCACGTTCTTCGGCCCCTCGGCGCCGAGCAGGACGGGCAGGTCGGGGCGGAGCGGATGGGTGATCGGCTTCAGGGCCCGGCCCAGGCCCGTACCGTCCGGGCCGCGGTAGGGATGGGCGTGGAAGCGGCCGGCCAGCTCCACCGGCCCCGCGCGCCGCAGCACCTGCCGTACGACGTCGACGTACTCCCGGGTCGCGGTCAGCGGCGACCTCGGGAACGGGCGCCCGTACCAGCCCTCGACGACCTGCGGGCCGGACAGGCCCAGGCCCAGCAGCAGCCGCCCGCCGCTGAGATGGTCCAGCGTCAGCGCGTGCATCGCGGTCGTCGTCGGCGGCCGGGCCGCCATCTGCGCAACCGCGGTACCCAGCCTGATCCTTGAGGTCCGCGCGGCGATCCAGGTCAGTGGGGTGAAGGCGTCCGAGCCCCAGGACTCCGCCGTCCACACGGAGTCGTAACCGAGCCGCTCCGCCTCCCGGGCCAGCGCGACGTCGTCCGGGCCGGGACCGCGCCCCCAGTAGCCGAGTGCGAGACCGAGTCGCATGACGCCTCCCGCTTTCTGACGGTGTGTCAGTCAGGGGTTGCGACTGTACGACAACGGCCCCCCGCCCGGAAGGGCGAGGGGCCGGCCGGACGGCTGAGGTCAGCCGCGCTGGATCCCGGAGGTGTCCCGCAGCACGCCACGGCGGCCGTCCTGGGTCTGCGCGACCAGCGCCGGACCGTTCTGCTCGACCGCCAGGTACCAGGTACCCGGGGCGAGTTCGGCGATCGGCGCCGGCGAGCCGTCCTCGGCGAACAGCGGACGCGGCACCGGCACGGCGAACCAGAACGGGGAGAAGTCGCCGGCGGGCTGCGCCGGCTGCGGCGCCGGGGCCTGGGCCTGCGGCTGCTGCGGCTGGCCGGCGTACGGGGGCTGGCCGCCGTACTGCGGCTGCTGCGCGCCCGGGTAGCCGTAACCACCGGACGGCTGGGCGCCGTACGGCTGCGGGGCCGGCGGGGTCGGAGCCGGGAGCAGCGGGGTCTGCAACGCCGGGACCAGCGGGGTGGCGACGGCCGCTCCGGCCATGACCAGCGTGGCCAGCAGGGCCAGGATCAGGCCCGCGCCGGCGCTGACGGAACTGCTGCCACCCATGTTGTCGCCGCCGCCGGCCGGGTCGAAGACGTTGCCGAGCGCGCTCCACGCGGCGAACACCGTGAAGGCGACACCGAACGGGGCGAGGTCCAGGCCGACGACCTTGGGCGGCTGCGGAAGCCCCCGCGAGACGACGATGAGCGCGGCGCCGATAATTCCCGCCAGGACGACCCCCAGGAGGACCCCGCCGCTGGACCACAGGCTCGGAAGGTCGTAGCTGTCGGGGAGCCCGTCGATCGAGAACATGTCGAAGAACGACGCGATGAACAGCAGTACCGCTGCTCCGATCACCACGCCGTCGCCTCGAGTGAGGGAGCGGATATTCACTTCAGGTCCTTCGTCAGTCGTCACGTCGTCGGTAGAGGTGTCGCTGTCACCATGTCGCCGTCAGGCCCTGGTGTGAAGCGCGGGGGTGACCCCTCATCGTAAGAACGACATTATCGTCCATACGATCGGGCTGTCCGCAGGGATCAGCGCACTGATCGTCACCCGCGCAGGAAACTCACGATTCCCTCAGAGATCCCCAGCGCGGCCTTCTGTCGCCAGGCGCCGCTGGTCAGCAGCGCCGCGTCCTTGCCGTCGCGCATGTTGCCGCACTCGATGAACACCTTGGGAACCGTTGACAGATTGAGACCGCCGAGGTCCTTACGCGTGACGAGACCGGTGCCGTCGCCCAGGTAGTTGGCGGGCGCGCTGCCCGTCACCCGGCGGAAGCCGCCCAGCACGCGCACCCCCAGATCGTGCGAACGGGCGGTGATGGGACGGGTGTCGGCGGCCCCGGCGTGCACGGACGCCGGAAGGATCACATGGAAGCCGCGGTCGCCGGCCGCCGCGCCGTCCGCGTGGATCGAGATCACCGCGTCCGCGTGCGCGGTGTTCCCGATCCGGGCCCGCTCGTCCACGCACGGCCCGAACGCGCGGTCGCCGTCCTGGGTCAGCTTCACCGTGGCGCCCTGCGCCTGGAGGAGCGCGCGCAGCCGATGGGCGACGTCGAGCGTGAACCGGGCCTCCGCGTAACCGGAGTTGGTGGACGTCCCCGTCGTGTCGCACTCCTTCCGGTTCGTGCCGATGTCCACCTTGCGGCCGATCTCGGCGGTGTGCCGGAAGTTGTTCGGATTGTGGCCCGGGTCGATGACGACGACCTTGCCCTTGAGGCTGCCCGACCCGGCGGAGCCCGACGAGGCGGTCGGCTTCCCGTCGCCGTCCGCGGCGGGACCGGTGGAGCCGGATCCGGCCGCCGGGGTCCCCACCGCCGCGCTCGCCGCACCGCCCGGGGCGGCGGGGCCGCCGACCGCCGCGTACACCCCCCAGCCGAGCAGCGCGCCCGGCGCCAGCGCGGCGAGCGCCACGACCAGCGGGCGGCGCAGCGGGGAGCGGCGGGACGGGGCGGGTTCGAACTCCGGTCCTGAATACGACACGACAGTCACCCTAACCGCCCGGTCCCGGCGGCTCAGCTCCCCGCGCCCGTGCGCCGCAGCACACGCAGCGAGTCGGTCGCCGACACCTCGGTGAACGCGCCGGACTCCAGTGCCCGCAGGTAGACGCGGTACGGAGCCTGGCCGGTGAACTCGTCGGCCGGCTCGGGGAAGACGTCGTGGATCAGCAGCAGGCCGCCCTCGGCGACGTGCGGCGCCCAGCCCTCGTAGTCGGCGCCGGCGTGCTCGTCGGTGTGGCCGCCGTCGATGAAGACGAGCCCGAGGGGTGTCCCCCAGAGGGCGGCGACCTGCGGGGAACGCCCGACCACCGCCACCACGTGGTCCTCCAGACCGGCCTTGTGCAGGGTGCGCCGGAAGGTGGGCAGGGTGTCCATCAGACCGATCTCCGGGTCGACCGTCTGCGGGTCGTGGTAGTCCCAGCCCGGCTGCTGCTCCTCGCTGCCCCGGTGGTGGTCGACCGTGATCGCGGTGACCCCGGCCGCGCGGGCCGCGTCGGCGAGCAGGACCGTGGAGCGGCCGCAGTACGTGCCGACCTCCAGCAGGGGCAGCCCCAGCGCGCCCGCCTCGACGGCCGCCGCGTACAGCGCCAGCCCCTCGTGCACGGGCATGAACCCCTTCGCGGCCTCGAACGCGGCCAGGATCTCGGGCTTGGGTGCTGCGGGCATGGCGGTCCTCTTCGGTCGTACGGGGCTCCGGGCGCTCATGCTGCCGCACCCCCCGGCGCGGTGGCGACGGGGGGTGCGGTGGCGACAGGCGTGCGGGGGGAGCGCGCCGGGAGCGTGGGGCGGGCGGTGGTGGTCAGGCCGGGACGGTCTCGCCCGGCAGGGACAGGTCCAGATCCACCGGACGGTCGGCGCCCGGGTGGGTCGCCGACGAGGCGAGCGGGGCATGGCCCGCGGCCTTGGCGGCCAGCACGTAGGCGCCCTCGGCGGGGACCGCGAGCGCGTAGCTGCCGTCCTCCGCGGAGACGGTGGCGCCCGCCTGACGGCCCCTGCGGTCGATCAGCGTGACCTTCGCACGGGCGACCGGGGAGCCGCCGGCGTCCAGGACCCGGCCGCGGAAGCCGCGCAGCACCTCCTCGGCGCGCTCCAGGTTGGCGTCCTCCTCGCTGCTCGCGCGCAGCTGCGGGACGCCCGACGGGCGCTGTCCCGGCAGGAACAGGGCCAGCAGCAGGCCGACGGCGACGGCGGCGGTCGCGATCAGGAAGGAGACGTGGAAGCCGTGCAGGCTCGGGAACGCCGTGCCTCCGACGTGGTTCGCCGTGTTCGCCAGCACCATGCCGATGACGGCGCTGGACACGGACGTGCCGATGGAGCGCATCAGCGTATTGAGACCGTTGGCCGCGCCCGTCTCGGAGGCCGGCACCGCGCCGACGATCAGCGCGGGCAGCGAGGAGTAGGCCAGGCCGATACCGGCACCGAGGACCACGGAGGTGACGACCGTCTGCCAGGCCGCGTCCATCAGGCCGAGGCCGCCGCCGTAGCCGGCCGCGATGATCAGCAGACCGAGGATCAGGGTCGTCTTCGGGCCGTAGCGGGCCGAGAGCCGGGCGTAGACCGGTGCGGTGAACATCATCGTCAGGCCCAGCGGGGCCACGCACAGACCGGCCACGACCATCGACCGGCCGAGGCCGTAACCGGTGGCGGCGGGCAGCTGGAGCAGCTGGGGCAGGACGAGCGAGACGACGTAGAAGCTGACGCCGACCATGATCGAGGCGAGGTTGGTGAGGAGGACCTCGCGGCGGGCGGTGGTGCGCAGGTCCACCAGGGGTGCCGCGACGCGCAGCTCCATCAGGCCCCACAGGAGCAGGACCACGAGTGCCGCGGCGAACAGGCCGAGCGTGGTGCCGGACGTCCAGCCCCAGTCGCTGCCCTTGGTGATCGGCAGCAGGAGCAGGACGAGGCCGGTGGACAGGCCGAGCGCGCCGGGCAGGTCGAAGGAGCCCTCGGCGCGGGCCGGGGACTCGGGGACGACGAGCAGGGCGAGCGCGATGGCGACGACACCGAGAGCGGCGGCGCCGTAGAAGAGGGTGTGCCAGTTCGCGTGCTGGGCGACGAGGGCCGCGGCGGGCAGCGCGAGGCCGCCGCCGACGCCGATCGAGGAGCTCATCAGGGCCATCGCCGAGCCGAGCTTCTCGCGGGGCAGCATGTCGCGCATGAGGCCGATGCCGAGCGGGATCGCGCCCATCGCGAAGCCCTGGAGCGTACGGCCGACGATCATGACGATCAGGTCGCTGGTGAGCGCGCTGACCAGGGCGCCCACCACCATCACGGCGAGGCTGAGGATCAGCATCCGCCGCTTGCCGTAGAGGTCGCCCAGGCGTCCCATGATCGGTGTGGCCACGGCTCCCGAGAGCAGCGTCGAGGTCAGGACCCAGGTGGCGTTGCTCGGCTCAGTGGCCAGCAGCTGGGGCAGGTCCTTGATGACCGGGACGAGCAGGGTCTGCATCACCGCGACAACGATGCCCGCGAAGGCGAGGACCGGGACGACGGCCCCGCTCGCTCGCCGGGCGGGCTGGT
This sequence comes from Streptomyces adustus, assembly GCF_009377175.1. Classification (GTDB taxonomy): domain Bacteria; phylum Actinomycetota; class Actinomycetes; order Streptomycetales; family Streptomycetaceae; genus Streptomyces; species Streptomyces adustus. The sequence goes on from NZ_VJZD01000204.1 coordinate 17,724, forward strand.
CGGTCGGCGTGTGCGTCATTGAGTAAGGCCTCCAGGCCGGAAGAACGTCGGGGGTGGGATCCGTACGGGGATCGGCGGGTGGTGATCCATGCGGATACGTGCAGCTTGAACCCGTGCGCCTGGGCAACTATTCCGATGCTTCGGGACGCTAACGAATCCTTGACCTTCTCTTGGGTGAGCGGCGGGTTTGGTGGGGTGGGACTTGCCGGAAGTGGGGGCCGGGTCAGGGG
>NZ_VJZD01000205.1 GCF_009377175.1 Streptomyces adustus
GTCGGGCGGTCGGGCGGTCCGATGATGGCGGAACCGCACGGTACCCGTCGGACGATTTCCGTCACGTCACGAGCCCTGGCAGCAGCCGTCGCCCCACCAGGTGCGGCCGCTGAAGGACCCGCCGGGCAAGCCGGTGCAGGACGGCGACTGGTAGCGGGCCCGGACACCGGTGGGTGTTGCACCCTGTGCAACACCCACCGGTCGTTTTGCGCTTCGGGGGCGCCGCGCGTCAGGGTGGCCTGACGACCGGGACCACCGACGACCTGAGGTGCGCAGATGGGCAGTGGGGCAGAAGCGTCGCGCGGCGGCTGGAGCAGGCGCCGTTTCGTCGGCGCGCTCGGCGGAGCAGCCGCGGCGACGGCCCTGGCCGCCTGCGGGACCTCGCCGGAGGCCTCGCGGGCGCCCGCGACGGCGGGAACCGGAGCGTCCGGCACCGGGTCCGGGTCCCGGCGGCCGGCCCCGGACGCGTCTGGCGGATCCTCGGACCCCGCCGGCCCGCGCCCGCTCTACGTCGGTACCTACACCTCTCCCGAGGGCGGCGGCAAGGGCATCGGGCTCGCCTCCTACGACAGCGCGACCGGCCTGATCACCACCACCGGCTCGGGCGTCCTCACCGACGTCGCCGACCCGTCGTATCTCGCGGTGCACCCGGACGGCCGGACGCTGTACGCGGTGAACGAGCGCGAACACGGCACCGTGACCGCCGTACGGCTGTCCGACGGCCGGGTGCTGGGCAGCCGTGCCACCGGCGGCGCGTCGCCCTGCCATCTGTCGGTCCACCCGGGCGGACGCTGGCTGCTCACCGCCGACTACGGCTCGGGCAGCGTGAGCGTGCACCCGATCGAGGCGTCGGGGGCGCCGGGCGAGCGCACGGACCGGGTGACGCACTCCTCCCCCGCCCCCGGCCCCGGCCAGCACGGCCCGCACGCGCACCAGTTCGTCACCGCGCCGGACGGCCGTCACGTCCTCGCCGTCGACCTCGGCACCGACACGGTCTACACCTACCGGCTGGACGACCGGGCCGGCACGCTCACCGAGGTCGCGCGGGCGCACACCCGGCCGGCCGCGGGGCCGCGCCAGCTGGCCTTCCACCCCGGCGGCCGGTACGCCTACCTGGCCAACGAGGTCGACGACACGGTGGCCGTCTGCCGCTACGACCCGGCCACCGGCCGGCTGACCGTCGGCGATCCGCAGTCCACCGGGAGCGGCAAGGGCACCAACTACCCGGCGCAGTTCCTGGTGACGGCGAACGGTTCCTACGCCTTCCTCGCCAACCGGGGCCACAACAGCATCGCGCGGTACGCGGTGGAGGCGGACGGCGCGCGGCTGCGGATGCTCGGCACGGTGTCGGTGGCGGGCGACTTCCCGCGGCAGATCGCGTTCTCGCCGGACGGCAGGCTGCTGTTCGCGGCGAACCAGCGTTCCGGCACGGTCAGCGCCTTCCATGTGGACGCCGAGCGCGGCGGGCTGCGGCTCGCGGGCGACCCGTTCGCCTCACCCCTCGCGGTCTGTGCGCTGCCGCTGTAGGGAACGCGGGCAGGCGGCGGCGCTCGCCTGGGTGAGCAGGACGTGCATGCGCTCGGTCAGCTGGGTGACGTCGTCGGCGGGCGCGTGGAAGGGCAGTCGCACCTCGCCGTGGGTGCGGGACCGTTCGACGCACAGGGTCAGTCCGTGCCGGTCGACGGCGAGCGGCTGGACGCGTACGGCGCCGTACAGGCTGTCCGGCCGGAGCAGCCGGGTGAGCCGTTCGACCGCGTCGGGGTGGGCGTCCGCGAGGTGGGTCAGCAGATGGGCCTCGGCCGTGGCGAGCGGGTCGGGCCGGGCGGCGGCGAACTCGTCGAGGTCGACGACCGTCGCCCCGGACTGCTGTCGCAGCACCACGCGCGTGGCCCGGAAGAGGAGGTGGCCGTCCACGGGCTGGAACCAGCCGGCCAGCCAGAGCCGGCCGCGGATGCGGTTGCGCACGGGGACCGGGGCGACGTCGGCGAACTCCATGACGGCGGACGGCTCGCCGCGGGGCGCGCAGATCGCGGCCGTGCGCAGGGCGCTCTCGTCGGGCACGTGCAGGAGCACCCGGCCGTCGGCGTCCACGGCGTGCGCGCCGACGTACTCCTCGCGTCCGCCGTCCGCGGTCACCGCGCACGACCACGCGGCGGCGAGCACCGAACGCGCCCGCTCCGCCGCGGAAGGCGCGGCCGTCCAGGTCTGGCTGTCACCCATCCCGAAACCTCCTTAGGTAAGCCTTGCCTAACTTATCGAAGATCGGGGCGCACGCCAACCACACGGCACGCACCCGCTCCCGAGATCCGGTCACGAGGTCCAGTCAACGAGGTCCGGGAGCCGCTGGGATCCGAGATCCGCTTACGAGATGACGCCCAGCAGCGCCCGCGCGCACAGCTCCCGCACCTGCTCCCGCGACACGCTCTCCCCCCGCAGCCACTCCAGGCAGACGGCGGTGGTGAACGCGAGCCAGCCGCGCACCGCGAGCCGTACGTCGGGACGCTCCTCGAATACCGGGCCGAACTCCGGGTCGGCGGCGAGGGCCGCCAGGATCTGGCGCTCCTGGGCGGCCAGGGCGCGCCGGTAGACCCTGCGCACGGCCTGGTCGCCGGCCGCGTCCGCGCGATGGAAGGCGCGGTATCCGTGCGCGTGGGAGTGGACGTACTCCAGATACGCGTCGAGACCCGCAGTGAGCTGCTCGCGCACCGGGACGCCGGGCACCGCCGCGGTCATCCGCAGCATCCGCTCGCTCTCGCGCTCCACGACCGCCGCGAAGAAGTCCCGCTTGGTCGGGAAGTAGTGGTAGAGCAGGCCCCGGGACACCCCCGCGATCTCCGCGACCTGCTCGATCCACACGTCGTCGTACGGACTCTCCGAGAACAGCCGCGCGCCGACCGACAGAAGCTGCTCCCTGCGCTCCTCGGTACTGAGCCGACGACGTGCGCGCTGCCCCTGGTTCGCGGCCATGGCGGCACTTTACTTGACGCCGGTTCAGCGGCGGGATCACACTGAAACCGTTATTGAACCCACGTACAACACGAGTGACGCGCCGCTGATCGAGGGAGATCACGTCATGGCGGAGACGGCGGAGACGGCGAAGGCAACGGGCCCGGCGGGGGCGGCGGAACCGGCGAAGGCGGCCGGATCGGCGGGCACGGCACGCACGGAACCGGCGGGGACGGCCGGGGCGGCGGGGCCGGAGCAGCCGGCGGCCGCTACCGCGCCTCCCGGCGGCGCGCTGCCGAGAGGGTTCCGCAGCGCCGAGCAGGGCTGGCCCGAGCTGGACCGCATCCCTCATCCACCGCACCGGCTGCCCCTGCTCGGCGACCTCGTCGGCGCGAGTCGGCGCACCCCCGTGCAGGACTCGATGCGGTTCGCCCGGCAGCTCGGGCCGGTCTTCCGGCGCCGGGTGTTCGGCCACGAGTTCGTCTTCGTGTGGGGGGCCGGGCTCGCGGCCGACATGGCGGACGAGTCCCGCTTCGCCAAGCACGTCGGGCTGGGGATCGCCAACCTGCGGCCGGTCGTCGGGGACGCGTTGTTCACCGCGTACAACCACGAGCCCAACTGGCAGCTGGCGCACGACGTGCTGGCCCCGGGCTTCAGCCGGGACGCCATGGCGGCCTACCACCCGATGATGCTGGACGTGGCCGCCCGGCTCACCGACCACTGGGACCGCGCGCTGACGGCGGGCCGGTCGGTGGACGTGGCCGGCGACATGACCCGGCTGACCCTGGAGACCATCGCGCGCACCGGCTTCGGGCACGACTTCGCCTCCTTCGAACGCTCCCGGCCGCACCCCTTCGTCACCGCCATGGTGGGCACGCTCAGCCACGCCCAGCGGCTGAACACCGTGCCCGCGCCGCTGACCCCGCTGCTGCTGCGCCGGGCATCCCGGCGCAACGCCGCCGACATCGCCTACCTCAACCGCACGGTCGACGACCTCGTACGGGCCCGGCGCGCGGCGCACCACGACGGCGAGGGCGGTGACGGCGGCGACCTGCTCGACCGAATGCTGCGCACCGCGCACCCGGAGACCGGGGAGCGGCTGTCCGCGCAGAACGTACGCCGCCAGGTCGTCACGTTCCTGGTCGCCGGCCACGAGACCACCTCGGGCGCGCTCTCCTTCGCCCTGCACTATCTCTCCCGGCACCCCGAGGTCGCGGCCCGCGCCCGCGCCGAGGTGGACCGGGTGTGGGGCGACGCCGCCGTGCCGGGGTACGAGCAGGTGGCCCGACTGCGTTATGTGCGCCGGGTGCTGGACGAGTCGTTGCGGCTGTGGCCGACGGCGCCCGCCTTCGCCCGCGAGGCCCGGCAGGACACCGTGCTGGGCGGGACGCACCCGATGCGGCGGGGCGCGTGGGCGCTGGTGCTCACGCCGATGCTGCACCGCGACCCCGAGGTGTGGGGGCCGGACGCCGAGCGCTTCGACCCGGACCGCTTCGACGCCCAGGCGGTACGGGCCCGCGCCCCGCACACCTTCAAGCCGTTCGGGACCGGCGCCCGGGCCTGCATCGGCCGCCAGTTCGCGCTGCACGAGGCCACGCTGGTGCTCGGCCTGCTGCTGCGCCGCTACGACCTGCGGCCCGACCCCGACTACCGGCTGCGGGTGACCGAGCGGCTGACGCTGATGCCGGAGGGCCTGCGACTGCACCTCGAACACCGCACCCCGGCCCACCGGGCGGACGACTGAGCCCGGCGTCGGGTCGCCGCCCAAATCTCACCGCGGTGTTTCCGGTCCTGTGGGGGACTCCTCATCCAACGGAAAACAACGTCGGCTACCAAGGGGAGAGGAGCCGGCCGAGGCAGGAGCCAGCGGATCGAGGAGAGACGTCATGTGCAGCCACCAGCCACCCTGTCCCAGCGCGGACAGCACGCACCACCACTCCGCCGTGACCGTGTCGGCCCATCCCGAGCAGGGCTGGAGCCTGCTGTGCAACGGCACGATCGTCTTCGACGACACCGGTGAACTGCTGCCCGACGGGCGGGTCGTGGGCCCGTGCCGCGCCCTCGGCCCGCTCACCTTCGCCGCCTGAGCCGACCGGCCGGCCCTCGGGCCCGCCGCCGGTCGGCCCAGGCATCGGGGCCGTCGTTCAGTCCACCAGGCTGTCGAGGCCGAGGCGGCCCAGGCGTTCCGGGTCGGCCAGGAGGTACATGCCGGTGATCAGGCCGTCGACGACGGTCACGGCGGCGACCGACTGCGGCTGCCCGTCGGGCACGGTGGCGAGACCCAGCGAACCGTTGACCGACACCAGCCGGGTGGCGTGCGCGAACCGGGCGAACATCGCCGCCTGTTCGGCCACCGGCCGGGCCCCGCGCACCACCTTGGACGCGGCCGCGCCTCGCACCAGCGCACCGGAGTCGACACGCAGCACCACGTCCGGATGCAGGACGGCGACCAGCCCCTCCAGATCGCCTGCCCGGGAGGCGGCGAGGAAGGCCTCCAGGACCGCGCGCTGGCGTCCGCGGTCGGGCTCGGCCGGCGGTGCGACGTCCTTCACCCGGCGCCGGGCCCGGCTGGCCAGCTGCCGGGTCGCGGCCGGGCTGCGGTCGACGATCCGCGCGATGTCGTCGAAGGGCACCGCGAACATGTCGTGCAGGACGAACGCGAGTCGCTCGGCGGGCTCCAGGGTCTCCAGCACGACGAGGAGCGCGAGGCCCACCGAGTCGGCCTGGAGCACCTCCGCCTCCGGGTCGATCCGGGCCGCCGGGCCGACCACGGGGTCGGGGACGAAGGTGTCGAGGGCGTCGAAGGTGCCCCCGGTCTCCGTCAGCTGCTCACGGCGCGCGGCGCGCGACCGCAGCAGGTCCAGACAGACCCGCCCGATCACGGTGGTCAGCCAGCCTCCAAGGTTGCGGATCTCCTCCGTCTCGGTCCGGGCGAGCCTCAGCCAGGTCTCCTGGACCGCGTCCTCGGCCTCGGCGAGCGAGCCGAGCATCCGGTAGGCGACCGCCTTCAGATGCCCCCGATGCTCCTCGAAACGCCGTGCGAGCAGTTCCGCGTCGTCCACTGCATCTCCCCCTCGACCCAACGCCGCGAACACCACGGCCGGCACGCCGCGAAAACGCTACCCGACGCCCTGCGCCACCCTCTCGACGGCAAGAGCCGGTCACGGCGTCAGGAGGAACAGAGACCGTCGTCCGGGCAGAACACGACTCCCGTGAAGTTGTAGCCGACCCGTACGGTCACGGGATTCGGGTCGGGCGGGATGTTGACGTGTGAACCCGAGTCAGCTGTGGCGCTGAAGTGGACCGTGGTCCCGATCGGGAAGCTCGCCGTGCAGGTGCCGGTCGGGGCGGGCGGCTGGTCACCGGCGTACGGATCCCACGCCGAGGTGTGGCAGTTGATCCCGGCGGGGTTGCTGGTGATGGTTCCACCACCCCAGCCGTCGCTGACGTACGCGCTGAGTTGAGCGGTGGTATCGGCCTGGGCCGGGACGGCGAAGCCGATCGCGCCGACGCGTCCGCCCGCACAAGGCCGTCCCATTCCGGAACGGCATCTCAGGCAACCCGTATCTCTGCACGTCAACAGCCCTGAGACGGTTCCACCGCTGCGGAATGGGCGCCGGCGGTTGCCACCCGCCGCCGCAACCGCCGATGCTCTTGGTGTCGCCCCGAGCAGTACGGCCCCACCGGCCGACGGGTTCACCACAGCGGCATCCACACGACCCACCCGTCCCCGGGGACACCCATGCCCGAGCGCACCCACGACGGCGCGTTCGGCAGTCCCTTGCGAGGACGTCCACCGACCCGGAACGAGGGACACACTCATGCACGGCAACACCCTCGGACGCCGCCGCGTCCGCCGTATCGCAGCCATCACCGCCGGCCTCGCCCTGGGCCTCGGACTCGGCGCGGCGGCCCAGGCCTCCGCCGCCGGGCAGCCCGTCGCCGGCAAGGCCGCCCACTCGGCTTCGTCCACCGCTCGCTCCGGCTCGGACGGGACGATACTGACCGGCCGTCAGATGGCCAGGGTGCTGAAGTCCCTGCTCCCCAAGGGCGGGAAGATCAGCGATGAGTTCAACCAGGACGGCTACGCCCAACTGGTCTGGGACGACGGCCACGGCAAGAGCATGATCGGTGTGAACGCCCAGCTCGACATGGGCGACGTCGTCGCCGGTCACATGCACTGCGAGGGCGAGTACCTGGAGTGCCAGGCGCTGACCCTGGCCGACGGCACCCTGGTCATGCGCGCCAAGCGGGCGTCCGAGAAGGGCGGCTCCGCCGTGGTCTGGCTGGTCGACACCCTCCACCCCGACGGCCGCCGGGTCGTCGTCCAGGAAGTCAACGCCGCCACCGAAGGCGGCCCCGTCACCCGGCCGCGGCCCCCGCTCACCCTCGAAAAGCTCCAGTCCATCGCCCTCGACCCCCGCTGGGCAGGCTGAGCCGAAAGCAGTCAACCCGGGTGCTCGGTCCGGGGGTTGGGGCCCCGGACCTGGCTGCTCCCTCAACCCGTCCGCAAGGTCGCATGAGTGGAGACCTGGACCGCAGTCCTCGGCCGTGTCGGATGAACTGTGGTCGCTGATCGCGCCGTTGTCACCCGAGCCGGCACTGAGGTGGTCGAGGGGGACGACGACAAGGACCGACGGTCGGCACGGTCGGCCGACCGTCAGTCCGCCGGTCGTGTCTTCAGCGCCCCTCGCGGTCGAGGGCGGTGACCTCGCGTACGGCCTCGGCGACGGCCAGGAAGTCCTTCTTCAGGATCGCATCGTGATTGCTCGCGACCTTCGCGCTGATGCGGATGTTCGGGTTGCGGGCGGTCACCGCATCGAGGCCGGCGCGGATCCGTTCCTGCTCGTCACCGCTGCTTCCGAGGGACGTCCCCGAAGCGACCACGTACCGCGTCGGGACGGTGATGTCGTCCAGGACGGGGCCCAGCTCGCGCTCGCGGGCGAGCTTGCCGAGTTCGATGTTGATGTCCGCCATCTGTTCGGCGTTCATCCGCGGGGTCAGGCCCGTCGGGCGCAGCAGCGGCATGAACCAGCCCATCCGCCGAAACAGCTTCCGGATCCGCATCTCCATGGCCTCGTCCAGCCAGTCGTACGGTTGCGCGCCCTCGACCAGCACCGCGCCCAGGGTACGGTCCGGATTCCGGCCGGCCCAGTGCGCGGCGACGAACGCTCCGTAGGACCAGCCCGCCACCAGTGCCCGGTCCACACCCCTGGCGGCGAGAACCGCATCGACATCCCGGACGGCGGCCTCGAAGGAGTAGTCCGCCGAACACATCGATCTCTTGCCGCGGGCCCGCTCGTCGTAGGTGATGTGGCGCCATCCCGTGCCCAGTTCGGCGATGACCCGCCGCCAGTATCCCTGGGTGGCGAACTGGCCGTTGAGGTAGATCACGGGGATACCGGGACCGCCGGTGTCGGTGACGGCCAGGGCCGTGTCGTCGACCGGAACCATGCCGGTCCACTGCGAATCGGTCGAGGAAGTGGTCTTCATCGTCTTGGCCATGGTGGAAGCTCCTTCTTCTCAGAGGCTGCGGGCGGTGATGTCGCCGTGGGCGGTGGTCGCGTGGATGGTCAGGTCCGGGGCGCCGCCGTCGGTGTTCCCGAGTGCGTTGCTGATGCGGCCGTAGGTGGTGCCGGCGTCCAGGGAGGCGGAGACTCCGCCTGCGGCGTCGACCGAGATGTCGCCCTGCCGGGTGCGCAGGGCGACCGTGCCGCGCACGGCCTCGGCGATCCGGATGCCGCCCCGCTGGGTGCTGATCTCCGCGGAGCCGCTCAGGCGGACGACCGAGACGGCGCCGTCGAGGACGGTGAGGCGGGCGCTTGCGGCCTCGTCGATCTCGACCGAGCGGTAGCCACCCGCGAAGACGATGTCGCCGAGTCGGCCCACGGTCCGGAACTCGGCACTGGCCGCCTTCGCTTCGACGTGGGAGCCGGCCGGCAGCTGAACGGTGACCTCGACGGACCCGGAGCTGCCGAGCGTCCGGTTGTCGGCAGCCGGAGTCTCGATCCGCAGGACGCCGTCCGCGTAGGTGACCGCGGTCCGCTCCGCCGTTTTCACGTCGCGGCTCTTCGAGGCGTCGGCGGGCAGGACCTCGACCGTGGTGTCGGTCCGGTCGGCGGCGACGAACCGGATGCGTCCCGCAGGGATGTCGAGGACGGCGGAGACCGGGGCGGGGGTGTCGAACTTCTGCATCGTGCGCTCCTGATCCTGTGACTCTCGGGGGCGTCGGCCGGGACGGGTTCGTCCGGCGAACGACAGGAATGTTAGGACCATTGCCTCAGTTTTGGCAAGTAGTTGCCAAGCATGTTTGCCATGCGTGCCGAATGATCGGTCCTGGAACGGCAAGAGATTGCCACGCTTTGGGCAAATGAGTTAGGCTCGCGCGTGACGCACCCTTCCGGATGTCGGAAGACATCACCTGCTGACCAGGAGTTCGGACATGCTCGACCAGCCAGTCTTCGGCCGCCGGCTCAGGCAACTGAGGACCGAGCGCGGCTTGACGCTCGCCGCGCTCGCTGGCGAGGGCATGTCCGCGGGATACCTGTCCCGGCTGGAGTCCGGTGCGCGTCAGCCCACCGAGCGGGCCGTCGCGCATCTGGCCGCACAGTTGGGTATCAGCCCGGCCGAACTCACCGAATCCACGGCGACCTCGCTGGCACAGAGCCTGACACTGGTCACCGGACTGGGGCAGGACGAAACCGGCGAGACGCTCAGCGAAGCGCTCAAGGCCTCGGGTGGCGAGGATCCACTGCTGCGCTGGCAGGCGCTCTGGCAAGTCGCCGACTGGCGCCGACGGCGGCAGGAGTACGCCGAGCAGCGGGCGTGCCTCGACGAACTGGTCGCGCTCAGCACGGAGATCGGGCTGCCCGAGCTGCGGGCCAGGGCGCTGGCCGACCTGGCCCGCTGCATGCGCGAAACCGGTGAGATCGCCGACGCCGTCGACACCGCTACGCGCGCCCACGAGCTGGCCAAGAGCGAGCAACTGCCGGCCCGCGTGCAGATCTCGACGCTGCTTGCCCTGGTGTCGGCGCTGAGCGAGGCCGGACGGCACCCCGACGCCGCCGGCCATGCCGACGAGCTGCTCACTCTGACGAAGGGAGGCTCGGGACCGCGATGGGCGGAGGCCCTGTGGACCGCTGCCAACATCCGTACCCGTCAAGGTGATCTCGGTGCCGCGACCGAGCTGATGGAGGAGGCTGCCCGCGGCTTCGACGGTCGGGACGATCTGACGGTGTGGATGCGCCTGCGCCTCAATCTGGCCCGGCTCGATCTCATGGTCGATCCGCCGAGGACGGAAGCCGCCCGGCGGCGCGTCGAGGAAGTCCAGGGAGCCTTGCCGTTCGCAGGCACACCGACGGTTGAGCAGCAACTGCTGGCGGTGCGCGCCCGTGTCGCCGTCGTCACCGGTCGCCTGGACGAGGCGCGCTCGCTGCTGGACCAGCTGGTCGGCTTCGACGACCTGCTGTCGTACCAGGACCGGATCAGGCTCGACGTGCTGCGCAACCGCGTCCTGCTCCTGGAGGGCGAGCAGGCTCCGGCACTCGCCGGGCTGCGGGAGCTCGCCGAGCAGGCCCAGCGGAGCGGCAACATGGACCTGGCCGCGGAGATCTGGCGACTCGTCGCCGAATCCCTGGCGAAGTAGACGCGCCGCAAGGTCCACCCGAGCCCGGCCGGCCGCTGCCGCCCGCTGTGCTCCGGTTGTCAGCGGCCGACGGCGGGCGGACTGCCCACCGCGGGCCGACGGCGCCGCACGCTCCACGAGGGAGCGCCTGGAGCAGCCCCTCCGCCAACGCCCCCGGGAAGAGGGCCGGCAGAAAGGTGATTGTTCGCGGGAGCGCCCGGAACGGGTGGCCTGACCACGTCAGAGGTCGTTTCCGAGGCAGGGGTGTCAGGAGCGTCCCGGCCAGCTGTAGTCGTAGGACAGGGAAAACGTGCGAGAGATCCACTGCCCGGTGGGCTCCCCCGCAACCGGCCCCGCCGCCTCCGACCGCACCGCGGCGAGTTCCGCAGAGTGGTCGGTGGCGGTGAGCAGGCGACCGTCCCGGAAGGTGAGTTCGCGGACGTCGCTGTACATCCAGGCCGGCCGGAATCCCATGTTCAGGTACGGGGAGTCCGCGACGTCACCAGTCCCGATGAGCAGACGTCCGGTGAAGGACATCGGAAGATCCGGTCGGCGGTAGCGCCATTCCAGGCACTCCGCGTCCTGTCGTGGACGCACACCGCACAGCGGGGGCGGTTCATGCTCCGAGCCGAGTTCGAGATCCTGCAACGTCAGTCGCTGCCCGGCAGTGGTGTACCGGCAGATGTGCCCGCGGTAGCAGGCAGTACCACCCGGCCTCGTCTCAAGACCGTGCCCGGCCGGGTCGAAGAGGCCCCCACCGTCGACCGCGGTCAACGCGAACCGACGCCCCTCGAAGAGCACCTCGTCGGGTATCTGCGCTGTCACGGCGCCAAACACTAGGGCACCGCCGCGGTCGGCTGTCCGTCCGCGACGTGGATGACGACCTTGCCGCGCCGGTGCTCCTTCTCCAGCGCCTCGTACGCGGCGCGGGTCTGCGCGAGGGGAACGACCCGGTCGATCTGCGGGCTCAGCCGTCCGCTCGTGATCAGCTCGCTGATGGAGTCGAGCCCGTCGCGGTCCGGCTCGACGACGAAGAACACCCCGCGTGTGGCAGGGTCCTCGGCCGCGCCGGGGTCGGGGGGCGCGACGATGCTGACGAGGACGCCGCCCGGCCGCAGAACGCTCCAGGAGCGGGTCTGGGTGACGCCGCCCACCGTGTCGAACACGACGTCCACGTCGGCCACCTGGTCGTCGAACCGGCCGGCCGCGTAGTCGATGACGTGCCGGGCGCCGAGGCCCGCGACGAACCCGGTGTCGCGGGCCGAGGCGGTCGCGGTGACCGTGGCGCCCAGCGCGGCGGCGATCTGTACGGCGAACGAGCCGACTCCTCCGGCGCCGCCGTGGACGAGGACATGCTGGCCGGGCTCCAGGTGGGCCTGGTCGACCAGTCCCTGCCATGCCGTGAGCGCCGCCAGGGGGACGGCCGCCGCGCGCGGGTGGTCCAGCCCGTCCGGCTTGGCCGCGAGGACGCCGGCCGGTACGGCGACGTACTCGGCGGCGGCTCCGTCACGCAGAAACGGGATGAGTCCGTACACCTCGGCGCCCACGGCGGGAGCCGTGACCCCGGCCCCCTGCTCGACCACGACGCCGGACACCTCGTGCGCGGGAACGATGGGCGTCCGGTCCCGCCCGGATCCGTCGAAGCTGTCGGTCCAGGTGGCGTCCCAGGCGAGTTCTCCGGTGGTGATGGAAGCGGCCCGCACCGCGACGACGACGTCGCCCGGGCCGGGCTCGGGACGCGGTGCGGTCTCGTGGACGAGCTGTTCGGGGCCCCCGCGCCGGTGCCCGCGTACTGCACGCATCGTGTCCATGAGGCGATCACTCCTGATGATGGGCGGTGCCTTGCCGGTGGCCAGGCCGTCGCGTCCAGCATCACAGGTACGGACGCTGCCGTTCATCGCCCATTCAAGGGATCTCTGCCGCCGCACTCGGCCGGTCGGGGTGCTGCTCGGTCGTCCCGCCGACGAAGACGTCCCCGCCCGGTCGCCGACCGGACCGACTCGACCGGCGCGTTGCCGGTGGACCGACAGCTCAGTACGGTCGCGGGAGCTCGTGCTCGCTCAACGCGGTCTCGTACCGCGCCAGCAGCGCATCCAGGTTCACCAGGAGGAGGCCGGCGCAGTCCCGCGCTTCATCCAGGTCGCCTCGCTCGCATGCCGTCGCCAGCTCGGCCACGTCGCTGCGGAGGATGTGAAGGGAGTCGCCCTGCACCAGGACCCCGGGGAACCGTCTGCCGGGCAGGCGCACCACGGCGTCGTTGCCGCCGTCTGTGAGCAGTTCGGCCTCTATGCGCTCCATCGGACCATCCAACCCGACGTCACCGGCAGACAGCAACGACTTTGCACACAGGCCGACACGGCGGCTCGGCCCCGGGCGGCGGGCGACGGACGGCGGACGGCGGACGGCGGACAGCAGGCGTCGGGCAGGGCCGGATCGGAGATCCCTCGGATCCGGCCCTGCCCGACGGCCTGTCGACGCGCCGACAGGCTCACACCTCGTCGCGCGTAAGTGCCAGCAGGCGGTCCAGGACTCGGGGGCCGCCTGCGCGTACGCCGTCGTGTTCGAACTCGTTCGTGACCCAGGGGCGCAGGCCGTGGATGGCGCGGGCGGTTTCCAGGGAGTGGGCCGTGTCGACGTACATGTCGTCGTGGTAGACGGCCGCCGCGACCGGCACCTCGTTGGCGGCCAGACGCGCCGGGTCGTAGAGGGGCTGCCAGTCGGTGCGGGCGGCGAGGTGTTCGGCGGTCTCGCGCAGCGGGCGCAGCGCCGGGTCGCAGTCGAACATCCAGGGGTGCACGGACTCGCCGGTGAACAGCAGGGGTGCGTCGCCGGTGAGCGTCTTGGCCGCGTCGAACTGCGGGAACTCGGCGCGGACGCGTTCCGCCGACCAGGCGGTGGGGCGGCCGTCCTGGCCGTAGATCGCCTCGTGGACGAGGGCGTACAGGGGGTGCCCGGCGTACGAGAGCAGGCCCTGGACCTCTTCCTGGAAGGCGTCGGACAGCTCCAGGCCCCGCGGGGTGCGTACGAAGGCGCGTTCGAGGAGGAAGTGCAGCTGGTGGCTGCCCTCGGCGCCGCCGAGGAGGATGCCGAGGGACTGGAAGGCCTCGACGGTGAACCGGTAGCCGTTGGGGAGGGTCACCTCGTGGTGGAGGAGGTGGTCGGCGATGCGGCGGGCGCGCTCGACGTCCTGCGGGTAGCGGGCGTAGTGGGCGACGACCTTGCGTTCGATGCGCGGGTAGGCGGCGCGGTAGACGTCCTCGGCGTGGGCGTGCAGGGAGGGCAGGCCGCCGGTGAGCATGGCCGCCGCCAGGCCTTCGGGCGCCTTGGACAGGTACGTGACCGTGCAGAAGCCGCCGAAGCTCTGGCCGAGGACGGTCCAGGGGGCGCCACCGGTGACCTGGGGGCGGATCGCCTCGCAGTCCCGGACGATGGAGTCGGCGCGGAAGCGGGCGAGGTAGTCGGCCTGTTCCGCCGGGCCGCCGCGCAGCGGGAGCGTCTGACGGTTGGCGGGCGTGGAGTGGCCGGTGCCGCGCTGATCCAGGAGGAGGACGCGGTACTCCTCCAGGGCGCGGCCGAGCCAGGCCTGCCGGCCGACGAACCGGTTGGCGCCGAAGCCGGGGCCGCCCTGGAGGTAGACGAGCCAGGGCAGGTCCTGGCGTGCCCGGTCGCTCGCGACGACTTCCCGGCCGTAGAGCTGGATCGTTTCTGCGGTCGGGTCGTCGTGATCGAGGGGGACGGTGAAGTGACGGTCGGTGAGGACGACACCGGGCTGGCGGTAACTGACGGTCAACAGGGCTCCCCATACGGACGGACTGGGCCGTCCCAGTTCAGCACACCCGGGACGGCGCGGCCCGACCGGGGATCATGAACAGCTACTGAACGACGACTCAGCGCCCGGGAAGGCTGGAGCGCCGGACGACCAGCTCGGGCTGGAGCACCACCCGTCGGTGTTCGTGGGCCTTGCGCCCGCCCTCCGCCTCCGTCTCCTCCAGGAGCAGCTCGGCGGCGAGCGCGCCCAGGGTGACCGCGGGCTGCCGTACCGAGGTGAGCGGGACGGCCGCGGCGGCCGCGAACTCGATGTCGTCGTAGCCGACGATCGCGAGGTCGTCGGGGACGCCGACCCCGGCCGCGTACATGGCCTGGAGGACGCCGAGGGCGAGCAGGTCGTTGGCGCAGAAGACGGCGGTCGGCCGGTCGGCGAGGCCCAGCAGCCGGGCGCCCGCGTCCCGGCCCGCCGCGACGTCGAGCCGCTCGGTGGGCAGCTCGCGCAGCGCCTCGGGGCCCAGGCCCGCCTCGGCGAGCGCGTTCAGGGCGCCGGTCCGGCGGTCGCGGACCTGGTTGAGGCCCGGCGGCCCGCAGACGTAGGCGATGCTGCGGTGCCCGGCGTCGACGAGATGGCGTACGGCCAGCGCGCCGCCCGCCACGTCGTCGACGGAGACCGAGCACTCGGTGGTGCCCTCCGCCACCCGGTCGACCAGGACGAAGGGGATGCCGTGCCGGCGGAAGGATTCGATGTTGCGGCCGGTGGCGTCGGCCGGGGTGAGCAGCACGCCCCGCACCCGCTGCTCGGCGAAGAGCGAGAGGTACTCGGCCTCCTCGCCCGGGTTCTGCGCGCTGTTGCAGACCATCACGCCGAGCCCCGCCTCGCGCGCGGCCCGCTCGGCCCCGCGCGCGACGTCCACGAAGAAGGGGTTGCCCATGTCGAGGACGAGCAGCCCCATGATCCGGCTGCGGCCCGCGCGCAGCTGGCGCGCGGACTCGCTGCGGACGTAGCCCAGCCGGTCGATCGCGGACAGCACCCGGGCCCGGGTCTCACCGGCGACCGTGTCCGGGCGGTTGATGACGTTCGAGACCGTGCCGACGGAGACTCCGGCAGCACGGGCGACGTCCTTGATACCCACCGACTGGGCCATCGGGCGGGGACCTCCAGAGGAACAAGGGGCGGCGGGAATGCTTCACATTACCGCCAGGCCCCGGGCGAACAAGGGTGATCAGGCGGGCAGGGCGAAGTCGGCGACGCGAAGTGCCGACGGGGTCGTACCGCTGGACTTCTCCTGGTACATGAACGACAGCACGTTGTCCGCCTTGACACGCCACTCGTCGATCACGACCTCGCCGAAGGCGTTCAGCGCGGCGGCGTCGTACAGCAGGGTCCAGTCGGTGTACCCGGAGGACCTGGAAGCGCCGGCGATCCGGCCGTAGGGCAGGACGGCGTAGGCGTTGTCGTACTTGTCCAGGACCAGCTTGGTGCGCTGGCTGGAGTTCAGGGCGACGGGGATCTCGGTCTTCTGCCAGCCGCCGGAGGCGTTCTTGCGCAGGTGGAAGGCGCGGCCGTTGGCGGTGCGGTCGGTGACGTAGTTCGTGGTGCACTGGCCGAAGCGGCCGGGTACGTAGCTGATGATCGCGTGCGGCAGTCCGGCGGAGTCGGTGGCCTGGCTCTCCTGGTTCATCAGGGAGTGGTCGGGGTTGAGGGCGTCGACGACCAGGCCGCTGTCGGTGACCGCCACCACGTCGGAGCCGCCGGTGGTGGCGACGAGCGTGCCGGCGTCGTTGCGCCAGGTGCGGCCGCGGTCGGTGGAGTAGACGTAGCCGGTGTCGTGGTTGGTGATGCCTCCGCTGTTGCACATCACGGCGCTGTTCTGTTCGCGCCAGGTGAAGAAGGAGTGCAGCCGGCCGCCGGTGTCGTAGTCGATGCCGTGCAGGTACATGTTGCGGGCGGTGCTGGAGCCGTGCTCGCTGGTGTAGGTGCCGGTGGCGGAGGTCCACTCCCCCAGTGCCTGCCAGGCCGAACCGTCGTACTCCGCGAGGGCGTTGCGGCCGTTGCCGGAGACGCCTACGCGGTAGCCGAGCTGGAGTCTGCCCTCGGGGGTGGCGATGAACTGCGGGTAGGTGAACTGCGAGGTGAGCGCGAGCCCGTCGAGGGTGGTCTGGACGGAGCCGAGGACCGCCGCGGTCCAGGCGGTGCTCGCCGGGTTGTCGAGGAGGCCCGCGACCGACTTCACGTAGAAGAAGCCGTCGCTGTGCGAGTCCATGTTCAGGTGCAGCCGGCCGTCCGTCCTGGAGACGCCCAGAGAGATCACGTTGTGCGAGTCGTCGCTCTTGAGCTGGTGGGAGAGGGTGATCGTGGACCAGCCGGTGGCGCCCAGGGCCCTGCGGGCGACGACCGCGTTGCGGGTGGCGGTGTACCAGGCCGCGTACTGGTAGCCCTTGTACGTCAGCAGGCCGTTCTTCTGGAAGGCGTTGTTGTTGACGAGACCGTCGTAGGAGACGAAGTAGATCGCCTGCGCGTCGAGCAGGGTCGTGCCCGACGCGGTGACCGAGGGGCCGGGGGTGGCCGCCCGGGCCGTGGCGGGGACGGCCACCGCGGCGGCCAGGGCACTCGCGAGAACCGTGCGTCTTCTCATGGGGACTCCAGTCATGGGGTTTCCAGTCGTGGTTCCGGTCGTGGGGGGAGGCTCCGGTCCTGGCGGGGGCTCGGGCCCCGGGAAGGCCGCCCGAGCCGCCTGAGGGCTCGAACCCGCTGCGGGTTCGAGCCCCGGGGCTCCAGGTCAGGAGAGGTGGAAGACTTCCGTGAGGGGTTTCATCGCCTCGTCGGGTCTGGCGCCGTCCAGCG
Organism: Streptomyces adustus; assembly: GCF_009377175.1. Classification (GTDB taxonomy): domain Bacteria; phylum Actinomycetota; class Actinomycetes; order Streptomycetales; family Streptomycetaceae; genus Streptomyces; species Streptomyces adustus. The sequence continues at coordinate 17,184 of NZ_VJZD01000205.1, forward strand.
ACTCGAAGAACGGCGCCATCTCCGCCTGCCAGCGGGCGTTGACGTCGGTGGCCTCCATGCCTGCCTGGGCGGCCGCGAAGTCCTCGGTCTCCAGGTAGCCGACGAGCAGGCCGTCCTCGCGCAGGAACAGCGAGTAGTTGTGCCAGCCGGTGGCGGAGAGCGCGTCGAGCATCTCCGGCCACACGGCGGCGTGCCGCTCGCGGTACTCGTCGAGGCGCTCCGCCCGGACCTTCAGCAGGAAGCACACGCGTTGCATCAACACCCCTTGGTGAATCAGAAGTTGAACTGGTCGATGTTCTTGGCGTCGAACACGGTCGGCTTGCCGAGGCTGATCACGCCGTCCTTGCCGATGGTGTACGAGCCCATCGAGCCGGCCGTGAAGGTCTCGCCCTCCTTGCCGGT
>NZ_VJZD01000206.1 GCF_009377175.1 Streptomyces adustus
ACCCCGACGCCCCGTCCCCGCGGGCGACTTGCCAGTACCTTAGAGGGATGCCGGAGACACGTCCCACCGTTGTGGTGCTCACCGCTCTCGCGCTCGAATACGCCGCCGTACGCGGGTACGTCACCGACCGGCAGGAACAGGTCCACCCCGACACCGGAACCCGCGTCGAACTCGGCCGGCTCGACGGCACGCCCTGGCGGGTGGCGCTCGCCGAACTGGGCGAAGGGCCGGTCAACGCCGCCGCGCTCACCACCCAGATCGTCACCTGGCTGCGCCCTCAGGCGGTGCTCTTCGTCGGGATCGCGGGCAGCCTCAAGCACGACATCGGCATCGGCGACGTCGTGGTGGGCACGAAGGTCTACGGCATCCACGGCGGCAAGCAGACCCCGCACGGCTTCCAGGTCCGCCCCGAGGCCTGGCCGGGCTCGAACGCGCTGGTGCAGGCGGCCCGTTCGGCGGTCCGGGACATGGCGGACGTGACGGCGCACTTCAAGCCGATCGCGGCCGGGGAGGTGGTGCTCACGGACGCCCGGTCCGAGATCGCCCGGCATCTGCGCGAGCACTACGGCGACGCGGCGGCGATCGAGACGGAAGGGTCGGGGGCCGCCCACGCGGCCCATCTGAACGGGCGGTCGGACGCCTTGGTGATCCGGGGGATCAGCGACCGCGCCGACGCCGGCAAGCGCCGGGCCGACGACTCGGGCTCGCAGCAGCGGGCCGCGGCCCGGGCCGCCTCGGTGGCGGTGGCGGTGCTGCGCAAGCACCGGCCCCGGACCGCGCCGCCCGGCGCCCCGGGACCGCGTCTCGACGAAGGCGCGGGCGGCCACGGCGGGGACCACATCGACTTCCGCGGCGGGACCTTCCACGGGACCGTCATCGGCAAGATGAGCGACGGGAACCGCCGGGACCTGTCGGCGAAGTCGCCTGACGGGTCGTGAAGTCGCGCGGCAGGTAGGGAAGTTGCCCGACAGGTGGCGCGAACGTGCCCCGCGCGCCGTACCTTCCTACAATCCGTGATCCCGTCCCGACAACCCGTAGCCACCGCACCCGCCTCCCCCCTACGTTGTGGCCGTGCGCCGATCAACAGCCAGTGAGAGCCGACAGCCCGGTCCGCCCTTCGACGCCCCCGCCGCCCGTCGGCTGCGCACCGCACTCGGGATGGGCCCCGAGCACGTCGCCTACGGGCTTCGCGCCTCGTACGGACTGACGTATGTCACGCCCGATCTCGTGCTCGGCTGGGAACGCGGGCTCTCCACCCCCTCGGGGCCCGAAGTGACCGCCCTGGCGGGCGTGTTGTGGTGCTCCTCCGGCGATCTCGCCGGCCGGCCCAGGAGCCTGCGCGAACACCGCCTCGCGCGCGGTCTGTCCGCGGAGGACGTCGCGCGGGCCGTCGGGCTCGAGTTCGTCGCGTACGCGGGGATGGAGGAGAGCGACACCTGGCGCGGCACCGAGCGGCAGGCCGCCCTGCTCGCCGGCCTGCTGGAGCTCACCCTGCCGGAGTTCGTCGGCATCACCGGACGCGAGCCGCGCCTGGCCCAGTTGCTGCGCAGCACGGTCACGGCCCGCCGGGCGACCCGGGTGCGGGCGGTGGCGCGGCTGGTGCCGGTGGACCGGCGTCCGCTGGAGGCCGCACTGAAGGCGCTGCGGGAGAGCTACCGCGAGCGCACGGCCGTCGTCCCGGACCGGTACGACGGCGCGGCCGACGAACGGGGCGACGGCGCCGGGGAGTTCCTCGACCGGATCGTCGAGCAGTTCTGGTGGGTCCTCGCCACCCTCCCGGACGAGTCCTGGGCGCGTCCGGGAGGCGGCGGGTACGGGTCCTAGAAGACCGACTCCGTCTCGTCCATGCGGTCCGTGGGCACCGTCTTCAGCTCGGTGATCGCGTCCGCCAGCGGAACCATCCGGATGTCGGTGCCGCGCAGTGCCGTCATCTGCCCGAAGTCGCCCCGGTGCGCGGCCTCGACCGCGTGCCAGCCGAACCGGGTCGCGAGCACCCGGTCGTAGGCGGTCGGCGTGCCGCCGCGCTGGACGTGACCGAGGATGACCGGCTTGGCCTCCTTGCCCAGGCGCCGCTCCAGCTCGTACGCCAGCGCGGTGCCGATGCCCTGGAAGCGCTCGTGGCCGAACTGGTCGATCGCGCCCTTGCCGTAGTCCATGGTGCCCTCGGCCGGGTGGGCACCCTCGGCCACGCAGATCACCGCGAACTTCTTGCCGCGGGCGAACCGTTCCTCGACCATCTTCACCAGGTCGGCGGGGTCGAAGGGCCGCTCGGGCAGGCAGATGCCGTGCGCGCCCGCCGCCATGCCGGACTCCAGCGCGATCCAGCCCGCGTGCCGGCCCATGACCTCGACGACCATCACCCGCTGGTGCGACTCGGCCGTGGTCTTCAGCCGGTCCATCGCCTCGGTGGCGACGCCGACGGCCGTGTCGAACCCGAAGGTGCGGTCGGTCGAGGAGATGTCGTTGTCGATGGTCTTGGGGACCCCGACGACCGGCAGGCCGGCGTCGGAGAGCATCCGCGCCGCCGTCAGCGTGCCCTCGCCGCCGATCGGGATGAGCGCGTCGATACCGAAGTCGCGGGCGATGTCGGTGGCCTTCTCGCAGGCCTCGCGCAGCCGGTCGCGCTCCAGCCGGGAGGAGCCGAGGATGGTGCCGCCGCGGGCCAGGATGCCGCCGACGGCGTCGAGGTCGAGGTCGACGTGGTGGCCGTCGAGGAGGCCGCGGAAGCCGTCCACGAAGCCGATGATCTCGTCGTCGTACTGCGTGACCGCTCGGTGCACGACCGACCGGATCACTGCGTTCAGGCCCGGGCAGTCGCCGCCTGCGGTGAGAACTCCGATACGCATCGTGCTGTGTCTCCTGCTCGCTTCTGTACACCGGTGAGCCGATCCGATTGTTTCATGACCCCCGGACGATGTCGCTTTTCATTAGTTTTGCCTACATTTATTCATGATCATCCCGATCGGCCGGACGGGACGGACCAGGACGAATCCTGACGGGCGCCTTATAGAGCGACCGGGGTATTGTCAAGAGGGTTCTGCTCGCCTCAGCGGGCCATCTTCCGCGCCACGAAGAGCACCCGGGCAGCTGACGCCATGCCACAGCCGACGCCATGAAACGGAGAGCACGCGTGACGCGCAGCGTGTACGTGACCGGGATCGATCGCGGGGACGGCCGCCAGGTCGTCGAGCTGGGGGTGATGGAGCTCCTGACCCGACAGGTCGACCGGGTGGGCGTGTTCCGTCCGCTCGTCCACGAAGGACCGGACCGCCTGTTCGAACTGCTGCGGTCCCGGTACCGGCTCACCCAGGACCCGGCGTCCGTCTACGGCATGGACTACCACGAGGCGACCGCCCTCCAGGCCGAGCAGGGCACGGACGAACTGGTCTCCGTCCTCGTCGACCGGTTCCACCAGGTCGCCCGCGACTACGACGTCGTCCTCGTCCTCGGCACCGACTTCGCCGACACCCAGCTCCCGGACGAGCTCTCCCTCAACGCGCGGCTCGCCAACGAGTTCGGGGCGTCGGTCATCCCCGTCGTGGGCGGCCGCAAGCAGTCGCCCGAGTCCGTGCGCGCCGAGACCCGCAACGCCTACCGGGCGTACGAAGGGCTCGGCTGCGACGTCCTGGCGATGGTCACCAACCGGGTGGCCCGGGAGGACCGGGACGAGATCGCCGAGCGGCTCGCCTCCCGGCTGCCGGTCCCCTGCTACGTCCTGCCGGACGAGCCCGCCCTGTCCGCCCCCACCGTCGCCCAGATCGCGCACGCCCTCGACGCCAGGGTGATCCTCGGCGACGACTCGGGGCTGGCCCGCGACGCCCTGGACTTCGTCTTCGGCGGCGCCATGCTGCCGAACCTCCTCACCGCCCTGACCCCGGGCTGCCTGGTGGTCACCCCCGGCGACCGCGCCGACCTCGTCGTCGGCACGCTGGCCGCGCACAGCGCCGGCACCCCGCCGATAGCGGGCGTCCTGCTCACCCTCGACGAGGTGCCCAGCGACGAGGTCCTCACCCTCGCCGCCCGCCTCGCCCCCGGCACCCCGGTGCTCTCGGTGCCCGGGAACAGCTTCCCCACCGCCGCCGCGCTGTTCTCCCTGGAGGGGAAGCTGAACGCGGCCACCCCGCGCAAGGCCGAGACCGCGCTCGGCGTGTTCGAACGCCATGTCGACACCGCCGGGCTGCTGAGCCGGGTCTCCACCCCGAGCAGCGACCGGCTCACCCCGATGATGTTCGAGCACAAGCTGCTGGAGCAGGCCCGGTCCGACCGGCGCCGGGTGGTGCTGCCCGAGGGCACCGAGCCGCGGGTGCTGCACGCCGCCGAGGTGCTGCTGCGCCGGGGCGTGTGCGACCTGACCCTGCTCGGCCCCGTCGACCAGATCCGCAAGCAGGCCGCCGACCTCGGCATCGACCTGGGCGAGTGCGCGCTGATCGACCCGGCCACCAGTGAACTGCGCGACGCCTTCGCCGAGCGGTACGCCCGGCTGCGCGCCCACAAGGGCGTGACCGTCGAGCTCGCGTACGACGTGGTCGGCGACGTCAACTACTTCGGGACGCTGATGGTGCAGGAGGGGCTCGCCGACGGCATGGTCTCCGGGTCCGTGCACTCCACGGCCGCCACCATCCGACCCGCCTTCGAGATCATCAAGACCAGGCCGGACGCCGACATCGTCTCGTCCGTGTTCTTCATGTGCCTCGCCGACAAGGTCCTCGTCTACGGCGACTGCGCCGTGAACCCCGACCCGAACGCCGAGCAGCTGGCCGACATCGCCATCCAGGCCGCCGCCACCGCCGAGCGGTTCGGCGTCGAGCCGCGGATCGCGATGCTGTCGTACTCGACCGGCACCTCCGGCTCGGGCGCCGACGTCGACAAGGTGCGCGAGGCCACCGACCTGGTCCGCGCCCGGCGCCCCGACCTCAGGATCGAGGGACCGATCCAGTACGACGCGGCCGTGGAGCCGTCCGTCGCCGCGACCAAGCTGCCCGGCTCGGAGGTGGCCGGCCAGGCCAGCGTGCTGATCTTCCCGGACCTCAACACCGGCAACAACACCTACAAGGCCGTACAGCGCTCGGCCGGCGCGATCGCCGTCGGCCCGGTCCTCCAGGGACTGCGCAAGCCCGTCAACGACCTGTCCCGGGGCGCGCTGGTCCAGGACATCGTCAACACCGTGGCCATCACGGCGATCCAGGCCCAGACCCCGGAGCCGCTGCCCGGCCTGTCCGCGGACCTGGCCGACCTCCCGAGCGAGAAGGCGACCGCCCAGTGACACCGACCCGCGTCCTCGTCCTCAACTCCGGCTCCTCGTCGGTGAAGTACCAGCTGCTGGACATGCGCGACGGCAGCCGGCTCGCGATGGGCATCGTCGAGCGCATCGGCGAGGGTTCCTCACGGCTGAGGCACACGCCGCTGACGACCGGCGAGCCGCGCGAGTGGACCGGTGCGGTCGCCGACCACGAGGCCGCCCTCAAGGCCGTGGCGGAGGAGCTGGCCAAGGACGGGCTCGGGCTCGACTCGCCCGAACTGGCCGCGATAGGGCACCGGGTGGTGCACGGCGGGCAGCGGTTCACCGAGCCGACGGTCGTGGACGACAAGGTGCTCGCCGAGATCGAGCGGCTGATCCCGGTGGCGCCGCTGCACAACCCGGCGAACCTGGTCGGCCTGCGCACGGCCCGGGCCCTGCGCCCCGACCTCCCGCAGGTCGCCGTCTTCGACACCGCCTTCCACACCACGATGCCCGAGTCGGCGGCCCGCTACGCGATCGACGTCGAGACCGCCGACCAGCACCGGATCCGGCGGTACGGGTTCCACGGGACCTCGCACGCGTATGTGTCCCGGGCGACCGCGAAGCTCCTGGGCCGGGCTCCCGAGGACGTGAACGTGATCGTGCTGCACCTGGGCAACGGGGCGTCCGCGTCCGCGGTGCGGGGCGGCAGATGCGTGGACACCTCCATGGGGCTGACGCCGTTGGAGGGACTCGTGATGGGGACACGCTCCGGAGACGTGGATCCGGCGGTCATCTTCCATTTGATGCGTGTTGGCGGAATGTCCACGGACGAGATCGACACTCTCCTCAACAAGAGGAGCGGACTGGTCGGGCTGTGCGGTGACAACGACATGCGCGAGATCCGCAGGAGGATCGACGAGGGCGACGAACAGGCCCGGCTCGCCTTCGACATTTACATTCACCGGCTGAAGAAGTACATCGGCGCCTATTACGCCGTACTCGGCACGGTGGACGCGATCGCCTTCACCGCCGGGGTCGGCGAGAACGCGGCACCGGTGCGCGAGGCCGCGATCGCGGGCCTGGAGGCACTGGGCGCGGCCGTCGACCCCGCGCTGAACGCCGTGCGCGCCGACGGGCCCCGGCTGATCTCGCCCGCCGACGCGCGGGTGGCGGTCGCCGTGGTGCCGACCGACGAGGAACTGGAGATCGCCACACAGACCTACGCACTGGTCGGAAAGAACAGCCGGGCAATTACCGGCGAGTAATACACGCTTGAGCGCCGACCCGCCCATTTGTATCTTCCGCCAGACGGAATATTCCGGAGCGAAACAAACCGATAGGATCGCCCCATGCGCCGTTCGAAAATCGTCTGTACTCTCGGCCCCGCGGTCGACTCCCACGAGATGCTCGTCTCCATGATCGAGGCCGGCATGAACGTGGCCCGGTTCAATTTCAGCCACGGCAGCCATGCCGAGCACCAGGGGCGGTACGACCGCGTCCGGGCCGCCTCCAAGGAGACCGGCCGGGCCATCGGCGTCCTCGCCGACCTCCAGGGCCCGAAGATCCGTCTGGAGACCTTCGCCGAGGGTCCGGTGGAGCTGGAGCGCGGTGACGAGTTCGTCATCACGATCGAGGACGTCCCGGGTGACAAGCACATCTGCGGTACGACCTACAAGGGCCTGCCGGGCGACGTCTCGCACGGCGACCAGATCCTGATCAACGACGGCAACGTCGAGCTGAAGGTGCTGGACGTCGAGGGTCCGCGGGTGCGGACGATCGTCATCGAGGGCGGTGTCGTCTCCGACCACAAGGGCATCAACCTGCCCGGCGCGGCCGTGAACGTGCCCGCGCTGAGCGAGAAGGACATCGACGACCTGCGCTTCGCCCTCCGCATGGGCTGCGACATGGTCGCGCTGTCCTTCGTCCGCGACGCCAAGGACGTCGAGGACGTCCACCGGGTGATGGACGAGGAGGGCCGCCGGGTCCCGGTCATCGCCAAGGTGGAGAAGCCGCAGGCGGTGCAGAACATGGACGCCGTCGTCGCGGCGTTCGACGCCGTCATGGTGGCCCGTGGCGACCTGGCCGTCGAGTACCCGCTCGAAAAGGTCCCCATGGTGCAGAAGCGCCTGATCGAGCTGTGCCGGCGCAACGCCAAGCCGGTGATCGTCGCGACCCAGATGATGGAGTCGATGATCACCAACTCCCGCCCGACCCGCGCCGAGGCCTCCGACGTCGCCAACGCGATCCTGGACGGCGCGGACGCGGTCATGCTGTCCGCGGAGTCGTCGGTGGGCGCGTACCCGGTCGAGACCGTCAAGACGATGTCGAAGATCGTCCAGGCGGCCGAGGAGGAGCTGCTGTCCAAGGGCCTCCAGCCCCTGGTCCCCGGCAAGAAGCCGCGCACGCAGGGAGGTTCGGTCGCCCGCGCCGCCTGCGAGATCGCCGACTTCCTCGGCGGCCGGGGCCTGGTGGCCTTCACCAAGTCCGGTGACACCGCCCGCCGGCTGTCCCGCTACCGCGCGACGCAGCCGATCCTCGCCTTCACCACCGACGAGGGCACCCGCAACCAGCTCACCCTGAGCTGGGGCGTCGAGTCGCACATCGTGCCGTTCGTGGGCAGCACCGACGAGATGGTCGACCTGGTCGACCAGGAGCTCGTCAAGCTCAACCGCTTCGGCAAGGGCGACATCGTCGTGATCACGGCCGGCTCGCCGCCCGGTGTCGCCGGCACCACGAACATGGTCCGCGTCCACCACCTGGGCGAGGGCGACTGACGGTCCGCGTCGCACGAGAGCGCCCCCTGCCGGTGAGGCAGGGGGCGCTCTCGTGTGCGGCTCCCGGACGGGTCTGCGACGACGCTCAGTCGATGTAGTTGTGCAGTCCGGGGACGGTCAGCGTGCCGCCGAACTGGCCGGCCTGGACGACCTTCGCGTCGGTGAAGTAGATCAGCGGGATGTCCAGCGGCGGCGGGCTGTCGGGGCTGAAGGTCACCGGGACCAGTCCGAACAGGTTGCCGGAGATGCTCTCGGTGTACATCACCGTGTCGCCGTCGGTGATGGTGGACTTCGAGCCCTTGGCCGCCTGCACGTGGTAGGTCTTGCCGGACGCCTTGTCCTTCACCGTCTGGTGCAGGTCGACGATGTCGGTGCCGCCCGAGATGACGTACTTCAGCACCTTCTTCTTCTTGCCGTCGGCCATCTTGACCTCGACGATGCCCTTGTAGGAGGCACCCTTCAGGGTCAGCGCGCTGGCGTTCAGGTACCAGGGGTCGACGGGCAGCGCGATGGTGTTGTCGACACCGCTCTCGTCCTCGGTGGCGACCGGGCAGTCGGCGACGTCCGTGCTGCTGCTCGGGGAGGGGCTCGCGGAGGGCGTGGCGCCGGCGCCACCCTTGTCCTCGCCCTGGTCGTCGGCGTTCCCGTCGGCCGCCTCGGACGCGGCGTCGGCGGCCTTCGTCGCGGTGGCGTCCACCGTGTCGACGGCCTTCTTGGTCGTCGCCTTGACGGTGTCCGACGCGCTCTTGTCCGACTTGTCCGACGCGGACGTGTCCGCGGTGTCGGCCGCCGTGGCCGAGGCCGAGGCGGTCGGGGTGGGCGTGGCGCTCTCGGTGTCGCTCTTGCCGCCGGTGAGCACGTCCTTGAGCGTGTCCCCGATGGTCTCCAGCAGGTTGCCACTGGTCGCGGACGCCGAGGGAGTCGCCGTGGCGGTGTCGCCGCCGGACGCGGAGGTGTCGCTCGCGGCGGACGTCTGGGACGGCGCGGGCTCGGCCTTGTCGTCGGAACCTGAATCCGACGAAGAGGACTTGCCCGAGGTGTCCGAGGCGTCCGACTTGCCCGAACTGTCCGACGCGTCGGAGGACTTCGCCGCGGAGTCCTTGGCGGCGTCCTTCGCGGAGTCGGCCGACTCGGTGGCGCTCGCCGAGGCGGAAGGCGTCGCCGAGGCGGTGGAGTCCGCCATGGCCGCGACGCAGCCCTTGTACTCCTCGGCCGTCAGGCTCTTGGCCGCGGGCTGGTCGTCGGCGCGGGCGAGCGTCGGCGTGAACCCCATGCCCATGAGGACCGCCGTCGGCATCGCCGCGATGGCTATCGCCTTGCCGGCCGGTACCTGGAACCTGGTGAACAGCGGCTTCTTGGGCGCCGCGTGGCGCGGCCCGGTCCTCACAAGCGACGCTTCCGCGCCCGTCTCGTGAGTCACCTCGTCAGCCGACACTGTGCCTCCCGTTCGCCCCGTTGGCCGAAATCGTTCCTGACAGATCGTTGGTCTCGCCCGCCGCGTCGGTGTCCTTGGCGAACATCGGGCCCTCGCCGTACGAGCCTTCGTGCGCCGCGGCCTCGGGAGCGTCGTCGCCGTCGGCCGCGCTCTCCGGAGAGTCGCCCGCGTCGACGCCCGACTCCTCCGCCGGCTCCGCCTCGGGCGGCGTGCCGGGCGCCCACGCCACGGCCATCGCGCCGCCGATCAGGGCGAAGAGGAAGCCGAGGATGAACCCGCCGAAGTTGGACACCGGGATGGACACCAGGCCCAGCAGGATCGCCGCGACACCCGCGAAGGTCTGCACGTGCCTCTGGAACCAGAGGCTGAAGCCCAGGACGACCAGCAGCACACCGATGATCAGCGACCCCGCGCCCGCGGTGGTCGACATCGCCAGCGTCAGATGGCCGAGGTGGAGGTGCGCGTACGGGAAGTACATGATCGGAAGGCCGCCGAGCATGACGAACAGACCGGCCCAGAACGGGCGAGTTCCGCGCCAGGCACGGAACTGCAGCCTCCGGCGGGTGAACTGACCGGGTGCGGCAGGGGTCTCGGCGCTCATGGAAAACAGCTCCCTGGTGCGGCGTTGCTTGGTGGTGATGTGTTCCCCGGGTGAAGAGATCCCCGGAGAGTGGACAGGCGGGGGCACCGTCGGCCCCCGCCCGTCAGCGAGTGCTTAGTAGCACTCGGCCTTGGTGCCCGTGGAGAGCGACATGTGCAGGCCGGGGAGCGTGAACGTTCCCGCGGTGGTCGCCCACGCCGTCTGCTTCACGTTGGTCAGCTCGGCCGAGTCGGCCTGCTGCGCGAAGCCGTACGGGTTGGCCTGCTTCTGAGCGATCTCGGCGGACTTGACGGCCGGGCCCTTGGAGATCGAGCCGGCGGCCACGCCGATGTCGATGCCGTGGAAGACCGCGTTCGCACCCAGGTCCTCGACGTCGATGTACAGCTTCTCGGCCGAGACCTGCTTCTTCTCGTCGGAGCTGTCACCCGCCTCCAGACGCAGGGTCACCGCGTCGAGCCCCGGAAGGCCGATGGGGGTGACGACCGACTGGCACATCTTCTTGATCGTGGCGGTCTCGAAGGCCGACACGGCGACCGGGTGGGCCTGCTTGTCCCCGGTGAGGGAGTAACCCGAGTCGATCGCACCGTACTGCGAGAAGTGCTGGCCGTTGAGCGACTCGGCGCTCACCTTGAAGGACTGGCCGGACACACTGAACGACGCGGCGAGGGCACCCTGCGCGAGGGCGACACCTATGCACGCCGTGGCGGCGACGCTGGGCACCATGACCACAGCGAACCGCTTCCATCTGGTCCCGCCACGCACCTGGGACTCCATATTTCCTCCTTCTCGGACGTACATCGCCTGCCCTCCGAATCGCCCCTGTTCGGCGGCTCGGCCGGGCAGCGATGGGAGAAGTGCTACGTCCTCGGGAAGGAGAGCGCCCGGATCCGGCGGCGCTCACCGCGCCCGGATCACCGGCGATCACCCCCGAGCGACAACCACTGGTCGCGCCTGACACACATCACGCACAACCCTGCCGGACAGGCTTCGCCCTGGGCGAAGACCCCCCTGTCCGAGAACCGGCATCACTGTCGCCGGTTCTGCCCGGTGGGGACCCACCGTGTCCCGTGGGCCCGACCGGCTGTCGGGGGTACGGGAATGGACCGAGCGTCGCCGATCGTGGTGCATTCTGGCCGCCCGCACAAGGGGGTTCGTTACTGGCTAGTAACGGGGCGATAACCGAAGGACGACCCACAGGTCTCGATCCGCGACGCTGGGTGGCACTTCCGGCCGGTTCAGAGTTGTTTATTTCAGGACAGAACCTGACAGAACAACGCCCTCGACTTACTGGAAGTAACAGCGGCCGCGATTACCAAGATTTGGTAAAGCGCGGCCGCCGTGGCGCCTCGATGGCGGAATTTTCACTCGGGCAACACTCGTCCCGACGTTTAGCGACTGGTCAGAACCGGGCCCGTGAGCCACCCGGGTCCACCCCGCGCACCCCTCAGAACAACGCCCGGGACAGCGCCCTGCGAGCCTTCGCGACCCGGGGATCCTCGGCCCCGACGACCTCGAAGAGCTCCAGCAGCCGCAGCCGTACGGCCTCCCGGTCGTCCCCCGCCGTCCGCTGCACGGTCTCGATCAGCCGCCCGAACGCGTCCTCGACGTGACCGCCGACGAGATCCAGGTCGGCCGCGGCGATCTGCGCCGCCGGGTCCTTGGGCCGCTCGGCCGCGTTCTTGCGCACCTCCTGCGGGTCGAGGTCCGCCACCCGCTGGAGCAACTCGGCCTGGGCGAGACCGAGTCGGGCCTCCGGGTTGCCCGGGTCGTCGCTCAGCACGTTGCGGTACGCCTGGACGGCACCGCCCAGGTCTCCCGAGTCCAGCGCCCGCACGGCGGCCTCCAGGAGCGCGTCGTACGGCCCCTCCTGCACCGCCTGGGCGGGATCCCCGCCCGGCTCGGCGTCCGGGTCGACGGTCAGACCGGTCAGGCCGAAGCGCTGCTCGGCGACCTGCACCAGCTGGTCGAGCGTCTGACGGATCTGGTCCTCGCCGGCCGCGCCCTGGAAGAGGGGCAGCGCCTGTCCCGCCACCACGGCGAAGACGGCCGGGATCCCCTGGATCCCGAACTGCTGCATGAGCATCTGGTTGGCGTCGACGTCGATCTTGGCGAGCAGGAAGCGCCCGTCGTACTCGACCGCCAGCCGCTCCAGGACCGGGCTCAACTGCTTGCAGGGCTGGCACCACTCGGCCCAGAAGTCGATGACGACCGGAACCTCGGCGGAGCGCTGGAGGACGTCGGTTTCGAAGGAGGCCTCGTCGACGTCGATGACGAGGTCGGCCGGGGAGACGGCTCCCGACCCGCCGTGGCGGGCCGCTTCCGCGCGCGTCTGCTCGGCCTTGGCCTTGGCCTCCTGGGCCGCCTTCACCGCGGCGAGGTCGACGACGCCGCTCATGGACATGTTCCGTGGCTGCATGCGTCTATCCTCCCCCGTTCCCGCGCATGAGTGAAAAACGATGTGGCAGCCCGGTCCGGCTGTGTGCTGTTCGGCGCCGGGTCCCCACCCCGCGCCCGTGGTCGTCGCCCGTGTACGTCCGTCACGAGCTTTCGCTACGAGTCGTAGCGTAATGGCAGCGGGGGCGTACGCGACACCGTTTTCCGGTGATCTCCCTCACGGCCGCACCGAACCGGCCGGTTATGGTCGGGGGATGCACAGCCACACCCCGTCCGGCGGCCGCCCCGGCCGCCCTCGCAACGCCGCCGCGGACGCCGCGATCCTGGCCGCGACCCGGCAGGCCCTGGTCGAACTGGGCTGGTCGAAGCTCGCGTTGGGGGACGTGGCGACCCGCGCCGGGGTGGCGAAGACGACGCTCTACCGCCGCTGGTCCGGCAAGAACGAACTCGTGGTCGACGCGGTCGCCGAGCTCTTCGACGAACTCCGGCTCCCCGACCGCGGCTCCCTGGCCGCCGACATCGAGGGCGTGGTCCTCCAGTTCGCGGCGATCCTGGCCCGGCCCGAGGCGAAGAGCGGGCTGATGGCGGTGGTCGCGGAGTCCACCCGCGACGACGCGCTGCGCGAACGCATCCGGACGTCGATCGTCGAACGCCAGAAGCGGCTGGTCCTCGCGGGCCGCGCCCGGGCCCAGGTCCGTGGCGAACTGCCGCCCGAGACGGACCCCGAGGAGTCCGCCCGCACGGTCGACCTGATCTTCGACATGGTCGCGGGCGCGGTGGTGCACCGCACGTTGGTGAGCGCCGAACCGGCGGACGAGGAATGGGTACGGAGCTTCACCAGGGTGCTGCTGCTGGGCCTGACGGGATCGCAGCAGCCCGTCTGAGCGCACCACCGCGGGCTGCGGACCGTCAGAAACCCGCGGGCTCCGTGTACACCCCCCACTCGTCCCGCAGCACCCCGCAGATCTCCCCCAGGGTCGCCTCCGCCCGTACCGCGTCCAGCATCGGGCCGATCATGTTCGAGCCGTCGCGCGCGGCGGTGAGCATCGCCTGGAGCGCGGCCCGCACGGCCGCGTCGTCCCGGGCCGCCCTGCGGTCGCCGAGGGTACGCACCTGCTCGCGCTCCACCTCGTGGCCGACCCGCAGGATCTCCAGGTCGCCGGTGACGGAGCCGGTGTGCACGTTGACGCCGACGACCCGCTTCTCGCCCTTCTCCAGGGACTGCTGGTAGCGGAAGGCCGCCTCCGCGATGTCCCCGGTGAACCACCCGTCCTCGATCCCGCGCAGGATCCCGGAGGTGACCGGCCCGATCGGGTGCCGTCCGTCGGGGTGCGCCCGCAGCCCCCGCTCCTTGATCTGCTCGAAGATCTTCTCGGCGTCCGCCTCGATCCGGTCGGTGAGCTGCTCCACGTACCAGGAACCGCCCAGCGGATCGGCCACGTTGGCGACGCCGGTCTCCTCCATGAGCACCTGCTGGGTGCGCAGCGCGATCTCCGCCGCCTGCGCGGAGGGCAGCGCGAGGGTCTCGTCCAGCGCGTTGGTGTGCAGCGAGTTGGTGCCGCCCAGCACCGCCGCCAGCGCCTCCACCGCGGTGCGCACCACGTTGTTGTAGGGCTGCTGCGCGGTCAGCGAGACACCGGCGGTCTGCGTGTGGAAGCGCAGCCACTGCGCCTTCTCGGACTTCGCGCCGTACACGTCCCGCAGCCAGCGCGCCCAGATCCGGCGGGCCGCGCGGAACTTGGCGATCTCCTCGAAGAAATCGACGTGCGCGTCGAAGAAGAAGGACAGCCCGGGGGCGAAGACGTCCACGTCGAGCCCGCGGCTCAGCCCGAGTTCCACGTATCCGAAGCCGTCGGCCAGCGTGTAGGCCAGTTCCTGCGCGGCCGTCGAGCCGGCCTCGCGGATGTGGTAGCCGGAGACGGACAGCGGCTTGTAGGCGGGGATGCGGGCCGCGCAGTGCTCCATCAGGTCGCCGATCAGGCGCAGATGCGGCTCCGGCCGGAAGAGCCACTCCTTCTGGGCGATGTACTCCTTGAAGATGTCCGTCTGGAGCGTGCCGTTGAGGACGGCCGGGTCCACGCCCTGCCGCTCGGCCGCGACCAGGTACATGCAGAACACCGGGACGGCCGGGCCGCTGATCGTCATCGACGTGGTGACGTCGCCCAGCGGGATGTCCCGGAACAGGACCTCCATGTCGGCGGCGGAGTCGACGGCGACCCCGCAGTGCCCGACCTCGCCCAGCGAGCGCGGGTCGTCGGAGTCGCGGCCCATCAGGGTCGGCATGTCGAAGGCGACGGAGAGCCCGCCCCCGCCGTGGGCGAGGATCATCTTGTAGCGCTCGTTGGTCTGCTCGGCGTTGCCGAACCCGGCGAACTGCCGGATGGTCCAGGTCCGCCCCCGGTAGCCGGTCGGGTACAGCCCGCGGGTGAAGGGGTACTCCCCGGGCCAGCCGATCCGCTCGAATCCCTCGTAGCGGTCCCCGGGCCGGGGGCCGTACGCCGGCTCCACCGGGTCGCCCGAGAGCGTGGTGAAGTCGGCGTCCCGCTTGCGTGCGGCGTCGTACCGGGCCTGCCAGCGTCGGCGGCCCTCCTCGATCGCGTCAGCGTCCATACCTGCAAATTTACTAGGACGTCCTAGTAAGCGTCGATGGAGAACCGCCGTACGGACACCCGTACGGCGGTACCGGTTACGCCTTGGCGACGGCCGGAGCGCCCTGTGCGACCGTCGGCTCCAGCTCGCGGCTGATCTTCCGCTCGACGAAGAAGGCGGCCGTCGGGATCGTCCCGGCCAGCAGCACCCACAGCTGCTTGCCGACCGGCCACTTCGCCTTGGAACCGAGGTCGAAGGCGAAGACCAGGTAGACGACGTAGAGCCAGCCGTGCGCGATCGCGACGACCCGGGTGACGTCCGCGGCGCCGTCGACGTCGAGGCCGTACTTGGCGATCATGGCGAGGCACAGCAGGACGAGCAGCACGCCGGTGACATAGGCCAGGACGCGGTAGCGCGTCAGCACGCTTTTCTTCATGCCGACGAGCGTAACCGCCCGTTCCGGGAGATCTTGTCCGGGGCCACGCCGGGGCCGTCGGGTGGGCCGGCGACCGGACGACCGGTCGTCGAAACACGCCCTAGTGGTCGTCGAAGTCGTTCGCCGCGACCCGCAGGGGGCGCAGCAGCGCGAAGATCTCCGCGCACTCCTCGGCGTCGTACACCCCGAGCCCGAAGTCCATCGCCATCAGGTCGCGGGTGGCCGCCTCGACCACCTCGCGGCCCTTGGCGGTGATGGTGGCGAGGGTGCCCCGGCCGTCGTTGGGGTTGGGGCGCTTGTCCACCAGGCCGGAGCGCACCAGCCGGTCCACCGTGTTCGTCACCGACGTCGGATGCACCATGAGCCGCTCGCCGATCTTCGACATCGGCAGCTCACCCGCCTTGGAGAAGTTGAGCAGCACCAGCGCCTCGTAGCGCGCGAACGTCAGCTCGTAGGGCTTGACCACCGCGTCGACCTCGGCGAGCAGGATCTGGTGCGCGCGCATGATCGAGGTGATCGCGGCCATCGACGGCACGCTTCCCCAACGCTGCTTCCACAGTTCGTCGGCGCGGGCGATGGGATCGAAGGGAAGGCTGAGGGGCTTCGGCACGTCGTCAGACATTACCCGTCGGTCATATCACGGTCAGCCCTGTCTCGCCCTTCGGTCCGCCGGGCCTGTACGGCGAGCAGCGCGCAGCACACCGCGCCCAGCGCCCCGGCCCCCGCGACGGCCGCCGGCACGCCCACCGCCTCGGCCGCCACACCGGCCAGCGCCATGCCCAGGCCCTGGAGCGTCATCAGTCCGGCGGTCAGCAGGGTCATCGCCCGGCCGCGCACCTCCTCCGGCACGTCCCGCACCAGCCACTGGTCGACGCCGAGCGTGTACGCGGAGCCCGCGCCCGCGATCAGGAGCAGCAGCAGGGAGACGGCCAGGCCGGGGTGGAGGGCGTAGCCGAGGTAGGGCAGCAGGGTGAAGCAGACCAGCGGCAGCGCGACGCGTTCGCGGGTGGCGGGCCGCAGCCGGGCGCCCGCGAACAGTTCCCCGGCGATCGTGCCGACCGGCAGGGCGCACATCAGCAGGCCCAGGCCGGTGGAGCCGACGCCGAGGCCGTCGGCGTAGGGCGCGGCCAGTGCCTCCGGTGCCACGGAGAACATCGGCGGCACCCAGGACAGCAGCAGCAGGACCCGTACCCGCCGGTCGGCGAGCACCTGCCGGGCCCCGCGCAGGGAGTCGCCCACCAGCGCGCCGGTGCCGCGGGCGCGGGCCGGGCGGCGCCGGGTGCCCAGCCGCAGCAGGGCCGCCGAGGACAGGAAGGTGCCGACGGTGACCAGCAGCGCGTGGCGCGGGGAGACCACGGTGAGCAGCAGGCCGCCCAGCCCGTAGCCGACGAGCAGCGCGCTCTGCGCGACGATCCGCAGCAGGGAGCGGCCCAGGACGAACAGGTCGCCGTCGCCGAGGACGTCGGCGAGGGTGGCCATCCGGGTCCCGGAGAACACCGGCGAGACGACGGCGAGCACACAGCGCAGCGCCAGCAGTACGGCGATGGGCGCGCCCGGCGTCACCATCAGCGCCACGCATCCCGCGCAGACCAGGTCGCACACCACCAGCACGCGGCGGGCCGGGTGGCGGTCGGCGACCCCGGCGAGCAGGGTGCCGCCGATCAGATAGGGCAGGAAGCCGAGCGCGAAGGCCAGCGCGCTCAGCAGGGGGGAGCCGGTCAGGTCGTAGACCAGGACGGACAGCGCGATCTCGGCGACGACCACGCCGAGCATGGACAGCAGGTGGGCGGCGAAGACGGCACGGAACTCGCGGACCGCGAAGACCCGGGCGTAGCCCGTGGGCGCGGTCGGCGCGGGGTCGGCGGGCGGTTCGGGGGC
>NZ_VJZD01000207.1 GCF_009377175.1 Streptomyces adustus
GGCTGGAGCAGGGCACGGCCCTCGGTGGCGCATGTCTTCGCGTTCTGGGAGAGCCGTGCCTTCTACGACTCCTTCATGGCCCGTTCCCATGACCGGCTGGCGGCGTCGCAGGCCGGCACGTTCAAGGACAGCCAGGTCAAACTGTTCGACCACCGCTTCGACGTGAAGACCGGCTTCGAGCCGCGCTTCACGGACGCGGACCTGCTCCGGGTGGCCCTCTGCCGTGTCCACGAGGAGCGCGCCGAACACTTCACCCTCATGCAAGAGAAGGTCTGGAACCCCGCGATGGCCGGTTCGCCCGGCATGATCCGCGGGCTGTTCGGCGAGGCGCCGGGACCCGAGTTCATGGTCCTGTCCATGTGGCGCTCGGCGGCCGAGCACGGCAAGTACCGCGCCGAGCGGGTGGAGCGGCTCGCGCTGCGGGCCCAGCTGGAGGCGGACGTCGCCGCGCTGACCGGGGACATCGTGGAGATGGAGCCGGGCTGGACGGTGTGACGAGCGCCGGGCCGGTGACCGGATGTCTCATCTGAATCGAATGTCCGTACGGTATGCGATGTGCTGATCGGGTGCTTTCGCGCGGCCTCGACCCGGTCGACCCGGGTGGGGTCCGGCTCGGTCGACATGGTGCTGATGTGGCCCCTGGTGTGAGAACTGTGTGACCTACGCCGTATACGGGTCGTTGAAGTCTTCGTCGAGCCGTCACTCGATCTAGGGTTTTGGCATGGCACGACCACGGCGCATCGTCCTTGTCCGGCACGGCGAGTCGACGGGCAACGTTGATGACACCGTCTACGAGCGGGAACCCGACCATGCCCTCGCCCTGACCGAACGGGGCTGGCGGCAGGCCGAGGAGACGGGCAAACGCCTGCGCGAGGTGTTCGGCCGCGAGCGTGTCAGCGTGTACGTCTCCCCGTACCGCCGTACCCACGAGACCTTCCGGGCCTTCCATCTCGACCCCGAGCTCATACGCGTGCGCGAGGAGCCGCGGCTGCGCGAGCAGGACTGGGGGAACTGGCAGGAGCGCGACGACGTGCGGCTCCAGAAGACCTATCGGGACGCCTACGGGCACTTCTTCTTCCGCTTCCCCCAGGGCGAGTCCGGTGCCGATGTGTACGACCGGGTCGGCGGCTTCCTGGAGAGCCTGTTCCGCAGCTTCGAGGACCCCGACCACCCGCCGAACGTGCTCCTGGTGACCCACGGACTCGCCATGCGCCTGTTCTGCATGCGCTGGTTCCACTGGACGGTCGCGGAATTCGAGTCGCTGTCGAATCCGGGGAACGCGGAGGTCAGGATGCTCGTTCTCGGGGACGACGACCGGTACACGCTGGACCGGCCGTTCGTACGCTGGCGGGATCCGGAGCCGTACGGGATCACCGGATAGAGTGGGAGAGCGATGACCCCTGATTCCTCACGTGACGGGCGCCTGGAGCGCGCCCTGGCGAGCCTGCGCGGACTGGCGGTGGGGGACGCACTCGGCTCGCAGTTCTTCGTGCCCGTGAACTATCCCCTGCTCAAGCGGCGCGAGCTGCCGCCCGGCCCCTGGCAGTGGACCGACGACACCGAGATGGCGTGCTCCGTGGTCGCCGTCCTGTCCGCCCACCACCGCATCGACCAGGACGCCCTGGCCAGGTCCTTCGCCGAGCACCACGACTTCGACCGCGGGTACGGCCCCGCGGTCAACCGCCTGCTGCGCCTCGTCCGGGAAGGCGGCGACTGGCGTGAGCTGGCCGCGGCGCTCTTCAACGGACAGGGCTCGTGGGGCAACGGCGCCGCGATGCGGATCGCCCCCCTGGGCGCCTACTACGCGGACGATCCCGAGCAGGCGACCCACCAGGCGGAGATCTCCGCCTACCCGACGCACCAGCACCGTGAGGCCGTCGTCGGCGCCATGGCCGTCGCCGCTGCCGCCGCGCTGGCGGGCGCCCCGGGTGGGCCGCCCAGCGCCGAGGACCTGCTGGACGGAGTCGTCGCGCTGATCCCGAGGAGCGCCGTCGGCGCGGGCCTGCGGCGCGCCCGGAGCATGCTGGACTACGGCGACGCGGGCACGGTCGCGGCCGTCCTGGGCTGCGGACGGCGTACGACCGCCCATGACACGGTGCCCTTCGCCCTCTGGTCCGCGGCACGAGCGCTGGGTGACTACGAGCAGGCGTTCTGGACGACCGCGCAGGTCGGCGGAGACGTGGACACGACCTGCGCCATCGTGGGCGGGGTGCTGGCCGCGGGCAAGGCGGGGGCGCCGCCGTCCGGCTGGCTGGAGCAGACGGAAGCCCTGCCGGACTGGGCCGTGCCGACCTCCTCGTGAGCCGAAGCGGGGGACCGGACCGCCGACGGCCCCGTCATGGGACCGTCGGGCGCGGCCCGGTCACCCCTGGCGCCTCGTCGGGCCGGCCGGATCAGCCGGCCGCGGGGCCCGCCGTTCCCGCGAGTGCCTCCAGATCGCTCCTGCGGACCCGGATCACCAGCCAGGCCGTCACCAGGGCGAGCAGGGCCATGGCGGCGGCCGGTACGAACGCGGTGGAGATGCCCTGAGCGAGCACCTCGTGCCCCCAGGGTGCGGGCAGTTGGTGCGTCTTTGCGAACTCCGCCTTCTGTTCCGCCGAACCGTCGGCGAGGAACTTCGGCAGCTGCTTCTCCGCCTCGTTCTTGCTGGCCGTGCCGAACACGGTCGTCAGAATGGACAGGCCGAGCGAACCGCCCACCTGCTGCGTCGCGTTGAGCAGTCCGGACGCGGCGCCCGCCTCGTGCTGGGCGACCCCGGAGACCGCGGTCACCGTCACCGTGACGAAGTTCAGACCCATGCCGAAGCCGAACACCAGCATCGGACCCAGTACCCCGCCCGCGTAGGAGCTGTCGGGGCTGATGAGGGACTGCCAGGCGAGCCCGACCACCACGAGTGCGGAGCCGGTGAGCAGGAACGGCTTGGGGCCGAGCACCGGCAGGAAGCGCTGCGACAGTCCGGCGCCCACCGCGATCGCGGCCGTCACCGGGAGGAAGGCGAGACCCGCCTTGATCGGGCTGTAGCCGAGCACGTTCTGCACGAACAGCACGATGTAGAAGAACATGCCGAACATCGCCGCCGCCAGGCTCAGCATGATCACGTACGTGCCCGAGCGGTTGCGGTCGCTGAACATCCGCAGCGGGGTGATCGGCTCCCGCGCCCGCCGCTCGATGAGCACGAAGGCCAGCAGCAGCACGGCCGCGACCCCGAAGGAACCGCGGGCGAGACCGTCCCGCCAGCCCTCCTCGGCGGCTCGGATGAAGCCGTACACCAAGGACGCCATGCCGACCGTCGAGGCCAGGGCGCCCGCGATGTCGAAGCGTCCGGGGTGGCGTTCGGACTCGTTGATGTAGAGCGGGGCCAGTACGGCTATCAGCACCCCGATCGGCACGTTGACGAAGAGCACCCAGCGCCAGTCGAGCCACTGGGTGAGCATGCCTCCCGCGAGCAGACCGATGGCCCCGCCGCCCGCGGACACGGCGGCGAACACACCGAAGGCCCGGTTGCGTTCCGGGCCCTCCGGGAAGGTGGTGGTGATGAGCGCCAGCGAGGTGGGCGACGCGATCGCGCCCCCCATGCCTTGCAGGGCGCGCGCCGCGAGCAACTGCCAGGGCTCCTGGGCGAGTCCGCCCAGGAGCGAGGCGAAGGTGAACAGCAGGATGCCGGTCATGAACACCCGGCGGCGGCCCAGGATGTCACCTGCCCGCGCTCCGAGCAGCAGCAGCCCGCCGAAGGTGAGGGTGTAGGCGCTGACCACCCAGGTGAGATCGGTCGTGCTGAATTCGAGCGCGTCTTGAATGTGCGGCAGAGCGATGTTCACAATCGTCGCGTCGAGTACCACCATGAGTTGGCAGGCCGCGATGACGGTGAGCGCTATGCCGGGATGCCCCTCCCGGCGCGCCGCTCCTGGCTTCTGGTTTTCGGACAACTGAGAGGTAGTCACCATGAGTCCCCCACAAGAGCGTTAGTGAACGCTCGCGTTCACTGTCGCGTCAACGGTAGTGAGTCCCCGATAGTGAACGCAAGCGTTCACTTAATGCTTCGTCGTCCGGCGTGTCCCCAACGGCGCCGCACCGCACGCCCCTTGTCCCCGGAACGCCCGCTTCCCCTGCTCGCTGGAGACGCTCAGATGGTTACTTCGCGCTGGACGGCCGCCCCCGCTCAGGCGGCCTCGCTCCGTCGGCGCGGCGTCGTACTCGAACGCGCGATCCTGGACGCCGCGCTGGAGCAACTCGGCACGGTCGGCTGGAACGGCCTCACGATGGAAGGGGTCGCCGCCGGCGCCCAGACGGGCAAGGCCGCGGTCTACCGGCGATGGCCGTCGAAGGAGGATCTGGTCGCGGACGCGCTCCAGGCCGGCCTGCCGCGACTGGACGCGGCCCCCGATCTGGGCAGCGTGCGCTCGGACCTGATCGCGCTGTGCTCGCAGGCCCGCGCGGCGATGTTCTCGCGCCCCGGGTTCGCCCTGCGCTCGGTGGTTCACGAATGCGACCAGGCGCAGGCCGAACGCTTCCATCAGGTGATCGTCGAAGGGGTCGTGGAGCCGACCATAAGGCTCCTGCGCGAGATCGTCGAGCGCGGTATCGGGCGGAACGAGGTCCGGCCCGACGCGGTCAACGGCTACGTTCTCGACGCCATCCCGGCCATGATGATGTACCGATCGAAGATGTGCGTGAGCGAATGGAGCGATCGGGAGATCGAGGAGATGATCGACCAGCTGATGATGCCGCTGCTGCGTCCCGCCGGCACCTGAGGGCGTTCCGGACGGGCGCCGAGACCGCTCGGGCAAACCGGGGTGTCGCACGGGGATCCGGGCGGCGTAGGCTAAGGGCGCCATGCCGTACGAACCACCTACCCACACCGTCGAGCGCTCCCTGCGCGCCACGACCGGAGCGAAGGTCATTGCCGGCGTCGACGAAGTGGGGCGCGGTGCGTGGGCCGGGCCCGTCACCGTCTGCGCGGCGGTCACCGGACTGCGCCGGCCCCCGCAGGGGCTCACCGACTCGAAGCTGCTCACCGTCAAGCGGCGCACCGAACTCGACCTGGAACTCCGGACGTGGGTGACGTCGTACGCCTTGGGTCACTCCTCTCCGGAGGAGATCGACGACCTGGGGATGACGGCGGCGCTGCGGCTGGCGGCGGTGCGCGCCCTCGACGCCCTGCCGGTCCGGCCCGACGCGGTGATCCTCGACGGGAAGCACGACTACCTGGGCGCGCCCTGGCAGGTGCGCACGGTCATCAAGGGCGACCGGTCCTGTGTGGCCGTCGCGGCGGCCTCGGTGATCGCCAAGGTGCAGCGCGACAAAATGATGGCCGAACTCGGCATCGACCATGCAGACTTCGGCTTTGCGGACAACGCGGGCTATCCGTCGCCCGTCCACAAGGCCGCGCTGGAGGAGCGGGGCCCCACCCCGTACCACCGGTTGTCGTGGGCGTATCTTGATGCGCTGCCCCAGTGGCGGCATCTCAAGAAGGCCCGCAGCTGGGCGGAAGGACGCGTTCCGGAGATCGAGGGTCAGCTCGGCTTCGACTTCTGACGATTCCGCTCGCGCCGATGTGTCACCCGCTGACGCGAGCCGCACCAATGTTTGATAAATAACAGCTCATGCCTCTCATTCCCGAGGAGCCTCAGATTCACGAGAGTGCCCAGGGTCCCCGCGCCACTCCGGCCAGCGGCCGTACTGCGCCGACCCCCCGCCCCGTACCCGGCCCACGTCCCGCGGCGCCATCACGCCCCGGTCGTCCCGGACCTCTTCGGCCCGCGCCGCCGATGCAACGCACTCCGCGCGACGTGGCCAAGCCCGAACCGTCGGGCCCCGCTGTTCCCGTTCCCGCCGCCCCGGCGACTCCGCAGCTCCAGCTGATCCCGGCTTCGGCCGAGGGCGCGCTCGACGCCGCGGAGGAGGCCGTGGACCTGCTCCTGGACTCGGGTCGTGTCCCCGGTGAGGTCCTTGTGCTCACCACCGGCGATCCGCACCCCTGGGCCGCTCACGAGCTGTCCTTCGGCGAAGCCTCCTACTGGGCGCAGGACGACGCGCGAGACGACGTCTTCTACACCGACGTCACCATCGCGGGCCGTGCGAGATCCCGTCCCGTGGTCGTCGTGGCCGTCAACGGTGGCCCGGCCGACGCTGCCGCCTCCGCTCTGTCGCTCGCTCAGGCCAAGGCCGGTGTGCTGCTGATCGTCTGCGGTGACCCGCAGCAGATCAACGCGCTGCCGGGCGCGGGCGCCTGAATCCAGCACGTCGGTTCCGGCGGACGCCGGAGCGACGGAGATGCCGCTGCGGCGGCGTCGGCACGGTGGGCGCCTCGGCATGCCCGGACGGCCGTGGGCGCGCCCTCCGGGCGCGCCTTTGCCCGTTCCGGGGATGCCTGCCGTACGGAGGCCGCACCGCAGCGCGGGCTGCACCGCCCGGCCCGACGGCCGGGCCCGCGGCCGGTCGGGGACCGGTGGCGGCCGTCGTCCATGACGGTTGGCGTCCGCCGGGCTTTGGCTTTCGGTGGCTGCCGGGCCGTGACGGCCGTCGTCCGTTGGTCCGTCGTCTTCGGCGGTCGGCGTGCGCCGGGCCGTGGCCTTCGGAGGCCGGCGTCCGGGTCGATGGCGCTCGGCGTCCACCGGTCCATGCCGTTGGGCGGCCGTCGGTCCGTAGGAATTCCGGGGAATCCTGAAATCCGGCGGACAGGGGCAGCTTCGCGTCGTCGCGTCGTCGCGCCGAGCACCCCATGGGGAAGCCGTGCTCCGCACGAAGGTCACGCTTCGCACGGTGCAGTCACGTTGCGTACGGAAGTCGCGCACCGCCCGGCAGGAAGCCGTGCGGCTCGCGGTGCCCTGAGGGCACCGCGACGCACGGCCCCGTTGCCGCTGGAGCACCCGGACCGCAGCGGCCGGAACTCCGCCGGTGCCACCGGGCAGTCGGTCCTCAGCGGGCGGCCGCCCGCAGCAGGACCTCCGAAGCTGCGCCACCGGTACGGGGGATGCGCGGCGGCATCTCGGACAGAGCGAAGGGCTCCGGCGCCGAGTCGGCAGCCGGACGACGGCCACCACGGCCCTCGCCGAACACCTGCCAGCCGTCGTCGGTCAGCGTGATGTACGCCCCGCACCGCAGCCCGTGCAGGGTGCAGGCGTCGCGCAGCCCCCACATCCAGGCGCCGTCCTCCTCCGTCCAGCGGGCGTCGCCCTCACGGCAGTAGAGCAGCACCGCGGTGCGTACCGGGGTGCGGCGCCGCAGGTCATGCGGAATGACCCGGCGTAGTTGGGCGAGCAGCGCGTTACGGAACATCCAGCCGTCGGCCGGAGCCGACCGGCGGACGAAGGAGGCACTCGCCTGCACGCGTTCCTCCTGGTCGAGGACCGCCACGACCGCCATCGCCGGCCGAGGGCTGTGCCGGGAATGGAGGCCGCTGACGACCTCGCGCGGGTTGCGCAGCAGAGGAATCCCTGCTGCGGCCCACTCCGCGGGTTCGAGCATGCGGGTGACGGAAGCGGCGGACGTGGATGTCGACAACGATGCTGCCGAGGACGGAGCGAATCCGAAGGTCACGGTCCTCCCTTCGGCTACGCGCCCACTGCGGGCGGGTCGGATTCGGGGGAGCGCGCACCGCAGCAAAGCCCTACCTGGTCACGGACGAGCCGTGCGGGGAGCGGACCTCAATTCTTGCTGTCGAACTTGGATGCGGCAACGAGCAAATGGGGCCACCGACCTGTATGTGGCCGTGTGTGACTTATATCCCTACCCCGTGTTTCACCCGGTGATACGTGGGACGGCTTCGTACGGTCCGTTCGACGCCGGTGAGGGAACGGAGAGCGGTGAATTCGAGCGTCCGTGCCCATGTCCCGCGTCCGGTCAGCCCTGCACCGCGAGCACCAGCGGCAACACCTCCTGGGCTCCGGCCCGGCGCAGCATCCGGGCCGCCACCGCCAGCGTCCAGCCGGTCTCGGTGAAGTCGTCCACCAGCAGGACCGGCCCCCGGGCCTCGGCGAGCGCGGCCGCGAGCGCGGGCGGCACGGTCAGTGCCCCGTCGAGCGCCTTCAGGCGCTGGGCACTGTTGCTGCGGAAGACCGCGGCGGCGTCCCCCGCGTACTCCATGCTGCCGAGCAGCGGCAGACGCCCGACCTCCGCGATACGGGCGCCCAGGGACTGCACCAGCCGCGGCCGGGTGCGGGAGGCGACCGTGACCACGCCCACCGGACGCTGCCGGGCGTCCGCAGCGCCCGAGGCCCACCCGTCGGGGCCCTTCGCCCAGTCGGCCAGCACACCCACCACGGCCTTCGCCACGTCGTCCGGAACCGGCCCGTCGGGGGCCGTGGGCGCGAGCATCGGCCGCAGCCGGTTTCCCCAGCCGATGTCCGACAATCGCCCCAGCGCACGCCCCGAAGCGGCCTGTTCGGCGGCGGGAATCCGCCCCTTGAGCTCCACTCCGATCGCCGGTAGCCCCGTGGGCCACATGCGACGGGGCTCCACCTCGACGCCGGCCCGGCCCAGATCGCCTCGCGCGGCCTCCACCGAGCCCGAGGACGTGTCGGCGACGAAGCGCGCCCCCGCGCAGTTGTCGCACCGGCCGCAGGGTTTGGCGCCCTCGTCGTCGAGCTGCCGCTGGAGGAACTCCATCCGGCAGTCCGTCGTCCGCGCGTACTCGCGCATCGCCTGCTGCTCGGCCTTTCGCTGCCGCGCCACCCAGGCGTACCGGTCCGTGTCGTAGGTCCACGGCTGCCCGGTGGCGACCCAGCCGCCCTTGACCCGCCGGACCGCCCCGTCCACGTCGAGCACCTTGAGCATCGTCTCCAGCCGGGAGCGGCGCAGTTCCACCAACGGCTCCAGGGCGGGCAGCGACATCGGCCGGCCCGCGTGGGCGAGCACGTCGATGGTCCTGCGCACCAGATCCTCCGGCGGGAAGGCGAGCGAGGCGAAGTACTCCCAGATCGCCTCGTCCTCCTTCCCGGGAAGGAGGAGCACTTCGGCGTGCTCGACACCGCGGCCGGCACGGCCGACCTGCTGGTAGTAGGCGATGGGGGAGGAGGGCGACCCCAGGTGCACCACGAAGCCCAGGTCGGGTTTGTCGAAGCCCATCCCGAGTGCGGAGGTGGCGACCAGCGCCTTGACCTTGTTGCCGAGCAGATCGTCCTCGGCCTGCTGCCGGTCGGCGTTCTCCGTCTTTCCCGTGTACGAGGCCACGGTGTGTCCGCGCTGCCGCAGGAAGGCGGAGACCTCCTCGGCGGCTGCCACGGTGAGCGTGTAGATGATCCCCGACCCCGGCAGCTCGTCCAGGTGGTCGGCGAGCCACGCCATCCGGTGAGCGGCGTCCGGCAGCGGCAACACCCCCAGACTCAGGCTGTCCCGGTCCAGCGCGCCGCGCAGCACCAGGGCGTCCGACGTGCCCCCGGTGCCGAGTTGTTCGGCGACATCGGCGGTCACGCGCGCGTTGGCGGTGGCGGTGGTCGCGAGCACCGGCACGCCCGTCGGGAGATCGGCGAGCATGGTCCGCAGGCGCCGGTAGTCGGGGCGGAAGTCGTGGCCCCAGTCGGAGATGCAGTGGGCCTCGTCCACGACGAGAAGTCCGGTGGCGGCGGCCAGCTTCGGCAGCACCTGGTCGCGGAAGTCCGGGTTGTTCAGCCGCTCCGGGCTGACCAGCAGGACGTCCACCGCGCCTGCGGCGATCTCCTCCTGGACGGTCTCCCACTCCTCCGTGTTCGCGGAGTTGATGGTCCGGGCGTGGATACCGGCCCGGGCCGCGGCGTCGACCTGGTTGCGCATCAGCGCGAGCAACGGGGAGACGATCACCGTCGGACCGCTGCCCCGGGCCCGCAGCAGTGAGGTCGCCACGAAGTAGACCGCGGACTTTCCCCACCCCGTGCGCTGCACCACCAGCGCCCGGCGCTTCTCGGCGACCAGCGCCTCGATCGCCCGCCACTGGTCCTCGCGCAGCCGGGCCGCGCCGGTGGGGTCCCCGACGAGCCGGGCGAGGACCGTGTCGGCGGCCGCCCGGAGATCCGCGTTGCTCGTGTGCTCCATGCGGTCCATACAACACGACCGCACTGACAGGCGGCGGATGCGCCGGAATCCGTCGCGGGTCCGCCGCGGTTCCCTCGTGGTTCCGTCGTGGTCCTGTCGTGGTTCCGTCGTGATGATGTGTCCCTGATCGGAGTTGTCCACAGGGTCAAGCGGAACTTCGCAATCCGCGAGATTGTCGGCGCATGACGAATCACGGCGAAACGACTGGATCGTTCGAAAACGGCGACATGGCACGTCACGCGGGCATCGAGCACCACGCCTTCGCGGGGCCCGCCGACACCCACCACGTCACCCTGCGCACCCCGGCCGAACTGGCCGACGCCCTGCCCTATCTGCTCGGGTACCGACCGGAGGACAGCATCGTCCTGGCCGCCCTGCACGACCAGGGCGGCCGGGGCCGGTTCGGCGGCAGGGCCCGGCTGGGCATTCCGGCCGCCCCCGACGACTGGGCCTCGGCAGCCCGGCAGTTGGCGCACGGACTGGTGACCGGCAGCGAGCGCAGGGGCCGCCGGCCCGCGCAGATGGTCGCCTACCTCTGCCAGGAGCCGGGCCAGGGGGAATCGGGTCGACAGGTCATGGAGCGGCTGCGCCCCCTGGCCCAGCGCATCCGTGTCGAATGCGGTCTCCTCGACGCGCCGGTCGTCGAGGCGCTGTGCGTCTCGGGCGGCCGCTTGTGGTCGTACTGCTGCACCGGCGAGGCCTGCTGTCCGGCCGAAGGTATCGCGATGGGTCTGCCCGGCACCTCCGTACTGGCCGCCGCAGCCACCTACGCCGGGCTCCAGGTGCGCGGCACCCTGCGCGAACTGCGGGCCCGGCTGCTGCCCCGGGAGACGGCGGCAGCGCTCGACCAGGAGGCGGCCCTGGACTGCGCCGGCCGGAAGCTGGTCCCCAGGATCCTGGACGACACGAGCCGCGCCCAGGTGGCGGAGGAGACCATGGCGCTGGCCCGGCAGGTCATGCGTCGCTACGTCGAGGCGCCTGCCGTCTCCGGCACGCTCATGGCCGACGCCCGCGACGACGAACTGCTGGAGCACACCGAAGCCGCGGTGCTCATCCTCGGACTTCAGGACCGCACCACCCGCGACTGGGCCGCCGCATGGATGGAGGGCGACGAGGCCGGCCCCGCACTCCGGCTCTGGCGCGCACTGGCCCGCCGCTGCGTGGGGTCCTACGGTGAGCACGCCGCCGCGCCGCTCACCCTGGCCGGCTGGGTCGCGTGGTCGGCAGGCGACGAACTGGAGGCCAGGGAAGCGCTGGCCATGGCCTTGGGGGCCGACTCGGAGTACCTCTTCGCCCGTCTGCTGCACCAGGCCTGCAACGAGGGCCTTGATCCGGAGTCGGTACGCCGCTGCCTGCGCGCCGAGCGCCTGGAACGCGAGCGCCGCGGGCGTCCCGCGTTCGAGCAGGCTGAACGGCCGGTCGAAGCTGAGCAGGCGATCGAAGCGGGACGCGCGGAGACCGACGCCCTCGCCTCGGACGGGACGACCGAGCCGGTCGCCGATGACGCGGCCGCACCGGCGTCGGGCTCCGTCGCGAGCCCCGCGACCGCCCTCGCCCCCACTACGGCGGAAGGGTCCCGGCGCCGACGTCGCGCCCGGCGGGCCGGTACGGCGGAGGACCGCTCCGGTACCACTGCGTCGGGCCACACGCGTCCGCCCGGTACGGGGACGAGGAAGGCCGTCGGGCGGCGCCGGGCTGCGGGTGACGCGGGAGGCGTGCGCCTCGGCCGCGGTGACACCGAGGGGGAGGCTTGAGTCGTCGGGACAACGACCCCCCGCCGCTGACGCGCTCCCTCACGCGAGTGGCGGCGGTGGAACGGGTCACGGGACCCATCCCGCACCCGCGCCCCGGAGCCGGAGTCGAAGAGCCGGGGGCGCTGTAACACCTCCATTCGGTGGGGCTGTCCCGGCAGGGCCGTGTCCCGGGGGTTCCCGACGCCGTTCACCTGAGTGGCGGAACGCGTGGACGGGGCGCGCCGCCACATTCCACGTACCCCCCCAGCACTCCGCCCGGCGCCGCCCACGCCAGGGGCGCACAGAGCGCAGAAGAAGCCACCGTATGCACAGACACCAGCCCACTCCGCCCTCCGCCGCCCATACCCCCTTCGCCGCTGGGCGGCCCGCACCACCGTTCCCACCCGGCGCGGATCCGCGGGCCGCGGACGACTCCGGTGCGGCCCGGAACCAGCCGCCCGCGCCCTCGGACCCGGGACGGTCGGCGGCGACCGACCGCCCGGGGCAGTCGCCCGGGGGCCAGGACGGCACCGCCCGGCCCACGGGAGACGGATTACCCGCTTCACCTCCTTCACCTCCTTCGCCTCCTGCGCCCGCAGGCCGAACGCAGCCGACCTGGCCGACGAACCGCGCGTGGGCGCCGTCCCCGCGCGGCAGCCAAGCGCGCCGCCCCTCCACCTCCACGTCGGGAGGAGCTCCGCAGTCGACCCCGCTCCCCACACCGCGCCGCGCCGCCGATCTGCCCCCCACCCACACCGCGTTGATCTGCGTGGCCCTTCCCGGGCTCGCGATCTCCACGGATCAGGCGCAGCTCACCGGCCGAGGGCTTGAGGGGTACTACCGAGCGGGCCGACGTCTGCTGTCCCGTTGTCAGGTCCGCGTGGCCGGGCGCGAACCACTGGCGGTCCAGGCGCGGATGACCGCGGCGGACCAGGCCCGCTTCCTGGGGACGCTGCGCTCCTCGCCCGGCGCGGGCCCCGATCCGGACATCGTCGTCGAGCGGATCCGTCACGCGGACGGTACGGAGCGGATCACGCTGCACAGCACATCGCCACGCCCCCTGCGTTTCCCGGTCGAGGTGGCTCTGGGTACCGACCTGGCCGACCTCGGTGCCATCGCGTCCGGGACCGCGGGGCCCGAACTGCCCGCCAGCGTCCATGACGGCGGCCTGCGCTGGTCCTGCGCCGTCGGCACGTCGGCGGTCACCGCCGATCCGCCGCCGGCCGACGCGCTGGCCTCGGCGGGACTGCTGCGCTGGGACGTCGAACTGCCTCCCGGGGGCAGGACGACTCTGGAACTGCGCGTGCGATCGGACGGCCCCGGGTCCGTCCGCGCGGTGGGCCGGACGGCGACGACTCCGCTCGCCGCCGCGCGGGCGACCGGTGAGCATCCGGGCGCTCAGGCCCTGATGCGGGTCAGCGTCGAGGACCTCCAGGCACTGTTGCTGCGCGACCCGACGCACCCCGCCGACACCTATCTCGCGGCCGGGGTGCCCTGGCGCTGCGGCCTGGCGCCCGCCGAGGCGCTCACCGCGGCCAGGATGGCCCTGCCGCTCGGCACCCGGCTGGCCGCGAGCACGCTGCGCGTCCTCGCCCGCACCCAGCTCCCGGGCTCGGGCGCGATCCCCGGCCCGCTGCGGGACGCGGGCCCGCGGCTGCCTCCGACCTGTACGTCCACCGAGGCCACCGTGCTGTTCCCGGTGCTTCTCGCCGAGGCGCGCCGCTGGGGGCTGCCCGAGCGGGAGACCGAGGAGCTGCTGCCGGCGGCCGAACGCTGTCTGACCTGGCTGCGGACCACGGTGGGCGACGGGACCTACCTGTACGACCCGCAGACCGACGGCCCCGCCCGCTGCGAGACGCAGGCCCACGCCCACCGTGCCGCACTGCTGGGCGCCGATCTGCTGGACGCCTGCGGACGGCCCGGAGGTGACGGGCTACGGCAGTGGGCGAGAGCACTGGGGAGCGCGTTCCGGGAGGACTTCTGGGTCGAACACCCCGGCGGCGGTCGGCCTGCGGCCGCGCGTGCCTCCGACGGACGCCTGCTGACGCACCTCGGCGCCTTCGCCGTCCACCTGCTCGACACCGGCCTGCTCGGCGGAGGCGAACTGGCACCGGGTCTGCTGGACGAGGTGCGGACGGAGCAGCTCGTCCGACTGCTCGGCGGCCCGGCGATGGACTCCGGCTGGGGACTGCGCGGGCTCGGCGCCGACGAAGCGGGGTACAACCCCCTCGGTCACCGCGGCGGTGCCGTGCGGGTCCAGGAGACAGCCGTGGCCGTCGCGGGTCTGGCCGCCGCGGGGTACGAGAGGGAAGCGACCCCGCTGCTGCGCGGGGTCCTGGCGGCAGCCGACGCCTTCGGCCACCGACTGCCGGAGATGTACGCGGGGGAGCAGCGCACCGGCGGGAGCGCTCCCGTACCGCACCCCGCGGCCTGCCGCCCGGCGGCCGTCGCGGCAGCCGCCGGGATCCTGATGCTGACCACCCTCGCCGGGATCCGCCCCGACGCCCCGGCCGGCACCGTCACGCTGCGTCCCGTGCGCAGCGCGCCCCTGGGCGAGATCGGTCTGACCGGCCTGCGCGTCGCGGGCGCGCCGTTCTCGGTGCGGGTCGGCAGACTCGGCCTCGCCATGGTCGAGGAGGCGGCCGAAGGACTCCAGCTGGGAGGGTGACCGCAAGCGACCACCCGCAAGCCGCATCACACCCCGCGGGGCAGTGCACCGTCCCTCGGAAGCCCGGGCGGGAGGCTGCCGCGAGGTGCGCTTCGAGCGGGGTGGATCAGCCGTCGACGGGACCGAAGAAGGGAGTGTTTATCGTCAGGAAGACGACTATGATCGCGACATGCCCTACGACCCGTCAGCCTTCCCGCCCTTTGCCGTCACCGTGGACCTGGTCGTGCTGACCGTGCGCCGCCATGCCCTGTGCGCGCTGGCGGTACGCAGGGGGGAATCGCCGTTCCAGGGGCGTTGGGCGCTTCCCGGCGGCTTCGTACGGGACGACGAGGATCTTTCCCAGGCAGCGGCGCGCGAGCTCGCCGAGGAGACGGGGCTGCGCGCCCACGACCCGGACGTCCCCGCCCAGGACAACGGTGCTCACCTCGAACAGCTCGCCACCTACGGCGACCCCAAGCGGGACCCGCGGATGCGTGTGGTGAGCGTCGCCCATCTCGCGCTCGCCCCGGATCTCCCGGCGCCCCGCGCCGGCGGCGACGCCAGCAACGCGCGCTGGGCACCCGTGGAGGAACTGTTGCAGCAGGGCGGTTACGGCCGTGACGGCGAACCCGTCGCACCGCTCGCCTTCGACCACGCCCAGATCCTCTCCGACGGCGTGGAGCGCGCCCGCTCCAAGATCGAGTACTCGTCGCTGGCCACGGCGTTCTGCCCCACCGAGTTCACCGTCGGCGAGCTGCGGCGGGTCTACGAGGCGGTGTGGGGCGTGGCGCTCGACCCTCGCAACTTCCACCGCAAGGTGACGGGGACGCCCGGCTTCCTGGTCCCCACCGGCGGCACCACCACCCGGCAGGGCGGCCGCCCCGCCCAGCTGTTCCGTGCGGGCGGCGCCACACTGCTCAACCCTCCGATGCTCCGCCCCGAGGTCTGAACCCGGCAGCCGGAAGCCGTCATTGCGCGGGCCGTCCGGCAATGACCGGCAGGGCGGCGGGCCAACCGGTCGTCTGCTGCCGCAGCACGCCGTGCGATACCTGGCAAATCGGATATAGCGCGCTATCTTGCTTCAGGTGATCCAGGCCTTCGGACTGACCAGCAACCACCGCAAGGGCCTTCCGCCCGCGGTCGACGACGTCTCCTTCGAGGCGCACGGGGGCCGCGTGACCACGCTGCTCGGCCCGGCGGACTCGGGCAAGAACACGGCTCTGAAACTCATGCTCGAACTCCAACACGGCCGTGGTGTCGCCCACTTCAGAGGGCGCCCGCTGCACCACATCCCCCATCCGTCGCACGAGGTGGGTGTGCTGCTCGGAGACGTTCCGGGGCATCCGGCCCGTACGGTCCGCGGCCACCTCCGCATGCTGTGCGCCGCCGCCGGGGTCCCGGCGCGCAGAGCCGACGAAGTCCTGGAGGTCGTCGGCCTCGTCAGTCTGCGCCACGAGCGCCTCGGCACCCTCTCGCGCGGCGTGGACCGACGCCTCGGTCTCGCCTGTGCTCTGCTCCCCGACCCCCACACCCTTGTGCTCGACAGCCCCACAGCGGGCCTCAACCCCCGCGAGGGCCGGTGGCTGCACGGAATGCTGCGCGCACACGCCGCTCAAGGCGGCACAGTGCTGCTCACCACCGCCGACCCCAAGGAGGCCGCCCGCACCGCCGACCGGATCGTCACGCTGGAGCGGGGCCGGGTCGTCGCCGACCAGGAGGCCGAGGACTTCGCCCGCACACGGCTGCGTCCCCGTGTCGTCGTCCGCAGCCCGCAGGCCGCCAGGCTCGCGGCCGCGCTCTCGAAGGAGGCCCGCGCGGCCCGGCGGTCCGTCGAGGTCGTGCCGGACGGCGGCAATCGCCTCTCCGTCTACGGCAGTACCTGCGCCGACGTCGGCGAGACCGCGTTCCGGCACGGCATCCTCGTACACAAACTCGCCGACGAGACCGGCGACATGGGGCCTGGAGCCGAGGCCGGCCCGAACGACCCCTGGAGCGGCGAACTGCCCGACGCGAGTGAGCCGGGGACGAGCACCCGCCGGAAGGGAAGGCTCCCCGTCGCCCCCGACACCGCCCTCCTCACGATCGCTCCTCCTCCCGCTCCCGCAGAGACCTCCCCCGAACCGGACCCGGTCCACCCCACCGACCGGCCGCATCCGTCCGCGGGCCAGCCGCCGTCCGTCGACGTACCGCGACCGTCCGTGGACGGGCCGTCCTCCGCCGACGTGCCGCATCCGTCCGAAGGCCAGCCGCCGTCCGTCGATGCTCGGCAGTCCACGGCCGACGCCGTTCGGCAGTCCACGGCCGACGCGCCACTCCCGCTCGCCGACGCACTCGCCCCGCTCGCCGACGCACTCGCCCCGCTCGCCGACGCACTCGCCCCACGCGCCGACGCGCCGCCCCGGCGTACCGACGCATCGCTTCCGTCCCCGGCCACGTCACTGCATCCCCGCACCGCGACCGTCCCGGGCGGCGGGGAGACGACCCGCGTGCGGGAGGCGCCCAAAGCCCGGGAGACGCCCAAGGCCCGGGAAGCGCCCGAGGCCCGGGAGACGTCCATGGCCGGGGAGATGCCCGACGCCAGAGAGATGCACGCCGTCGTGGTGCTGGCACAGGCTCCTGAAGCGGCAGTGCCGGAGGCCTCCGAGGCGGCAGACTCGGCCGAGGCGCAGGCGGTTGCCTCCGCCGCGCCGGACCCCGACGAGGCATCCTCGCCGGGGACTGCCGAACCTCACGCCTCCGGCACGTCACCCACGCCCGCCGAGCCTCCCGCAGCCGACGGGACGGGCGTCATCGCTCGACCGGGCACCCACCCCCCGCGCACCCCCGGCCCGCGTCTGTCGCTTATAC
>NZ_VJZD01000208.1 GCF_009377175.1 Streptomyces adustus
CAGTTGTGTATAAGAGACAGGAACGGGACGGGTGGCCCGATCGGTCAGGATCGAAGAAGCGCCGGTCGGCCGGTTCCTTCTAACGTCGGAGTCATGACATCCATCGCATCCGTCACCCTCGACGTGGCCGACCCCACGGCCGCCCGCCGCTTCTACACCGCCGCCTTCGGCCTGGACACACAGGTCCGGTTCCGGGCGTCGGAGGCGCCCAGCACCGGCTTCCGCGGGTTCACCCTGTCACTCACGGTGTCCCAGCCGGGCACGGTCGACAGTCTGATCGGCACCGCCCTCGACGCCGGTGCGACCGTGCTGAAGCCGGCCGTCAAGTCGCTGTGGGGCTACGGCGGCGTGGTCCAGGCGCCGGACGGGGCGATCTGGAAGGTCGCGACCTCGGCGAAGAAGGACACCGGCCCCGTCACCCGGCAGATCGACACCGTCGTACTCCTGCTGGGCGTCGCGGACATCGTCGCGAGCAAGCAGTTCTACGTCGGCCGAGGTCTCGCCGTGGGCAAGAGCTTCGCCCGCATGTACGTCGAGTTCGACACGGGGTCGAGCCCCGTCAGGCTGGGACTGTACCGGCGCCGCGCCCTCGCCAAGGACGCCGGTGTCCCGCCCGAGGGCACCGGCTCGCACCGGCTGCTGATCGGCGGCGACGCGGGGCCCTTCACCGACCCCGACGGGTTCGCCTGGGAGTCCGCTGCAGCACTGGCATCCACGTCCTGACACGGCGCCGTCGCCCCGCCGCCGTGTCGCTCTCCGGGGTCGGCCGGACCGCGGCCGGGGTGCCGTGGCGACACGCAGGTCGCGTGCCGGGTGCGACCGGTCACGGAATGTAATGTCCGAGGCGCGGGCCCAGGTCCCGCCACGAAGACGCAGGTGCGCGACCGCTGTTCTGGCGCTCCGCGTCGTCCCGTTCCGGGGTTTCGGACACCATCGACGGAGGACGTCACGATGACCGTTCCGGCAGAGCTGAAGTACAGCAAGGACCACGAGTGGGTGAGCGTCGTCAGTCCGAAGGAGGTGCGCATCGGCATCACGGACTTCGCGCAGCGCCAGCTCGGTGACGTCGTCTTTGTGGAACAGCCGAAGAAGGGCGACCGCTTCGACAGCTCCCGGGCGTTCGGCACCGTGGAGTCCGTCAAGGCCGTCTCCGAGATCTACATGCCTTGTGACGGCACGATCGTGGCCGTCAACGAACTGCTGGCGGACGAGCCGGAGCTGATCAATACCGACTCCTACGGCGACGGGTGGATCGTCCAGGTCGAGCCATCCCGGATGAAGGACCTGGACCAGCTCCTCAGCGCGGACCAGTACAAGGAGTACCTCCGCAGCGAGGAGGACTAGGCCCTGTCCGACGGACGAGTGCCCCGGCCGGACGCGGGCACGCCCTGTGACCGGCCCGGTGGTCCGGCGCGCGCCGAAAGCCGTGTAGAGTGGAACTACCGACGCGGGGTGGAGCAGCTCGGTAGCTCGCTGGGCTCATAACCCAGAGGTCGCAGGTTCAAATCCTGTCCCCGCTACGAAAGAAAGGGCCCGGCATCCGCCGGGCCCTTTCGCGTGTGTCCCGGGCGTCGGGGCCGGTGGATCTTCGGACCGCGCGCTGGGATACTTCGGCCATGGACGGTGGGGGCGTGGCCGGAGCGACGCGGTCGACTGCGGAGACATCCGCACGGGATGCGTATGTGCCCGGCCTGGGCTGGGAGCTGCGGCCCGCGGCCGATACGGACATCGAGGTCATCGCGGAGTTGCGGGCCGACGTCATGCGCCCGGATCTGGAGCGCCTGGGACGCTACGACGAGCACCGGGTCCGGCAGCGGCTGCGGGACTCCTTCTCCACGCGGTACACGTCGGTCATCATGGCGGACCGTGCGCTCGTCGGCTGTGTCACGGTCCGGCCCCGGGGGGACGGGCTGTGGCTGGAGCACTTCTACCTTGCTCCGCGTCACCAGGGCCGGGGGCTCGGCTCCGCCGTCCTGCGGGCGGTGCTGGGGCGGGCCGACGTCCAGGGCATGACGGTGGGACTGAACGTCCTGCAAGGCAGCCCCGCCCGCCGCCTCTACGAGCGCCATGGATTCGTCGTCGAGTCCCAGGACCCGGTCGATGTCTTCATGGTCCGCCCGCCGGTGACGTCGTCGGACCCCGCTGCCGACGCCTGACCCGCGACCGGACGGCGTCCGGCCGGGCCGGGCGATTCAGGCGGTCTTGCGGGCCACGCCGCCGTAGAAGCCGATCTCGTCGGACCGGGCCGGCGGCGGACCGTCCGGGCGCCAGAACGGGACCTGGGCCAGGCCGGGTTCGAGCAGCTCGAAGCCGTCGAAGAACCGCTCGACCTCGGCACGGGTGCGCAGGTTCAGGGTGGCGGTCGCCTTGTTGTAGACGGCCTGGGCCTCGCTGCGGTCGGCGAAGTCGCCCGTGGCGTGTGAGAGCACCAGGAAGCTGCCCGTCGGCAGCGCGTCCCGCAGCGTGGCGACGACCTGCCCGGGCTGCTCGGCGTCGGTGAGGAAGTGGACGACGGCGACGAGGAGCAGGGCGACCGGTTCGTCGAGGTCGATGACCCGGCGGACGTCGGGATGGTCGACGACGGCCCGCGGATCGCGCAGGTCGGCCAGGACGATGCTGGTCGAGCCGGAACGGCTGAGCAGGGCGTCGCCGTGCGCCTTCACGATCGGATCGTTGTCGACATAGGCGACGCGCACGTCGGGCGCCACCTCCTGGGCAATCTCGTGCACGTTCGGCGAGGTGGGCAGTCCGGTGCCGATGTCCAGGATCTGCCGGACGCCGCTGCCGACGACATGGCGGACGGCACGCCGGAGGAAGGCGCGGTTGGCCCGCAGGCCGATACGCACCTCGGGTGCCGCCGCGGCCAGCCGCTCGCCCGCCTGGGCGTCGACCTCGTAGTTGTCCTTGCCGCCCAGCAGATAGTCGTAGATCCGCGCAGGGTGCGGCCTGCTGGTGTCGATGTCCTCGGCACGGTAGCCGTCCTGCCCCACGCTGCGCTCCTCTCGGCGACCGCCACGGCTGCTCTCCCGTGTTCGGCGGACGCCAGCTTCCCACATCAACTCCGGTGCGAACGAACGCAGTTCACACTGAGGGTCGGCAGAAGGCGGAGCGGACGGCCCGGCTCAGGACGGGTTGCCCACAGTCGCCGCGGCGGCCAGGCCCGGCTGGAGGCGCCGCGCGGCGTCGAGATGATCGGCGGTCCAGATCAGCCGTACGGCCGGAGCGGTTGCCCGACCCGTCTCGTCGGTGAGGTCGCGACGCAGGGCCTCGACCAGCTCTCCCTCGGCCAGCGGGCTGCGGGGCAGCGGCTGCGGGGGAACGACGGCCCGGTCCAGGGCGGTGGCCAGGTCCCGGTACCAGCCGGCCACCCGGTCGGCGACGCTCTGGACGACCAGGCGCGCCGCGGGGCGGTCGGGGTCGACATCCTCGCCGTCGGCGCACCGCCACAGCTCCAGTACGGCGTCCGCGGCCAGCCGCAGTCCCACGATCCCGGTGACCAGGGCGGTCATGTCCGACAGCGGCACCGGCTTGGCACCGCGCTCCGCGAGATAGCTGCGGAAGGCGTCGTCGAGCCGCCGGGCGGCGGCCGCCGCCGCCCGGCCCTCGTCGACGGGAGTGTCAGCCTTCGGCTCGGGTCCGGGGGTGCAGCGGCCGACGGCGTACGCCACCGTCCCGGCCAGATACCGGGCGGTGTCGGTGTAGGCGTCGGCGAGAGCCCGCTCGACCGCGGCCGAGGCGCCGCGCGGCCAGAGGAACAGTGCCATGAGCACGCTCACGGCGCAGCCGATGGCGATGTCCTGGATCCGCAGCAGCGCGATGTGCCAGTCGGGGTCCTGGCCGACGTTGAACAGGACGACGAGTGCCACGGTGAAGGCCGCCTGCCCGGCGGCGAAGGAGACGACGGCGGGGGCGACCCCGGCGAGGAGCACGGCGAGCGGCAGTACGAACCACAGCGCGGTGCCGTGATGTCCGACGAGGTGCAGCAGCCCGGCGCCGATGACCGAGCCCGCGACGGTGCCGCCCAGGGCGCGGACGGCGTTCTGTCCCGTGCTGAGAGCGTTCGAGCGCAGCACCGACAGGGTTCCCAGCAGCACCCAGAACGAGTGCTGGACGTTGGTCAGGTTCGCCAGGGCGACGGCGATGCCGAGGCCGAGCGCGCCGCGGAGGCTGTTGTGCAGCCAGACCGACTGGGGCCGCAGGTGCGCGGCGGCCCGCTCGCACGCCGAGGCCAGCGGTTCGGTCACGGCTCCAGGATCGCGGCCGAGCAGGCGTTCGAGCCAGTTGCGGTGCTCGGCGGCGGCCGCCAGATCCACGTTGTCCGCGATCTGAAGGGTGGCGAACGCGAGTTCCTGCGCGCGGAACGACTGGTCGAGGACCCCGATCACGGGATGCGCACGGGAGGGCGTGCCGGTCCCGTCCTGGTGCACGGGCAGCCGGACGGTGGCCCGCTGCTCCATGCCGCTCATGGCCCGGTGCAGCTCGTCCGAAGCGCGGCGCAGCGCCTCCCGCGAGCCCTGCGGCCCGTCGAGCAGGTCGGCCGCCTCGTCCAGTACATGGGCGGCGGCCCGTCGTACGGTGTGCGCGTCGGCGTCGCAGGCCGGGGGGCTGTCGGGGTGGCCGTCGGGAGCGGGCGTGCTGTCGGCCAGGATGCTGCTCAGCCAGGTCAGCTCGTCGACCAGACGCACGAGCGCGCGCGAGCCGGTGGACAGTCCGGTGGGCCGGTAGGGCGTGGCGACGAAGACCTTGCGCAGCTCGGCCGCCGCGGCGCAGGCCTGGTCGGCCGTCGCCCGGCACTGCGTGGCACCCGACGGGTCGGGTCCCCCGGCCAGCCAGGAAGCGTCGGTACGCAGCTGTCGCGCGGCGGCGCGGCAGACCCGGGCCGCGGGCGCGCTGAGCGGGTCGGCGGCCGGCCGGGGCCACAGCAGGGAGATCGCGACCATGGCGGCAGCCGCTGCCAGCCCCGCCCCGGCGAGCCGCTCGGGCAGCTGCGACAGGGACGCCGGTGACGACACGGGGAGCACCAGTGCGAGCAGCAGCGCGGTCGACGCCCCCGCCAGGACGGAGCTGACGACGCCCGCGAAGAGCACCAGGAATCCGACGACGACCATGGTCGTGACCGCGAGCCACAGCTCGCGCGAGGCGATCGTGCCCAGGCTGATCAGGGCCGCCCAGGCGACGGCGAGCCCCAGGTGGGCCTGCAACCGTTGAGCCATGGGCCCGGTGAACTCGACGAACAGCAGCATCGAGAACGATCCGAATGCCGCGTAGGTCGCCATCGGCGCCGAGCCGATCACCTGAGTGCACACGGCGAACAGCGTGGGCATCACGAGCGCGGTCCGCGCCGCCTTGCGCGTCGCCGCCAGCTCAGGATCACGCTCACGCAGCCAGGCGACTGCGCGTCCGCGCCGCATCGGACCAAGTGCCGGCACGCGATCGCACCTCCTGTCCCTCCCGGTGCGGGGGGAATCACCCGTGTCGCGTCAATTGTCCCTTCGCGGGGACGTGCCGCGCGGCCGCAGGAGCCCGGCCTGGGCCGACCAGGTGGGTGGGGGCGTCGTCGGGGAGGACCGCCAGGCCGGGGCACCGGCACCGGCCGGAGACTCGGCCCTGTGCCGGATCTGGGGCGCGATCGCGGTGTCCGAGCTGACCTGGTTGCTGCTCTCCCGCCGAAGGCCGGCTCTCGGGCGTCCGCACCGGGCGGTTCAGCAGGCAGGTCCCTTGCCTGCGTCGAGGCGGGCGTCGGGGCGGGAGTTGAGACGGGCGGCCTGGCGCGTCAGATGGTCGCGCTCGGCGAGGTTGGACGCCTTGTGCGCCGCCTCCGCGTACAGCCGTGCCGCGACCACCAGGTCACCGTCACGTTCGTGGAGGTACGCGGCCACCGCGGTGTGGCGGGGCAGCGAGTCGTCGAGGGCCGCCAGCGCCGCCAGCCCGGCCCGCGGCCCGTCGGCCTCGCCGACGGCGACCGCGCGGTTGAGCCGGACGACCGGGCTGTCGGTCAGGAGTACGAGCTCGTCGTACCACTCGACGATCTGCACCCAGTCGGTCTCCTCGGCCCTGGGCGCGTCGGCGTGCAGCGCCGCGACGGCGGCCTGGGCCTGGAACTCGCCCAGCCGATCGCGGGCGAGGGCTGCCTGAAGGATCTCGACGCCCTCGGCGATCGCCTCGGTGTCCCACCGGGTCCGGTCCTGCTCGGCGAGCGGCACCAGGCTCCCGTCGGGCCCGGTCCGGGAGGCGCGCCTCGCGTGGTGGAGCAGCATCAGGGAGAGCAGTCCCGCCACCTCGGGGTGGTCGATCGCGGCCGCCAACTGCCGGGTGAGCCGGATGGCCTCGGCGGCGAGGTCGACATCGCCGGAGT
This sequence comes from Streptomyces adustus, assembly GCF_009377175.1. Lineage (GTDB taxonomy): Bacteria > Actinomycetota > Actinomycetes > Streptomycetales > Streptomycetaceae > Streptomyces > Streptomyces adustus. The sequence goes on from NZ_VJZD01000208.1 coordinate 6,356, forward strand.
AGCCCTCGTTGAAGACCAGGTAGAGGACGCGCAGCACCGTGGCGACGTCACCGGGCTGATCGAAGCGCACCGTGGAGACGGTGCGCTTGGCCCGGCTGATCCGCTGCGCCATGGTCGCCTCGGGCACCAGATAGGCCCGGGCGATCTGGCGGGTGGTGAGCCCGCCGACGGCCCGCAGCGTGAGCGCGACCGCGGAGGACGCGGTCAGGGACGGATGGGCGCACAGGAAGTAGAGCCGGAGTGTGTCGTCCACTCCGGTCGCCGGTCCCGCCGCCGGTTCCTCCTCGACGAGGTCCTCGCGCCGCCGCCGGGCGGCGTCCGCCCGGGTCGCGTCGAGGAACCGCCGCCAGGCCACGGTGACCAGCCAGCCCTTCGGATCCCGCGGCGGGTCGGCCGGCCACCCGCGCACCGCCTCGACCAGCGCGTCCTGCACGGCGTCCTCGGCCGCCGCGAAGTCGGCTCCGCGGCGGACGAGGATGGCGAGCACACTCGGGGTGAGGCTCCTCAGCAGGGCCTCGTCCATCGGTGAGGTCACTCCGTGATGGTGGGCGGCTCGGTCAGGAACGGGCGCAGTTCGAGCCACTCGTGGATCGGCTCTCCGCCCGCCCCGGGGGCGGCCGACAGCTCCCCGGCCAGCTCGACGGCGCGCTCGTGGCTGTCGACGTCGATCACCATCCAGCCGGCGATGAGATCCTTGGTCTCGGCGAACGGACCGTCGGTGACCGGCGGGCGCCCCTCACCGTCGTACCGGACCCACTGGCCCTCCGGGGCGAGCGCCTGGCCGTCGACGAACTCGCCGGTCTTCTCCAGCCGGTCGGCGAAGTCCCGCATGTACTGGATGTGCGCGGAGACCTCCTCCGGCGTCCACTTGTCCATCGGGACGCAGTTCACTGGGGTCGGCGCGCCGCGGTAGTGCTTGAGCAGCAGGTACTTCGCCATCGTGGTTCTCCTCGGTGCCGGTACGACCCCATTGTGGGCCGCCTTCACCCCGGGGACGGAGCCGGCCACGGGATCTCGACATCCCCTTCCAAGATTTTTTGTCTCCCTCCAAGATTTTTTCGACCGGTGCGGCCGGTCCCGGGGGAGCCGTCCGGCGGCGGCCCCGGGACCGGCCGCGCGTCAGCCGAGCGCGGGCGGTCCGGCCCCGTCCGCCGTCCCCCAGCCGGACGGCTCGGTGCCGACACCGAACGCCAGGGACCTCATCCCCCGCAGATCCGCCGTCGTCAGATACGTACGGTCGTAGCGGGAGCCGTCGACCCGGGCCGACCGGATGTAGTGGCGGCCGTCCGAGGTGCCCGGCGCAGTCACGGTGAGCGCGCCGCGCGGGTAGTAACGGCGGTCGAGGGTGAGGTCGACGCGTTCGAAGACGGGCGTGGACAGGCCCCAGGTGTCGTAGCCGGGCTGCACCGGGAAGACGCCGATCGACGACAGCACCATCCAGGCGGACATGGTTCCCAGGTCGTCGTTGCCGGTCATCCCGGTCGGGGCGTCCGTGAACAGGGTCAGCGCCGCGTGCACCACATCCGTGGTCTTCCACGGCTGGCCGGTCGAGAGATAGGTGTACGGGGCGATGAGGTCGGGTTCGTTCTGCGGGTTGTACTTGTCCGCGTTGTAGTAGTCGTACGGACCGTTCACCCAGACCTCGCGGGCGGTCCTCGCGGGGTCGCTCACAAGCTGGTTGTAGGCGAAGAAGGAGTCCAAGCGGTCGTTGGCGGCCTGCTTGCCGCCGATCAGCCCGACCATGCCCGGCAGGTCCTGCGGCACGAGCCACTGGTACTGCCAGGACGTGCCCTCGTGGAAGCCCTCGCTCCGGGCGGGGTCGGCGGGGCCGGTGAACGCTCCGGAGGCGTCGCGCGCGCGGAAGAAGCCGGTCGAGGCGTCGAAGATCCTGCGGTAGTTCTGCGCCCGTGCCGCGTAGCGCGCCGCGTCCGCGTCGTGGCCGAGATCGCGGGCCATCTCACCGAGCATGGCGTCCGACAGGGCGTACTCCAGTGTCGCTGACGCGCCGTGGTCGTAGTCGGAGTCACCGGGTTTCGCGTGCGGCCGGTCGGCGACGTACGGCGCGAACCCCTCGGCGAGGTACTCCCGGTTGGCCTCGCGGCCCACGGCCGGCGAGTCGGCGGCCGGCACTCCGTCCGCGTTCTTCTTCAGGGCCCGGTAGGCCTGTTCCTCGTACCCCTTGAGCAGACCCTGCTGGTAGGCGTTGGTCAGGAACGGGGTCACCGGGTCGCCGGTCATGATGTTCGTCTCGACCGTGCCGTAACCCCACTTGGGCAGCCAGCCGCTCTCCTCGTCGATCTTGATGACGGAGATCGCCATGTCCCGGGCCTCACGCGGCGCGAGCAGTGCGAGCAGCTGGGACTGGGTGCGGTAGGTGTCCCACAACGACCAGTTCTGGTAGTACGTGAAGCCGCGCGTGCGGTGGATCCGCTGGTCCCAGCCGGTGTAACGGCCGTCGGCATCGCTGCCGATGTTGGGCGCGAGGAACGACCGGTACAGGGACGAGTAGAAGGTGCGCCGGAGGGTGTCGCCGCCGCCCTGCGCGCGTACGTCGTCGAGCCGGTCCTCCCACGCGCGTCGTGCGGCGTCGCGCACCTGCCGGAAGGAACGGCCGCCCTCGGCACGGAGGTTCACCGCCGCGCCGTGCGCGTCGACGTAGGACAGCGCGGTCGTTGCCTCGACGGTGCGGTCCTCGGTCGTGTCGAAGCGTACGTAGGCGCCGTCCCGTCCGGCGTTCGACCCGGCGGTGACCGTGGAGCCGTTCCAGGTGCCGTGCGCGGTGAACGGCCGGTCGAAGCGGGTGATCGTGTAGACGGTGTACGGCCTGGTTTCCTGGCAGAAGCCACTGCCGGTGATCGCGGTGCGCACGGTCCGGTTGTCCAGGACCTCGACCCGGGTGGAGACCGTCCGGTGCAGCGACTGGCCCGCGTCGAGCAGGACGTTGGCCTTGTCGGTGGCGGGGAAGGTGTAGCGCTGCACCCCCGTGCGTGCCGTCGCCGTCAGTTCGGCGGTGATGCCGGACTTCAGCCCGACCTTGTAGTAGCCGGGACTCGCCTGCTCGGTGTCATGACTGAACTCGGCCTCGTACTTGGCGTAGTCGGTCTCGGTGATGTCGCCCGTGGTGGGCAGCACGGGCAGGTCGCCGCCCAGACCGCAGCCGACGCCGGAGAGATGGACGAGGGAGAAGCCGCGGATGTGGTTCTGGGAGTGGTCGTAGCCGGTGTTGTGCCCGGTGTCGGGGGAGAACTGCACCATTCCGAACGGCACGGCCGCGCCGGGGTAGGTATTGCCCTCGTTCTCGGTTCCGATGAACGGGTTGACGAGATCGGTGAGTCGGCCCCCGTCGGCCGGGGCCGACTGCGCGGCGGCCGCTGCGGCTGGTTGCGTTCGTGCGGCCTGTGCCGCCTGGGCCGTCGGTGCGGTGAGGGCGGCGCCGAGCAGCGCGACCGCTGCGACCACCGTCCCCGCACCGCGTGTTCGCTGGATCCATCGCATGGGCGTCAGCGCCTCTCGAGCCACTGGACAACGTTGTCAGAGTCGAGCGCGCTCATTCTTGGCGTTATATGTGTACTCGTCAAGAGCCTTTGTGTGCGGATGAGTTGGCAAGTCGTCTCCTGCCGCGCGTGGAAAATCGGTGCCCCGGAGGCTGTCCGCGAAGGGGGCGTGCGCGGCTTGCGCGGGCCCTTGTCCGGGCTCCGGCGGTGCGGTGCGACCCGGTGGAGGCGAGGGTTCGGACGGACGCTCCAGTGACCGTCCGCGCCCTCAGCGAAACAGCTCTGACCTGGTGCTTTCCCGGAATCCGGATAGGGTGAAGACCTCAACCGGGCGCCGTGGAAGGGGACTTCGTGAGCGAGGACGACTTCGGGTACGACGCCAGCCACATCGAGGTGCTGTACGGTCCGGAGGCCATCCGGCGACGACCCGGGATGTACGTGGGCTCGACCTCCGAACGCGGCCTGCACCACCTGGTGTTCGAGATCGCCGGCCGCGCTGTGAACGAGGTCCTCGCGGGCCGTGCCGAATCCGTCGACGTCGCCTTCACGGCCGATGGCGGCGTGCGGGTACGCGACGACGGGCCCGGTGTCCCCTTCGAGACCGAAGGCGACAGCGGGACTCCCGGCCTCGAAGCCCTGCTGACGCACGTGTACGCCGGGGCGCGTCCCGATGACCGACACGCCGTGGACACGGACCTCTCCGGAGTGGGCCCCTGCGTGGTCAACGCCCTGTCGAGCCGTCTGACGGCCGAGGTGCGGCGCGGTGGGATCCGGTGGGTCCAGGAGTACGTGCGCGGGGTCGCCGTCGGCCCGCCCACCGAGGCGGGCCCGGCGAGCGACAGCGGGACCACCATCGCCTTCTGGCCCGACACCGACATCTTCGGCACGTCCGTGGGCTCGTTCGCCGCGCCGGCCGAGTGGTTCAGGGAACTGGCGTTCCTGAACCGCGGGCTGTGCCTCACGCTGACCGACGAGCGCCTCCCGGCCGGCTCCCGGTCGGTGCGGTTCCGGTCGCCCGGCGGGGCGCGGGACTTCGTCGCCTTTCTCGACGCCGCCGCACCCGCATCCGCAGGCGATACGCCCGTCCACCCGGACGTCATCGGCTTCGCGCACGAGGATCCACGGATGGCGGGGATCGTGGAGGCGGCCCTTCGCTGGCGCGCCTCGCCCGAGGAGCGGCTGGTGAGCTTCGCCAACAGTCGGCCCACTCCCGACGGCGGCACCCATGTGGCGGGCTTTCGTGACGGGGTGACGGCCGCGATCGACGCCTACGCGCGCGAGCGGGGGCTGCCGACGGCGACCGGCACCGACCAGAGCCCCGACCGGATCCGCGCGGGCCTGACGGCGGTCGTGTCGGTCAAGCTGGACCGCCCCGAGTTCCGTGGTGCCACGTACGGCGAGCTGGGCGACGCGGCGGTACGCGACTGTGTCGCGCAGGCCGTCCGGGAACACCTGCTCACCTGGCTGGAGGAGCACCCGGAGCAGGCCGCGGCCGTCGTCGGCCGGGTGGCCCGGGGTACCCGCCGGGACTGAGCGAGGCCGGCCGTCCACGGCGCGGGTGTACGTCCGCGCCGTGGCCGACTGGCCCGCTGGGCCGATCGCGTGTGTTCCGTCCGCCGTCGGCTCGTCACCCCTGGCAGGTCGTCCGGATGTGCGCACGATGGTGTCCGACTGCCCTTCGACGCGGCCCCCGGCCTGGTGAGGACCATGACCTCCGAGACCACGCGAAAGACACGTCTCCCCGAACAGGTCCGGCCGTTGGGCGAAGCGCTCGACGGCGCGGCCATGACGCGCCTGCACATCCTGTTCTGGCTGCTGGCCGGGCTGGGCATCCTGCTCGACGGCTTCGACTTCTTCGTCATCGGGGTCGCCAACCCGCTGATCTCCCACGACTTCCGGGTGAGCGCGGCACAGAAGGGCCTGATCTCGGCGGCGGCCATCGTGGGGTCGGTCTTCGGCGCCGCGCTGCTGGGACCGCTGGGCGACCGGATCGGTCGGCGCCGCATCTTCCGGGTCGACCTGTGGATGTTCGTCGTCTTCTCCCTGCTGTGCGCGTGTGCGTGGGACGTGTGGTCGTTGATGGCGTTCCGGTTCGCGCTCGGCGTCGCGGTGGGCCTGGACTACCCGATCGCCGCGAGCTATCTGGCGGAGATCCTGCCCGCCAAGGCCCGGGGCCGGTGGCTGGTGGCCGCCTTCAGCCTCCAGGCGGCGGGCATCCTGCTCGGAGCGGTCGCCGGAGTGGTGATCCTGGAGGTGTGGCCGCACACCGGCTCCTGGCGCATCCTGCTGGGATTCGGGGCCCTGCCCGCCCTGTTGATCATCTGGCTGCGGCGCCGGGTGCCGGAGAGCCCTCGCTGGCTGGCCCAGAACGGGCGGGAGCGGGAGGCCTGCGAGGTCGGCCGGGCGCTGGTCGGTTCCCCGGTCCGGGTGTCCGACGCCGACCGGGTCCGGCAGGAGGCGACGCCCGAGGGACTGAAGGCGTTCCTCCAACCACGGCTGTTCTCCCCACGCTGGCGCAGGCGGACGATTTTCGCCGCGGTGCCGTGGTTCCTGATGGACATCGCCACGTACGGGGTGGGGATCTTCACCCCGACCCTGCTGGCGTCGCTCTCGCTGGCGGGGGCCAACAGCAGCTTCATCGCCGACGACATCGCCTCGACCAAGGGCACCGCCTTCCTGGACGTCTTCCTGGCCGTCGGCTTCGCCCTGGCGATCGTGCTGGTGGACCGGGTCGGCCGGGTACCGCTCCAGCTCACCGGGTTCGCGGTGATGACCGGCGCGCTGTGCGTCCTGGCCGTGGCCGGGCAGCTGCCGGGCGGGGCGGACGCGCACCTCGTGCTGGTCGCCGTCGGGTTCGGGCTGTTCAACCTGTTCATGAACCTCGGGCCGAACTCCACCACCTTCGCCCTGCCCGCCGAGGTCTTCCCCTCCGAGATGCGCACCGCGGGCCACGGCTTCGCCGCCGGGTGCGGGAAACTGGGCGCCGCCCTGGGGACGTTCCTCTTCCCCGTCCTGCTGTCCTCCGTCGGGGAGAGCGCGTTGCTGTACGGGGTGGCCGGCACCTGCGCGCTGGGCTTCGTGGTCACCTATGTCTTCCGGGTCGAGACCCGCGGCCGCTCCCTGGAAGAGCTGTCCGGCGCGCAGATGGCCGCGGTCGCGCCCCGGGTGACTCCGCCGTGATCCCGCGCTTCAGGAGGGCCGGTCCGCAGTGGACGCCGATGCCGCGTGGGTGAAGGCCGACAGAAGGTGCAGGGCGGTCGTCCGGGTGTGGGACAGCAGGGTGACCGCCGGTGCCGTCCAGCGGTCCAGGCTGCGCGCGGCCTCCGGTTCGAGTTCGATGGTGATGCGCACGAACCGGGTGCTGAGCGTGGTGGCCCTGGTGGGGGAGGAGCCCGGCTCGGCCGGGTCGCGGTGCAGGGCCGCGCGGTAGTTGTTCTTGCGCTGGGTCATGCGTTTTCCTGACGCTTGATGAGTTCTTCGGCGAGGTCCATGTAGGCCGTGTCCTGGGCGCGGACCGGGCCGCCGAACGACTGGGAGTACAGATCCAGCCGGGCGATCTGGGTGTCGAGCACGTCGAAGCCGCGTTCGGCGAGTACTTCCCGGGCGTCGGCGTCGGGACCGGTGCGCGTGGCGTCGGGACGGTTCGTGCGGTTGAGCAGCACGGCGGTGCGGGCGGGCCGCGCGCGCAGGGACTGCACGTCGCCCATCTCGGCCCCGATGGGGGCCATCCGGTCGAGTTCGATGGGGGCCGGGGTGACGGGCACGATCCACTCGTCGGCGTGGCGCATGATGCTGCGCGCGATGCGGGCGTGGTCCTCCAGTTGCGGGGCGTCGTGCACCACGGCCTTGCGCAGGCCGAGGAAGTCGTCGATACGGCGGTGCACGTCGCCCACCGGCAGGGCGATCACGGGGAACGGGAAGCCGCCGGCGAGTTCGCTCCAGCGCAGCGCGGAACCGGCCGGGTCGCCGTCGACCAGGAGTGGGGGCCGTCCCAGTTCGTACAGGGCGTGGGCCAGCCAGACGGCACTGGTCGTCTTCCCGACTCCGGGCTTCAGATTGATGAAGGCACAGCTCAGCAGCACAGACGCCACCGTAGGGAGCCGATGCCGCGGGTGACGTCCGGCGCGCACGCGCGGCGCCCGGGTTCACTCGCGGGGTCGCACGCGGCCCGTGCGTTGACGACAGTCCGGCAATGTGCCGCGCGGTGCACGCCCTGAGCGCCGGGCGATGCTTCCGTGCGCCGTCGGGCCTGGCCGGATCCCTGCCCTCCACCGGGCAGTCCCGGCGCGTGCTGGGTATGCCTCCAGCGCCGGTGAAGCGCGAGCTTGGGGGACACTGTGGCACGCCTGTCGTGGACGTCCGGGCCCTCCTTACCACCACGCCCCCGAAAGCGGCACGCCGTGAACCGCACACGGCCCCGCGACCTCACCGGGCCCCGCTTCCGCGATGTCCTGCCCGCCCTCGCCGGGACGACGGCAGCGGTGTGCGCGGTGACCGCCGCGCTCGCGATGGGTTACCGCGCCGCCGGGATCGTCGTCCCCGTCGCCGGAATCGCTCTCATGGTCTGCGTCGTGGCGATCGGCGTCCGGCGCGGTCGCCCGGGCAGTCGCCGTCGCCACGGCCACTACACCGCCGAGGAACTGCTCGCGCTCGACATCCAGGGCCTTGCCCTGGCGGTGGCCCGGATGCTGCGCCGCGACGGCTGGCGGGTGCGGCTGCTGCCCGCACCGGACCGGCCACGCCTGTGCGCCCGCAACGCGGCCGGCCATCGGCTCCATGTGGCTTTCCGACCGGTCGCCGAGCCCCTGCCGGACGAGGACCGGCCGCACCGCCACGCACACCGGGACGGCGCGGCACCGCAGCTTCAACTCGTCGTGCACCGGGGCATGTTTCAGGATCGCGACATCCGCTGGGCCCACCGTCAGGAGAACACCTTCCTCCTCGACGGCCAGGCTCTGCGACGCTGGGCGCACGGCGTCCGCCTCGACGACCTGCTCGCCCGCACGTCGTGACGGCACGGCGTGCCGGCCGTCACGACGTCGTGGAGATCGATCTCTAGGCCGCACCGCCGACGCCGGGAGCGACGAAGCGGCGGTGCAGCGGGCTGAGGCCGGTCTCGGGGGCGCCGGTGATGCCCGCCTTCTGGACCGCGGGTGCGAGCCGTTCGGTGAAGAAGGTCTCGAACGCCTCCTCGGACTCCCACACGTCGGTCACATGGAGTCCCTCGTCGTCGAACCAGGCCACGTGCACCTGGCCGCCGGCCGCCGGGACCTCCTCCCAGTCGACCGCGTCACGTACCGTGTCGTACTGCTCCGGCGTGACTCCCGCCCAGTGCAGCGCCATCACCACAGCCATGTCCGGCCCCCTTGTCGCAACGTCGTACCGGTCGGGAGGATCGTTCCACCGCGCGGGGCCGGCCGGACAGAGCGCGCGGATGCGCGCCGACGGCGACGGAAAGCCTCGCGCGCTCGTACCCGGCGTCGATTCTTCGAAGGAGAGCCATGTCCTTTCCGGGCCTTCCCCGGTCCGCGCCCGGCGAAGTGCTGCTGGTGTGCACCTGTTACGAGGGCGACGAGGCCCGATGGGGAGACCTGCTCGACGAGATCGGGGGCCGACGGGAAGGCGGCGCGTTCGTCCTGGCGGACGGGCGGGTGCGGCTGCGTCCGGTCGAAGGCGGTGGATGGCACTACCTGCACGGCGGCAACGTACCGGCGCTCCTCCCGGGCGGCGGCCCGGTGCCGCCGGTCGTCGTCCTGGCGGACATCTCGGTGGTGTACGGCGGAAGCGGGCCGTTGCTGGTGGATGTCGCGGCGATACCGGGGCGGGCCGTCCGGGTCGCGTCGGCCCGGCTCGGCGAGGTCCTGGACGCGCTGCTGCGCGGCGCGCTCGCGTTCGACGACCTGGTGCGCGCCATGGACCGGTACGGCGAGTACCAGGGCGACCGGGGCCGCCCCGCCTTTCCCGCGCCGACGCCGCGGGCGCGCAGGTCCTTCCCGGCGCTGCCCGCCACCGACGCGGCCCTTCTGGTGCGGACCGACTTCGGCGACGAGCAGGGCTGGCGCGCCCTGCTCGACGAACTGGGCGGGGTCGACGAGGACGGTTTCCTCAACGCGGACCCGGATTTCGACGAGATCGACGAGGACGACTTCCCGTTGCGGGCGCTGACCGTCGACGACCGGGTATTCGAGGGCCTGACCCCGGGCCAGGTCCCCGCGCTGGTCCCGCCAGAGAAGCACACCACCCTGGTCGCGCTCGCGGACGCCCGCACCTTCGCCGGGCCCGGCAGGCCGCTGACGGTCGTCGACCTGTACGACATCCCGGGGCATGTCGCGGTCCTCCCCGGTCGCGAGGTCGGATCCATGGCGTGCAACCTGGAGATCGCCAACATGGACTTCTACGACTTCGTCGCCGTGGAGGGCGTACGGCCCTGGTGGGAGGGCTGATCCGCGGGCCCGGCCGGGCTCAGTCCTCGGGGTCGGGTCGACGCCGGGGGTCGGGCAGGTAGCTCGCCAGGCCGCGGAGGATGATCTCCAGACCGATGTCGAACCGTTCGTCGGCGGAGTCCGTCACCATCATCCCGGCCAGGGCGCGCAGATGGGGGTAGTCCGCTTCGGGCAGGGACGCGAAGTAGGCCTGCATCTCGTCGGCCATCTCGCGCCAGTCGGGCCGGGCCAGGGAGGAACCGCCGCCGTGCCGGGCGGCCCGGTCCTGCCACATGCCCTCCTCCAGGGCGAACCCGTCGATGTACGTGGAGATGAGGTCACCGGCCTCCGCCGCGATGCGGTCGGGGAGCCCGGCGGTGCGGAAGATGGCGAGCAGTCCCTCGACGTGCGGCAGCAGTTCGGCGGTGAACGGGACATGGGCCATGGAGATCCGGGCCATGTCCCGGTGGGTCAGCAGGCGCTGCCGTCCGGCGCGGGCGTAGGTGCGTACCTGCTCCTGCCACCGCTGCGGGTCGGGCGGGGGCATCTCGAAGCCGTCGAAGAGCCGGGTGTACATCAGTTCCAGGAGGTCCTCCTTGGAGCTGACGTGGGCGTAGAGGGCGGAGACCGTGACGCCCAGTTCGGCCGCCACCCGGCGCATCGACAGGCCGTCCAGCCCCTGGCGGTCCAGCACGGTGAAGGCGGCCTCGACGACGCGTTCGCGTGACAGCGGTGTGCGTGCCGGGGTGGCACGGGTGCGCGCGGGGCGCTCGCGCTCCCAGGGGGACGG
>NZ_VJZD01000209.1 GCF_009377175.1 Streptomyces adustus
AGTCGGCGGCGGTGGGCTCGGAAGCGGCCGGGCCGGGCGTCGCGGGGGTGAGGGGCGGTACGGTCACCGCGTCGCCGCCGCCGTGGCACAGCAGCGGCGGAACGGTCTGCGTACGGCCGTCCCGGCGGCGGCGGAACCCCCACTCCTCCCACTCCAGCAGGGAGGGCAGCCGCTGGGCCGTGCCGGGCGCGGCGAACAGCAGCATCCGCCCGCGGAACACGGCCACCGGCCCGGAACCCGGCCCTTCTTCCCAGAGCCGGTCCAGCATCCGGCGTCCGAAGATCGCGGGAGCGCTGACGATGTCGAAGACCGACCCGCAGGGCAGCACGACCGGGGCATGGGGCCGCTCGCGCCAGAACGCGAGCGTGCTGCGCGGATACGTCCCGGCGGAGGCCAGCCAGTCGGCGCCGTCCGCGGTGACCCCCGAGACGTCGCAGCGGTCGCGGCCCGAGGCCGGCTCTTCCCGTGTGCTGCTCATGTCGCCCACATCTACCGGCTGTGAGCGGACGGTTTCCGACGGTTGCCGGAAACCGGGACAAGAGGGGGTGAGGGCGAGTATCTTGCCTGCCTGGCATATGCCGTGGGGGTGCTCGCGGGTACGGCCGCCCGTCAGACCGGGTCGACGTGCTCCCGGCCCTCGACGCCGCCGCGCATCAGGTCCCGGCCGAACTCGACCATCTTCTTCGCGTAGTCCTCGGTCCACTCGGCCCGCGCGGCGATGTCCGCCGCCGTGAGCCGGTCGAACCGGCGTGGATCGGCCAGCTGGGCGGCGGCGAGGGCCTGGAACTCCACCGCCCGGTCCGCGGCCGCCTGGAACGCCAGCGTCAGCTCCGTCGCCCGGGCCAGCAGCGCCGCCGGATCGTCGATCGACTCCAGGTCGAAGAAGTGCTCCGGGTCGGCCGCCACTTCCGCGGGCTCGAAGAGCAGGGGCGCGGGGCGTAGCCGCGGTTCGTTGCGACGCGGCGTGGGCTCCGCCATGTCTTCTCCTCCTCGTACGGTTGCGGGTGGCACCGCCTTCGGGTGGTCCACCCTCCATTCTCTCCCGGGGGCGCAAGGGCATACCGGGACGGGCGACACCGCCGGAAGACGCAGTGCCCCGCACTCTCAAGCCCTCCGGCACCCGCGTTGTTCCCGCGTCCCCCGCCACGCCGGGCCCCCGGCCCACGGGACGCCCGCGGGGCCGGGAGCCCCCGGCGGTCGGGGCGTTCACGGCCGCCAGGTCACTCGGTGTTCGGCCAGGCGGGCCGGTACCGCGTGGTTGGCCTCCCAGCCGTCGGGGGCTGTGCCTGTGGGCCGCCTTCGGCGGCGTGCCGGACTCCGTCCGGCGGGCGGGGCGGCGCGCGCCGGGTCCCGTCCGGCCGGGGTGGTCAGGGCCGCCAGGTCACCCGGTGTTCGGCCAGGCGGGCCAGTACCGCGTGGTTGGCCTCCCAGCCGTCCGGGAACTTCACGAGGGTGCCCAGCTGGACCGGTTCCGTCGACGGATAGTCGTCCAGGAGGTCGCTCACCCCGGCCCGGCACACCACGATGCAGGCGTGCCGGTGGCGGGAGGCCAGGACGCACAGCCGGCCCGTCTCCAGGTGGAAGGCGGTGGCGTCGGGGCGGCCGGAGAGCGGGTGGAGGACCACCGTCACGTCGAACTCCCGGCCCTGGAGCCGGTTCGCCGTGTCCACGGCGACGTCCGCGACGCCCAGCTCGGCCAGCGCGGCCCGTACCGCCGCCGCCTGGTCCCGGTGCGCCGTACCGACGGCGATGCGGTCGGCGGTGAGGGGAGCGGCCGCGGCGGAGCGCTCCGAGGCCGCCGCGCCGCCGCGGTCCAGCAGCCGCCGGACCACCGTGGCCACCGCGCGCACCGCCTCCGGATCGGTGCGCGGGGTGTGCCGCGTGGGCAGTTCGAGCAGGCCCCAGCCCGACAGCGCGGCCTCGTCGATCACCCGGTCCGGGCCCGAGCCGTCCGACGGGACGGCGAAGGAGAGCCGCCGGTCGTCGTGGTCCGTGCCGCTGCGGAACGGGGTGAACGGGTAGAAGGCGTCCGAGACCAGGGGCGCCGCCGAGGCCGGCAGCCGCCAGGACACCGGCAGCCGGTGCTGCGGCAGCTCGGGGTTGTGGGCCAGCAGGGTCGTCACCGCGGAGGCCGAGGGGTCGTACGACAGGCCCGCCCACTGCTCGCTGCCCACGAGCGCGAACGGGTCCAGCTGCCCGGGGTCGCCCACGAACAGCGCCCGCTCGAACAGGCCGGCCACGGCGAGCAGCGCGTCCGAGCGCATCTGGTAGGCCTCGTCGACGATCGCGTGCCGCCACGGCTCGTCGACCTTGACGTGGGCCCACTTGGCCGCGGTGGAGACGACCACCGGCAGCCCGGCGAGGTCCGCCGCCTTCGCCGACTTGCGGACCTGTGGCAGGGCGTCCAGCGCCTTGTCGTACGGGTCGGCGTCGCTGCTGTGCAGTCGGCCGACCGGCAGGCCGGGGCTCTTCTCGGCGAGCCGGGAGACCAGGTCGTCGACCTGCGCGTTGGTCTGCGCGACGACCATCAGGGGACGACCGGCGTCGGCGAGTTCCAGCGCGGCGCGCACCACGAGCGTGGACTTGCCCGCGCCCGGCGGGGAGTCGACGACGACCCCCCGATGGGAACCCTGCACCGTGTCGCGCAGGATCGCCTCGGTGGCCCGCGCGGCCGCGGCACCGGGGTCGAATGCGGCCTCGGTGATCACAGGAGGTCCTCCTCGGTGACGGGGTCGGCGGCCTCCGGCAAGGCGGCCGCCTCACCTGGGGGCCCGCCGTGCGTCCACGGCGTGTGCTCCGGATCGGGCAGCTTCGCGCCGCCGCGCTGGTCGTGCTCGAACAGGGTGAAGCAGATCAGGTCGCCCTTCTCCGGCACGGACCCGGCCTCGGGCTCCTTGCCGCGGCCCATCCGGTCGAGGATCCGCAGCACGAGCAGCCCCTCGCCCTCGTACCCGACGAACTCGGCCGCCTGCGGTTTCCCGCCCAGCGAGCGGTGGACCTTGACCCGTTCGCCCAGGTACGGCAGGTCGTCGGTGCACACGGTGACCAGCGGGCGCGGGCTGGGCCGTCTGCCCTCGCTGTACGCCATGACGACATCCGTGACCTCGCCCGCGAACGCCTCCCCGGCCAGCCGCCGGCCCGCCATCACCAGCGGGTCGTCCAGTGCCTCCTGGGCCTCGAGACGGGCCTGTTCGCGCTCGCGGGCGGCGAGCTTGCCGGCCGCGGTGACCGCGTCGTCGCGGCGCGGCTGCGGGGGCTCCCCGGCCAGCACCCGGTCGCGATGGGCGGTGAACGACCAGCGGTCGCGCGTCCACCGCTCCTCGACATGCGCCCCCTCCGGCAGCGCACGCAGCAGCTCCAGACCGTCCCACACCTTGTCCCAGGTGGGCCGGGTGGCGTCGGCGACCAGGGCGCGGATCGCCCGCTCGGCGGCGGTCAGCTCACCGAGCCGGTCGTCCGCCTCCAGCCCGTCCTCTGCGGTGGCCAGGGCGGTACGCGCGCGGTCGTAGCGCTCGATCGCGGGCGCGAGCAGCTTGTTGTCGAACGCAGGGTCGGTCGCCGGGCCCGCCGGCGGGCACAGCAACTGGCCGTCCGCGTCGCGGCCGAGCTCGGCGCGCAGCGCGGCCTCGGCGCCCGGGACGCCCTGCGGCGGGTCGATCCAGGCCAGCAGCGCGCCCAGGTGCTGATCCTCCAGGCTGGACTGGCCGGTCGCCCAGTGCCGGCCCAGCACCTCGGTCAGGGCCAGCAGCAGCGCGGAGCCGGGCACCCGGGAGCGCTCCCCGAAATGGGTCAGCCAGCGCCCCAGCAGCGGCACCCGCGGCGGCGCCGGATGCGGGGTCTCCGGATCCTGTTCGGCGGTGCGGCGAAAGCGCATGGAGCGCCCCAGCAGCCGTACGAAGTCCAGGCCGGCCCGGCTCGGCACGATCAGCTGGGGCGCGTCCGCGCACAGCTCGACCTCGACCTTGACCCGCTTGCCGGTCTCCGGGTCGGTCTCGCTGCGCTCGGCGGCCTCGACCGCCTCCGCGTACTCGTCGACGTAGGGAAGGACCACGTCGGCCAGCTCGGCCAGGAACGCGAACCGCAGGTCGCGGTCGCGCGGCTGCGGCACGACGAGCAGGGTCGGCGCGTGGCGGTCGGTGCCGACCAGCGCGCCGAGCGGAGCACCGGCCTCGCCCGCGGTGACCAGCGGCACGAGGACCAGCGGCCGCTCGGACAGGTGCCGGTGCCGCACGGTCGCGGTGGGCTGGGCACGTCCGGTGGCGACGGCCTCCAGCCGGGCGAGAGTGGAGATCAGGGACAAGGAGCCGCCTCCTGACCGAATGCCTGACCGAACGTCTGGTCGAATGCCGGACCGGATGCCTGGGCGAATGTCCGTCCGGATGTCGCACCGAGCGCCTCGGCACGCAGCCGGTGGGCCCGGCGCAGTGCCGCCACCGCCGGGTCGGCCGGGTCGCCGGCCTCGCCGCGGGCCGCCGCGAGGACGTCCTCGACCGTGGCCAGACCGCCCAGGTCGGCCCGCACCGAGCGGCCCAGCGAGGTCACCGCGCCGTCCTGGCGGGAGCGGTCACGGCAGTGGAAGGCCAGCTCGCAGGCGGCCAGGCACTCGGGGGCGTACGCGGCGGGAACGGACTCGACGGCGGCCGTGAGCTCCTCGGCGGGCAGCTCGGGGGAGAAGCAGGCGCCCTCGGGGACGGCGTCGGCGATGTCCTGGAGGCGGGTGAGCCGGGCCAGCTGCCGACTGGTGACCGCGCGCTGCTTGCGCACGTCGACGGCCGAGGCGGTGGGCAGGTTGGAGAAGTCCTTGGGGCACACCAGCAGGATCCGGTCGCGCACCCGCGGGACCGACTCCAGCCGGGCGGCCACCGCCTCCAGCGCCAGCACGTACACCGCGGCCTGCCGGGCGGCCGCGCCGACCTTCGCCGGGTCCGCCGAGCCGTCCAGCAGCGGGAAGGACTTGATCTCCACGACTGTCCAGCTGCCGTCCGGGTGCACCACCACCGCGTCCGGTTCGAGGAAGGCCGGGGAGCCCGCCACGTCGAGCGCGAGCATCGGATGGTCGAGCAGCGTCCAGACGCCGGGCGTCCCGGTGGCCTCGCGCAGCGCCAGCGCCGTCCGCGCGGTGCGGCCCTCGGGGCCGACGGCGGCCAGGTCGGGGGAGTGGACCCGGCCCGGTTCGGGCGGCGGGGCGGTCCGGTCCAGTCTCTCGTGCACCAGCCGCAGCAGCTCCGCGCCGCCGTCCGCCTTGACCCGGGCCTCGAACGCGTTGCCGCGGGTGAAGGCGAACTGCGACTGGCCGAAGACCGACGGCGAGCCGAGCGCGCCCGCCAGCGCCGTCTTGTCCACACCGGCGCCGTCGAGGAGCGCGCGCCGTCTGCATCCGGGGTTGGCGGCGAGCGCCGCGAGGGCGCGCGCGTCCAGCGCCTTCGCCGCTACGTCGGGTCCGCGCAGCTCAGCGAGCCGCTGCCGGAGTGCCCTCGCCGGCGTCCGTGGGGGAGGCACCGGGCTCGGCTCCGGACCCGAGCCGCGCGTCGCGCTGCCGTGGAAATCGCTCACCCGGGGAAGTCTGGCATCCGGCACTGACAATCGGGGTGCCTGCGCCGACAGAGGTCGCCGGGGCGGCCGGGAGGCGTGTCCCCCAACGGGTCGCCAGGGCCGTCCGGATCCGGTCCGCGATCCGCGTCACCAGCGGTGTCAGCAGCAGTCCGACGCCCATCACGGCCGCGCCCGCGACCGCGTCGAGGAAGTAGTGGTTGGCGGTGCCCATCACCACGATCGTGGTGAACAGCGGGTAGATGATCCCGGCCGCCTTCGCCGTGCGGGTGCCGCCGTGGCGCCAGAGCATGACCCCGCACCACAGCGCCCAGCCCACGTGCAGGCTCGGCATCGCGGCGTACTGGTTGGTCATGCCGCCCATGCCGCGCGGCGCGCTCGCCTCGCCGCCCCACCAGCCGTACGAGCTGTACTGGGCCATCGTGTCCACGAAGCCGTACTCCGGCGACAGCAGCCGGGGCGGGCAGGTGGGCAGCAGGGTGAAGCCGATCAGACCTATGAAGGTCGAGGTCATCAGCCAGGTGCGGGCCGTCCGGTAGAGCTCGGTGCGGGAGCGGAACAGCCAGACCAGGAGGGCGGGCGTGACCAGGTAGTGCAGTGACGCGTACCAGAAGTCGGCCGGCACGCCGAGCCACGCCTCACGCGTGAACAGCCGGTTGAGCGGGTGCTCGGCGTTGAGGCGCAGGAACTTCTCGATGCGCAGGATCGCCGTGCCGTGGTCCACGGCGCCGGATATGTCACCCCTCGCCAGGAGCCGGCCCGCGGAGTAACAGCCGTACACCAGCAGGATCAGCGGCAGCTCGGTCCACCAGCGCAGCCGGGTCCGAGGGGCCGCCTCGATGCGAGGTGCCTCCGTCTGCGGCATCCGATTCGCCCTTCCCCTCCGTGGTCCCTGATGCGCCCGGTGGCGCGGCCGTGACACTTTACGGCGTTCACGCGCACCTGGCTCCGGGCCCCCGGCTCTCAAAGACGCAGCGGTCGCCCCTCGGGTTGCCCTCGCCGGTGGTGAGCGATGATGGAGGAGATCGGAACGAAGACTTCCCGGAAGGTCGCTCATGGCACCGCGCATCCTGCTGGCTCGGCACGGACAGACGCAGTGGTCGTTGTCCGGCAAGCACACCGGCAGGACCGACATCCCCCTTCTCGACGAGGGCCGACGCGGTGCCGAACTGCTGGGCGAGCGGCTGCGCGGGGCGCCGTTCGACGGGCTGCCCGGTGTCGAGGTGCGCACCAGTCCCCTCGTGCGCGCGCGTGAGACCTGCGAAATCGCCGGTTTCGGCGACCGCGCGCGCACCTGGGACACGCTCATGGAGTGGGACTACGGCGCCTACGAGGGCATGACCCCGGCCGAGATCCAGGCCGTGCGGCCGGGCTGGCTGATCTGGCGCGACGGTGTGCCGCAGGGCGAGACCCTGGCGCAGGTGACCGCGCGGGCGGACGAGGTGGTCTCCTGGGCGCGCGAGGAGGACCGGGACGTGCTGGTCTTCGCCCACGGACACATCCTGCGGTCGATCGGCGCCCGCTGGCTGGGGCTGCCGATCGCGTTCGCGGCACGGATCCGGCTGAACCCGACGTCGCTGTCCGCGCTCGGCTGGGCGTACGGGGAACCCGCGATCGAGAGCTGGAACGACCTGGGGCACCTGGCGGCCGCCTGAGCGCCGCGCGGGGCGGTCGCGACGTGCGCGGTGCCTATGGCGTGCGGGGCGCTGAGGGTGCGCGGGGCGGTCACGGCGTGCGGGGGCGGCCGGCGTGGCGTTCCAGGAACGCCGAGACCCCTGAGGCCCGCCGGTGCGGCAGCAGCACCCGCGCGGTTCCCGCCAGCATCGTCTGGATGCGCGAGGACTGCACCTCGTCCAGCAGGTCCAGCACCCGCATCCCGGCCGTGGCCGCCTCGTCGGGACGTCCGCCGCGGGCGAGGTCGTCGGCGAGTTCGGCCGTGTACAGGGCGATGTTCCGGGTGAAGTGCGGATCCTGGAGCCGGGCCGCCTGCCGGGCGTGCCGGGCCGCCCGCTCCCAGTCGCCCAGCGTGGACCAGCACTGGGCCTCCAGGCCCTCCAGCTCCGCCTCCCCGTAGAAACTCATCCACTCGGGGTCGGCGTCGCACGGGCCCCGTTCGTAGAGCGCCTGGGCCCGCACCAGGGCCTGCTCGCAGCCGGTGCGGTCGGCCAGGCCCGCCCAGCCGCCCGCCTCGCGCAGGGCGAGCAGCGACATCAGCCGGGCCGAGCCCAGCGGGCGGGCCACCCGCTGCGCGGCCTGCGCGGCCCGCACCGCCTCCCGGGGGCGGCCCGAGTCGCGGGCGAGGAAGGCCGTGTTGCAGAAGGCGTGCGCCTCCAGCGCCGGATCGTCGGTCACCCGGGCGGTGGCGAGCGCCTCCGCGTAGTGCGAGCGGGCGTCGTCGTACCTGCCCGAGTCGTGGGCCAGCCAGCCCACCGAGATGGCCAGTTCACCGGCGCCCGAGTGGAGCCGGTCGACGGTCGCCTGCCGGGTCGCGCCGGCGTCCAGCAGCGCGTACGCGGTGCGCAGCGGGGCCGCCGCGCGCCGGTAGAGGCCGTCGGCGCCGTGCCGGTCGTCGAGCAGCCGGATGCGGCGGACGGCCTCCTCCAGGGCGCTCGCCTCGCGGACTCCGGGACGCCGGGGCGGGCGGTCCGCCGCCACGGCGTCGTGCGGGAGCCCCAGGGGAGCCAGAGAGGCGGCCGCCATGGTGGCGCCCCCGCGGGTCATGAATGCGCGACGCAGCACGTCGCTCTCCTCGTGGTCGTGGTGCGTTTCGTACGGGTCCTGCGGGTCCTGCGTTTCATACGGCTCGTACGCCTCATGCGTCTCACCGGTGGTGTGCGCCGGGCTCATGGAGTGAGCCTGGGGCGCCTCTCCGTCCGCCCGCGCCGACCGTCCGCGGACGGTCGAACGGGGCACGAAGCCGAGGTCGGTGAGCGTGCGGCCGGGGAACATGTGCAGGAACACCCGTTCGTACGCGTAGTTGGGGCAGCGGATCTCGCCCGCCTCCACCCGGCCGATGTAGCGGGCGTCGCAGCTGACCTGCTCGCCGATCTCGCGAGCGGCCCGCCGCACCAGCGCGGCGAACTCGCCCGGTGAGCGGTGTCCGCGTATCCGCCGGAAGGCGAGATTGGGCCGCGTGGGCCGGTTGGACTGGGACGAGGTCACCATTGACGACGCCATGGCCGGGTCCTCTCGTGCGAACCGTCGAACCATGCCGGATTGGGGGTGAGTTGTCCGTGTGCCACCCTGTTTCCGGCGGGCAAGAAGGTACCTGTTGTGGTCGACCCGCCACGCAGTGTTTGGCTACAAACCGGATATCTCATCCCCGATCCGCCATGAACTGCCATCCTTTGCGGCTGAATTCCGCCGTAGCCCTTGACGCCGTCACGCGTTGAACCGCCCGAACTGCAAGAAGGTTCTGTGGTGGAGGCCGGGATGGGGACGAGCCAAAGCGTCGGTCCTTGTACGACGGTGACGCCTGCGGCCGCGGTGGCGGCGGTGACCGGGGCGACGGCGGTGACTGCGGTGACGGTGGAGCACTTCCCGCCCCCGCAGTGCGGCGGGCCGCCCGACGAGGTCGACGGGTGCGACCTCGTCACGGTGCCGGCCCGCCAGGGCCTGGAGGCGGTCGACATCCTGCGCCGGGCGGACGTGGACGCGATGGGGCCCGTACTGCACGACGACGGGTGCGACACGCTCGGCTTCCTCGTGCCGCCCGGCACCGCGGCCGGGTGGGACGTCCCCGGCAGCGTCTGCACGCAGACCGACGGGCGGGGGCTGCGGCCCGACCCCGAGCCGCCGGTCGAGGGCTCGGACTGGCTGCTGCCGCCGGGCGAGGCGGACCTCGCGACCGATCCGGCGGTCCTGCGACGGGCCCTCGGCGAGGCGGCCCGCCTCATCGAAGCAGCCGACAGCCGCCGCTGACCGGACACGGGTGCCGCCGGGCGCGACCGCCGGCGAGAGGGCCGGTCGCCGAGCGGGCCCGGCAGCCGCCGGTCGGGCCCGGGTGTCGCCGAGCGGCCCGGCAGCCGCCGGGTGGGGCAGCCGTCGAGCGGGCGTGGGCGTCGTCGAGCGGGCAGCCGTCTCGGCGGGGACGGCCACCGCCGTGCAGGACGGCCATCGAGCAGGCGCGGGCGCGTCCGAGCGGGACAACTGTTGAGCGAACAGGCCGCCGGGCGGGGGAGCCGCCGGTCGGGCCCGGGTGCCGCCGAGCGGGACGGCAGCCGCCGAGCGGGCACGCCCGCCGTCGAGCGGGTCGGCCCGCCGGGCGGGCTGCCGGGCGCCGTGGCGTGGGCGCAGCCCTCGGTGGGTGGGGTGCCAGGCCTCCCGGCGGGGCGTCGGGTGGTGCTGAGCGGCACGCGGGGCGGGTGCTTGCGAGAATGAGGGCATGGGAAAGTCCAGGAACCTCCGGCGGCGGCCGGACGCCGACGACGCCGTCGTCGAGCCCGTCGACGGCGGGCTCGCCGAACTGATACGCGACCGGGACCGGGCGCGGGCCTGGACCCTGCTGATCGACGGCGCCCCGCAGTCGCACGTCGACCTGGACGACCCCGGGTATCTCTCCTTCGAGTACCAGCGCCGCCTCGGCCACGTCATCGACCTGACCGCCCCGGCCGGCCGGCCCGTGCACGCCGTGCACCTCGGCGGCGGCGCCCTCACGCTCGCCCGGTATGTCGCCGCCACCCGCCCCCGCTCCACCCAGCAGGTCGTCGAGCGGGACGCGGCCCTCGTGCAACTGGTTCGCCGCGAGCTTCCGTTGGCGGTCAACACACGGATACGGGTGCGCTCCGCGGACGCCCGGGAAGGGCTCGCCAAGGTGCCGGACGGCTGGGCCGACCTCGTCATCGCCGATGTGTTCAGCGGCGCCCGCACCCCCGCCCACCTGACCTCGACCGAGTTCCTCGACGAGGTCCGCAGGGCGCTCAAGCCCGGCGGGCTCTACGCCGCCAACCTGGCGGACGGGCCGCCGCTGGCGCATCTGCGCGGCCAGATCGCCACCGCCGCCGCCCGCTTCGGCGAACTCGCCGTGGTCGCCGATCCGACGGTGCTGCGCGGCAAGCGGTTCGGCAACGCGGTGCTGGTCGCCTCCGACCTCCCGCTGCCCGTCGCCGAACTGACCCGCCGGGCCGCCTCGGATCCCCACCCGGGCCGGGTCGAACACGGCCGCGCGCTCACCGACTTCGCCGGCGGCGCCGTGGCGGTCACGGACGCGGCGGCGGTCGCGTCCCCCGCCCCACCACCATCTGTCTTCCGCTGACCCCCGGCCCGAGGACCGGGTACGGACCCGTCCGGCTCAGTACGTGACGACCTGCACCTGGGGCGGCCCGTCGTGCCAGGTGCAGAAGACCGACACCCGGTCCGTGCCCGCGCTGAACTCCACCCGGATCCAGGTCTCCGTCTTGAACACCTGCATCGACCAGCCGGAGGCCGGGGTCGCCGACACCAGCGTCGCGTAGGTGTCGGCGATGTCGAAGACCGAGCGGCCGCCCTTGGTGTCGTAGCTCTTGATCCGGCTGTCGGCCGCGGCCGTGGCCGAGGAGGTGGCGGACGGGCTGGAACTCGGCTTCGCCGTCGCGGACTTCGAGGGCGAGTGCGTGGCCGTCGGGCCGGCCGCTCCGGTGGCCTGGGCCGACGGGGTCTTCGAAGGTGTCGCCCGTCGGGTCGACGAGGCCAGCGGCCTCGACCCCTGCATGGTCGGGTCGGCCGCGGCGATGGGCAGGGCGCGCGGCGGGTCGTAGGCCGTGCCCGTCATCACCGTGTGGACACCCCACCATGACAGCGTGACCGCCGCGCCCGTGGCGAGCAGCCAGGCCAGTACGTGTACAAGTCCTCTGCGCATCGCGGGCCATACTGCCTCACCCGCCCCACCGGCCGCACGTGGTCGAAGTTATCCACAGGCGCCGATCGGGGTCGCCCGGATGGCGTACGGTGCGGCGCATGGCAAGTGTGCTCGTCGTCGAGGACGACCAGTTCGTCCGCTCGGCGCTCATCCGGCATCTCACCGACGCGGCCCATGTGGTGCGCAGCGTCGGCACCGCGCTGGAGGCGCTGCGCGAGGTCGCTCATTTCCGTTTCGACGTGGTCATCCTGGACCTCGGTCTGCCCGATCTCGACGGGTCGGAGGCCTTGAAGATGCTGCGGGGCATCACCGACGTCCCTGTGATCATCGCCACGGCCCGGGACGACGAGGCGGAGATCGTCCGGCTGTTGAACGCCGGGGCGGACGACTATCTCACCAAGCCGTTCTCGGTCGAGCACCTCTCGGCGCGGATGGCCGCGGTGCTGCGCCGCTCCCGTGCCGTCGCCGCGGACACCCCGCCGTCCACCGTCATCCGGGTCGGCGGTCTGACCGTCGACCCGCTGCGCCGTCAGGCCGAACTGGACGGCGCCCGGCTCGATCTGACCCGCCGCGAGTTCGACCTGCTGGCCTTCCTGGCCGGCCGGCCGGGAGTCGTCGTGCCCCGCAGGGAGCTGCTCGCCGAGGTCTGGCAGCAGTCGTACGGCGACGACCAGACCATAGACGTCCATCTCTCCTGGCTGCGACGGAAGCTGGGCGAGACGGCGGCGCGGCCGCGCTATCTGCACACGCTGCGGGGCGTCGGCGTCAAGCTGGAGCCGCCCGTGGAGCCGGTCCGATGAGGTGGGCGCTGGTCAGGGTGTGCCTGGCGGTCACCACGATGGTCGTGATCGCCTTCGCCGTGCCGCTGGGGCTGGTCATCAAGGAGATGGCCCGCGACCGTGCCTTCTCCAACGCGGAGCGGGAGGCCGCGGCGATCGTCCCGGCGCTGTCCATCACCACCGACCGCGACGAGCTGGAGCGCGTCATCGCCTCCGCGGGCTCCGACGCCGGGATGGCCGTGCACATACCCGCCGTCGACGGCCAGGCGGCCGTCGAGCTCGGCCGGCAGCGCGCCGCCGACGGGGACATCGCGATGGTGCGCAGGCTGGGCCGGGTCTCCACCACCGAGGTGCGCGGCGGTTCCACCCTGCTCCAGCCGGTCGCGCTGAGCTCCGGCGCGATGGCCGTCGTCGAGGTGTACGTCCCCGAGTTCGAGGTCAGCAACGGGGTCGGCACGGCCTGGGCGGTGCTCGCCGGGGTCGGCGCCGCCCTGGTCGTCGGCTCGGTCGCGGTGGCCGACCGGCTGGGCGTCAGGATGGTGCAGCCCGCCGAGCGGCTCGCCGACGGCGCGCACGAACTCGGCGAAGGACGGCTCGGCGCCCGGGTGCCGGAGGAAGGCCCGACCGAACTACGCCTGGCGGCAGTCGCGTTCAACTCCATGGCCGATCAGGTCGTCCAACTGCTCGCCAACGAGCGGGAGCTGGCCGCCGACCTGTCCCACCGGCTGCGCACCCCGCTGACCGTGCTGCGGCTCAACGCGGCCTCGCTCGGCGACGGACCGGCCGCCGAACAGACCCGGGCGGCCGTCGCGCAGCTGGAGCGCGAGGTCGACACCATCATCCGCACGGCCCGCGAGGCCAAGCCGCAGACCGTGGCGGCGGGCCTGGGCGCGGGGTGCGACGCGGGTGAGGTGGTGCGCGAGCGGATGAAGTTCTGGTCGGCACTGGCGGAGGACGAGGGCCGCAAGGTGCGGGTGGCCGTGGCCGACCACCCGGTGCGCATACCCGTGGCCCGCGCGGACCTTGCGGCGGCGCTGGACGCGCTGCTCGGCAACATCTTCCGCCACACCCCCGAGGGCACGGCCTTCGCGGTCGACGTGCACAACGGCGAGGACGCGGTGATCGTTCTGGTCTCGGACGCGGGGCCCGGCATCACGGACCCGGAGGCGGCGATGGCCCGCGGGCGGGGATCGGGCAACGACGGCTCGACCGGGCTCGGCCTGGACATCGTGCGGCGGCTCGCGGAGTCGACGGGCGGCGACGTACGGATCGGCTCCTCCGTGCTCGGCGGCACGGAGGTGCGGATCTGGATCCAGCTGGACGGGCGCAAGCCCGAGCGCGGCGGGCACCGCGGGAGGGTCCGGCGGCGCAGACGAGGCCTGAAGGTCCGCTGAACGCGCCTCACCCGCCTCACCTTTAACCGTCTCCGATGCCTTCCTTAAGCGCACCCTAAGATCTTCAACAGCCCCCCGGATAAAGCGGTTTGCCCGATTCCGGATCGCTAGCGTGCTGCCACGGCCCAGGTCTGGGACGCCCCCCGTGAGCAGTGAGTGAAGGCAGGCACGCGATGAGCACGCACCGGCGCAGAATCAGTGGCAGGAACAAGGCGATCGGCGGAGCGGTCGCCGCGGCCGTGATCGGTGGCGGCGCCATCGTCCTCAGCGGCGTCGCGAACGCGGCCGGTATCGGTGCCGCGTACACCAAGACCAGCACCTGGTCGACGGGTTACACCGCGCAGTACGTCGTCACGAACAACAGCGGGGCGCGGGAGAAGGACTGGACCCTGGAGTTCGACCTGCCCGCGGGCACCAAGCTCAGCTCCCTGTGGGACGGCGAGTCGACCGTCAGCGGCCAGCACGTCACCGTCAAGCCGCCGAAGTGGGACACGGACGGACTTGCGGCCGGCGAGTCGGCCACCGTCGGCTTCGTGGCCAACGGCGGCGGCGACCCGACCGGCTGTCTGATCGACGGCGCGAGCTGCTCCGTCGACACCGGAGCCACTCCGGAGCCGAGCGGCCGCCCGACCCAGACGGCGACCCCCACCGCGTCCGCGACCCCGACCGCGAGCCCCACCAAGACCGCCACGCCGACGCCCACGCAGACCGCCACCCAGACCCCCACGGCGTCCCCCTCGCAGAGCACCGGCACGGGCACCGGCACCACGGCGGGCTTCGCCCCGTACGTCGACACCTCGCTCTACCCGGCCTACGACCTGCTGGCGAACGTCGCGGCGACCGGCGTCAAGAACTACAACCTCGCCTTCGTCACCGACGGCGGCGGCTGCACCCCGAAGTTCGGCGGTGTCTCGGACCTGGCGAACGATGGCGTCGCCTCGCAGATCGGCGCGCTGCGCGCCAAGGGCGGTGACGTCCGGGTCTCCTTCGGCGGCGCGTCCGGCTCCGAACTGGCCACCACCTGCTCCTCGGCGGACGCGCTTGCGGCGGCGTACGGCAAGGCCGTGGACGCCTTCAAGCTCACCAAGGTCGACTTCGACGTCGAGGGCGGCGCGCTGCCCAACACGGCCGCGAACACCAAGCGCGCCCAGGCGATCGCCAAGCTCCAGAAGCAGCACCCGGGCCTGGACGTCTCCTTCACGCTCCCCGTCATGCCGGAGGGCCTCACCCAGGACGGCGTGAACCTGCTCGCCAACGCCAAGCAGAACGGCGTGGCCATCTCCACCGTCAACATCATGGCGATGGACTACGGACCGGCGTACAGCGGCGACATGGGCACCTACGCCGAGCAGGCCGCCACCGCCACCCAGGCCCAGATCAAGAGCGTGCTGAGCCTCTCCGACAGCGCGGCCTGGAAGGCCGTCGCCGTCACCCCGATGATCGGCGTCAACGACGTCGCCAGCGAGATCTTCAAGGTCGACGACGCCGCCCAGCTGGTCGCCTTCGCCAGGTCCAAGGGCCTGGGCGGGCTGTCCATGTGGTCCGCCACCCGTGACAAGCAGTGCGCGGGCGGCGCGAAGAACGTCGCGGACGCCACGTGCAGCTCGATCGCCCAGGGCGACTCCGCGTTCTCGAAGGCGTTCGCCGCCTTCAACTGACCCGGGCCACAGCAGACCCGGGCCACAGCCGACGCGAGTCACAGCTGATCCGAGCCACATCCAGGAAACGGGGTCGCGCGCCCCGGCCGGTTCCCACCCCCCATCCGGCCGGGGCGCGCGTGTGTTCCGGACCCGCGGACGTCCCCTCCCCCGGGGCGGGGACGTCCGCGGGCCCGGGGTCAGGCGCCCTCGACCTCCGGCAGCGTGCCCGTGCGGGCCGCCTCTCCGTACCACAGCGCGCTCGACTTCGGCGTACGCTCCAGCGTCGCGTAGTCCACGTACACCGCGCCGAAGCGCTTCTCGTAGCCGTACGCCCACTCGAAGTTGTCCAGCAGGGACCACAGGTAGTAGCCGCGCACGTCCGCGCCGTCGGCGATGGCCCGGCGGACCGCCGAGAGGTGGCCGTGCAGGTAGGCGACGCGCTCGGGGTCGTGGACCCGGCCGTCCGGGTCCGGCTTGTCGTCGTACGCCGCGCCGTTCTCCGTGATGTACAGGGGCAGGCCCGGGGCCTCCCGGTTGTACCGCATGATCAGCTCGTGCAGGCCGGTCGGGTCGATCGTCCAGCCCATCTCCGTGCGCTCGCCCGGGGTCTGGTGGAAGTCGACGTCGTCGGCGGCAGGCCAGGGCGAGTGCTCGCTGGCCCCGTGACCGTCCGCCCGCGCGCCCTGCCGGTCCGGGTCGGCGGCCGACACCAGCGTGGGCGTGTAGTAGTTCAGGCCCAGCGTGTCCAGCGGCTGGTTGATCGTCCGCAGGTCGCCGTCCAGGACGTACGACCAGTCCGTGACCGACGAGGTCGCCGCCAGCAGGGACTGCGGGTACGCGCCGTGCAGGATCGGGCCGTGGAAGACACCGTTGGCGAGGTCGTCGATCTTGCGGGCCGCGGCCAGGTCCGCCGGGTCCTGGGTGAGGGGCCGGACCACCGAGGAGTTGAGGCTGAGCCCGACCGTGTTGCGGGCGGGCATCACCGAGCGCAGCGCCTTCGCGCCGAGGCCGTGCGCGAGGTTCAGGTGGTGGGCGGCGCGCAGCGACGCCTCCGGGTCCGTACGGCCGGGGGCGTGCACACCGGAGCCGTAGCCCAGGAAGGCGCTGCACCACGGCTCGTTGAGCGTGATCCACTGCTCCACGCGGTCGCCGAGCGCCTCCCCGACGATCTGCGCGTACTCGGCGAAACGCAGCGCCGTGTCGCGCTCCGGCCAGCCGCCGGCGTCCTCCAGCTCCTGCGGAAGGTCCCAGTGGTAGAGGGTGACGGCCGGCTTGATGTCATGGGCGAGCAGGTCGTCGACCAGACGGCGGTAGAAGTCCAGGCCGACCTGGACCGCCGGGCCCCGGCCGGTGGGCTGCACCCGCGACCAGGAGATCGAGAACCGGTACGCGCCAAGCCCCAGACCGGCCATGAGCTCCACGTCCTCGTGGAAGCGGTGGTAGTGGTCGACAGCGATGTCACCGTGGTCGCCGCCGGCCGTCTTGCCCGGCGTATGACTGAAGGTGTCCCAGATCGAGGGGGTGCGGCCGCCCTCGCGCACCGCCCCCTCGATCTGGTAGGCGGAGGTCGCGGCGCCCCACAGGAAGTTGGGGGGAAAGGCCACGGGCGTAATGGGTTCAGGCATGGAAGCGCTCCCAAGAAAAGTCGGGGTGACCGACGGAAGGAAAAAGGGGAGGCAGG
The DNA here is from genome assembly GCF_009377175.1 of Streptomyces adustus. GTDB lineage: Bacteria > Actinomycetota > Actinomycetes > Streptomycetales > Streptomycetaceae > Streptomyces > Streptomyces adustus. Next base: position 16,881 of record NZ_VJZD01000209.1, read on the forward strand.
GGCGGGCCTGTCTC
>NZ_VJZD01000020.1 GCF_009377175.1 Streptomyces adustus
GCTGTGATGCGCTGCGGGTGGTGTGGGTGCTGCATCCTGGTGGGCCGGGGCGGTGTTGGCGGTCATCGCGTCCATGACTCGATCTCACCGCAGACACGTCGCGGGCGGGATCTGACAATCTGTGACACGGAGTTGATCATGCCTGTAGTGGTGGCGATTACCGGCACGCGGCAGACCGCGCACCGCAAGCCCGCCCGGTTTCAGGAGCGGTTCGACGTCTACCTGCGACCCTGGGCGGTCGACGGCGCGCACTTCTACCTCGGTGGCGCGGTCGGCATCGACAGCCTGTGCCTGCTCTGGCTTGCCGAGCATTCCAGGGCAGGGATCACGGTCGTGGTGCCCGGGACGGTTGCCCAGCAGCCCGATGCGGCACGGCAGGCGATCGAGCACTGCCAAGAACGGATCGGAGAGATAGTCGAGCTGGGGGCCGGCGAACTCGACACGTCCGCGTATCACGCCCGCAACAGGTACATGGTCGACCGGGCGCAGATGGTGATCGGGTTCCCGCGCGAAGGGCCGGAGACCGCCTCGGGTACGTGGCAGACCCTCAACTACGCTGCCGGTCATGACAAACCGAGGCTGATCGTGCCCGTGTGAGACGGCCAAGAGGCATGATGGGGGTATGAGCGTGCACGACAGCCGCCTGGGGGCTGCCACTCTCAAACGCCTGCGCCTGGCCCACGGCCTCTCCCTCGCCGCCACCGCCCGGGCCCTCATCGACACGGCTGCCCGGCTGGGACAACCGCTGCAGGCGAGTACCGCGAGCGTGCAACGCTCCGTGGCACGGTGGGAATCCAGTAGCGCCCCCATCCTGCCCGGCGAGCGCTACCAGCTGCTGCTGGCACACCTGTACGCACGCGGTAGCGACGGCCGCACGTCCCTCGGCGCGGGATCCGACTTCGCCGAACTCCTCGACGCCTTGGGCCAGCTTGGCGAAAGCGAACAACGCCGGCAGGAACTGCGCACCCTCCTGGTGCGCACCACGACCAGCACCGGCAGCGGCCTGCTCGCCCTCCTCAGTCCCTCGACACAGCACGCCCTGTCCGCCGCCCTCGCCGACCCGGCGCTCCTGGACGAAGAACTGCTGGCAGCGATGCGCACCGCCGTCAGCGACGTCAACCGGCAGGTCGGCAGCATCCCCTTCGTACGGCTGCAGCTCATGCTCGCCCCCCTCGTCGAGTCATGCCGCCAGCTCCTACATGCAGACGTCCCCGCGCCGCTCCTGGCCGACCTGCAGGCCATCGCCGCACAGACCTACACCCTCGCCGGACGAGCCGCCTTCGAAACCCGCGACGACGACGCCTCCCGCGCACTGTATGCCCAGGCCACCGCGGCAGCAGGCAACACCGGCCTGCCCTGGCAACGCGCGGTCGTCCACATCAGCCACGCCCTGGTCACCCTCTACTCGGCGCCCGGCCTCGAACAGGCCAGACTCCTTGCCGACGCCGCCGTACGTGATGCCCAGGCCGGCCAGAGCCCCACCGTCCGGGCCCGCGCGCACGCTCTGCAAGCCGAGATCGCAGCCCGGTCCGGGGCAGCCAAACACGCCAAAGCAGCCCTCGACCTCGCCTGGTACGACATCACCTCCGACCGGGACGGCGACCCGGCCGGCCAGTCCTTCTCACCCGCCCACCTGCACGGCTTCGAAGGCGTCACCTCGCTCTACACCGGCGACCCCGCCCAGGCCCACGACTACTTCGCCCACGCAGCTCAGGCACTGAACACACCACGCGAGCGTGTGCAGCAAGCGATCGTCACCACCGACCAGGCGCTGGCCCGCATCCGCCTCAACGACCCTCAGGCAGCCGCCCAGCTACTGCACGAATGCATTGACGCAGCTGCCTCAACCTCAGGACGCGTTGCCGCCATACGTGTGCGCCGCGCCCGTAGCGGCCTACGCCCCTGGCGCCGTGAGAACTGGTTCGCCGAACTCGACGACCACCTCATCGACTCCCTCGGCGCCTAGCGTGTGTCTCCTTGGTGGGTTGGTCAGTTGATCGTATGTGTCCGCTCCATTTGTGATCACTGATGTGATGTAGGGCCGGACCGAGCCGCTGATGCCGGCCGATCCGGCCCGTGGGCGATGGTGGGCCGACCGCCGTCGGACTTGTGAGACCACCGCCTGGAACTACGGCACCTGCTCGCCCTGGCGGGACCTGCCAGCTGAACGGGGTCCGTTGTGCTCAGTGGAGTGCTGTGGTGTGTCGAGGAACGGCTTGAACCAGGACGGGGGCTTCTTGTGTCATTTCACCGTGCCGGTGGAGATCGCGGCTTCAGAGTCGTCGTCCGGTGAGACCTCGACCTGCAAGAACTACTCGTTCTTGGGGAGTTCGCACGCCCAGGGGACAGAGAGGGAGCGGCCGTCGAGGATGCGGATGCCGGGGAGGCCGTCGAAGCCGTCGTCGTAGATGGCCTCGCCTCCCTTGCCTTCGTCGCCGTATGCGCAACTGACGCTCATTTGGCTGGCGTCGATCTTGCTGCCCGAGTTGTTGTTGATTTTGATGGTGAACTTGGCGTGGGGCATGTTCTCGGGTGCTGCGTAGGCCGTGTTTTGAAAGTGGTGCGCGATGGGTCGACCGCGTACTGATGGAGAGAAGTCTCGTGGTTGACCTCGTGCTCAAGCATGCTCTGCGCCATCTCCGCTCTGTGAAATCGCAGCAGCCATCCGGTGCGGATTCCGTTGATCTCGCTGACTGGCGGGGGAGGATCGCTGCGGCCTTGGACGCATTGGCCTGTGTGCTGGTCTTCGAGGAGGACCGGGCCAGGGCGAGAGCAGAGGCAGCAGCAGCGCGGGAGCGGGCGGTCTGCCGACGCGGTCGCCGCGTTCGTGGCCGCGGAGCGTGCCTGACGCCCGTGTTGAAACCGTGGTGCAGCAGACACCCGCTCCGCAAACCCGGGTGACGGCTGTTACCCACTTTCGGGTGACCGCGGTGGCGGGGCCGGGTTGCTGCGGCCCTGCGGGATGAGTTCATGTGCGCGGTATGGGGCGGAAGTTGGAGATGCGGAGGCGTCAACCGCGCGCCCTTCGGCGGTGGATGGGTGATGCATCCGACAGTCACGTAAATGTGGGCAAGTTGTAACACGAGCTCTGCATCCCTCGTGACTTTCCGGGTCCGCTTGCAGGGTGTGGGTGTGCGGCCGGCCGGTCGCACACCCACACCAGACACTTCGTGTGGCCTGCGGCTTTCAGTCCGTGGTGTCTTCGAGTGTGTGGTACGCCTTCGCGAAGGAGGACCTTGTGTCTGCTTCCCTTTCCGCAACCGCCCGTCGTCTCAGTGCTGTCACAGCCGTGGCGGCCGCCTGTGTGGGGGCGGCGGCGCTGCCGGCGTCGGCCGCCGAACACCACCAGTCGGGGCGCGGTGACCGTGCCCGGTTGGTGATTTCGGACGTGCAGTACGACGCGCCGGGCCGTGACGACTGTTCCAACCGTTCGCTGAACAGGGAGTGGGTGGAGATCACCAATACCAGCCGCCGGGCGGTCGACCTGGACGGCTATACGCTGTCGGACGAGGACGGCCACACCTACACCTTCGGCGACTTGTGGCTCGGCGGGCGGGACACGGTCCGCGTCCACACCGGCGTCGGCCGCGACACCGACACCGACGTCTACCAGGACCGGCGCAACTACATCTGGGACAACGACGAGGACACCGCGACCCTGTACAACGACCGGGGCCGGTACGTCGACGACGAGTCCTGGGGCCGCTACCACCGTCACGGTGAAGGGCACGGCCACCAGCGCGACGGCGGCTGGTACGGCCACCGCGGCGACCACCGCCGCTGATACGGCCTGGTTCTTCCTTTCTCCCGGCGCTCCCTTCAGGTGGTGCGCTCCTTCCCGGTGAGGAGCGCACCACCGCTTTCGTGTCCCGGCACGGCCGACGACGCTGCACGATCCGCAGACTGCGCCGGCTGCGGGCCACGGCACCGGCCACATGGCCGAGATGCGGCAGTGGGTCGGGGAGTGGGAGGGTGCCGTAGCCCTGGCCCGGCGGGCCGCCGATCACAGGAATATCTACGTCCTGGGCCGCCTGGCGGAGATCCGGGAGGGGGCCGGGGACCGGGAGGGTGCCGAAGCTCTGGCCCGGCAGGCGTGGGCGGCCATGGCCAGGGTCATGTGGCGGTGTCAGCCGGGATAGCGGCGGACCTGGTAGTCGTCCAGGCCGCATTCCTGCTTCGCCGTCTGGAAGCATTCCTCCACCGCCCATCGGCTGCCCGCGATGCGGATCAGCTCGTCCAGCGTGGTGTCGGCGGGACAGAAGGCGATGTAGTAGGAGATCTGCTCGGGCCTGCTGACGCTGCGGCGGGCGAGAACCCAGTGCCGGCGGTCCTCGCGGTGCCAGGGCCGCACCTCGAAGCGGCCCAGTCGTAGATCCGCCGGCCGTGGGCTCCCTCGCCGCAGGAACGGCGTTTCCACTTCTGCCGGGGCAGGCCGGGGAACAGGTCGTGGACGGGGTGGTCGATCGACCAGCGGGTGACGACGATGTCGTGCCGGATGGTGGCCATGACGTGGAAGACGTCCGCCTGTTCCAGCTCGAACCGCCAGCCCTTGCTGAATCAGAGGGCCTGTGCGCGCCCTCTTTCGACACCTGCACGCCCCCTTGGCTCAGCGGCCGGCCGGAGTCCGGGGTGGGGGAGGGCGTCGGCCGGTTCAGGGTGTGGGAAACCGGGAGGGCCGGCGGGGACGATGGCGTCCCCGCCGGCCTCATGGCGGAAGATGGCCCCTCAAACCGGACCACTTGCCCTCCGGTGCTGTGAGAACAGCCCCAGCCTCCCGGGAACGCCCGCTCGCGGATCGGCGATCGCCCTTGCGCGCACCGAAGTGGCAATGAAATCAAGCCAGTTGTACCGCCTGGCATTGCGCGAAGGGGCGCGAGCTGTCACCGTCATGCGCGGAATGAAAATTGGATCATGACATTCCGCAACCCCGGCTTTATGGTTCCGGCTCCACGGGTGGGCAAACCTTGCTCGCCCCATGTCGGAACGGTCAGAAGGGCCGGTTCCCTCATGACATGCCGGTTCCGGGCCCAGGACGGACGTCTGCCGTCGGGCCTGCGGCATCCTCCGCGAACGACGAAACCCGGCGGTGTGCGACGCGTTTCGACCGACCGGTCATCCGCATATCCGCCGAAGGAGACATTTCCCCCTTATGAAGACCATATCCAAGGATTCTTCCGTGAAGCCGGGCCGACGGGCCCGGACCGCCGTGGTGGCGGTGGCCGCGGCCGTCCTGTCGGCGGCCTCCCTGCTCACCGCCGCCCCCGCGATGGCGGCGGCTCCGGCGGCGATCAAGCTGACCTCCGCCTCCTGCCCCACCGAGATCCTGCAGGGTCAGTCGAGCGGCTGCGTCACCGAGCTGCAGAACCTGCTCAACGCCCACGGCGCCGGGCTGACGGTGGACGGCAGCTTCGGCGCCGCCACCCTGTACGCGGTCCGCGTGTACCAGTCCTCCGTCGCCATCGCCGTGGACGGGCGGGTGGGCCCCGGCACCAAGGTCAAGCTCTACGCCACCGGCGGCTCGGCACCCTCCCCGATCACCCTGACGTCCGCCGCCTGTCCCACCGAGATCCTCCAGGGCAACAAGAGCGGCTGCGTCACCGAACTGCAGCAGCTGCTCCGTCACTTCGGCTACGACGTCGGCGTGGACGGCGAGTTCGGGGCGGGGACCCTGGCGGCGGTGAAGTCCTTCCAGTCCGCGAACGGCCTGACCGCCGACGGCCGGGTCGGCCCGGGCACCAAGGCCGAGCTCTACAACACCGACGAGTCCGGGTCGACGGCTCTGGACCTGCGCTCGGCGGCCTGCCCGACGACCATCACGGAGGACCAGAGCGGCGGTTGCGTCCTGACCCTGCAGGCCCTGCTCAACGGTCAGGGGCAGCACGTGGCCGTCGACGGCCAGTTCGGCGCCGAGACCTTCGTGGCCGTGCAGGCGTTCCAGACCGCGCACGGCCTGGAGCCCGACGGCGACGTCGGCCCGGCCACCAAGGCCGCCCTGTACACCAACATCAGCGGTGGCGGCGGCAACGGCGCCCCGTCGCCGATCAACCTGACCTCGGCGTCCTGCCCGAACGAGATCATCAAGGGCCAGAAGAGCGGCTGTGTCACCGAGCTGCAGAGCCTGCTCAACCACCACGGCGCCGACCTGGCCGTCGACGGCGACTTCGGCGCGCTGACCGACAGCGCGGTGCGTGACTTCCAGGCAGAGGCGGGCCTCACGGTCGACGGCAGGGTCGGCCCCGGCACCAAGTCCGCCCTGTACGGCGTGGTCACCCCGCCGGCCACGACCCCGCCCGGCGGCGGGTACGCCAGGATGCTGGAGGTGGCCGAGGCCGAGGTCGGCACGGTCCAGGGCAGCGCCCGGGCGAACAGCTACGGCTCCGCCGTGGGCATGTCCAAGTCGACCAACAAGTACGCCTGGTGTGCGACCTTCGTGAGCTGGGTGGCCAAGCAGACGGGGGCCACCACCTTCAACGACACCTACGTCTCGGGCTGGGTCAACAAGGCGCGGGCCGGCCAGCGGCACCTCTCGGTGACGACCGACCCGCAGCCCGGCGACATCGTGGCCTATGACTGGAACGGCGGCAGCGACTTCACCGGCGGCGAGGAGCACATAGGCATCGTCCGCACGGTGAGCGGCGGTTCCTCCTTCACCGCCGTCGAGGGCAACACCAAGGACGACGACGGCAACGGGCCGTACGCCGTCTACATCAGGCACCGCACCACAGCGAGCTTCTACGACGTGGTCTTCATCCGCGTCCGCTGACCGGGTACCGGACCGAGGCGCCGTTTCCTCCGGGCACGTGATCCCGTGGCACCGGCAGACGGTCGCCCCGTCGACACGATGTCGGCCCGTGATCCGTCCGGCACGACCGGACGGATCACGGCCTAGGCGACACCCCAGAAGGGTTCAAGATCATCCCGTTGCCCCTGTGGCGCGCATCTCGGTCACACCCCAAGAACAGTTTGTGTTGTCGCGGATGCGGATCGCTGCCGGGTCGATGAAACAGCGGTTGCGGTCGCCGCCGTGAACGGTTCGGGCGCACCCGGTCGGAACCCGGTGCGCCCGTTCAGACCGTCAGGCCTTGTAGGCCACGTTCGCCATCATTCCCGTCTCGCCGTGGTACGCGTTGTGGCAGTGCAGCATCCACTGGCCGGGGTTGTCGGCGTCGAGGAACACGGACACTGTCCTCTTGGGCAGCACGATCACGGTGTCCTTGCGCGGGCCGGAGTTGCCGAGCTGGTAGGTGTGGCCGTGCAGGTGCATCGGGTGCCACATTTCGGTGGTGTTGACGAAGTCGAGCCGTACACGCTGGCCCTCCTCGATGACGATCGGGTTCGCCTCGGGCTTCGCCATGTCGAAGGCGCGGCCGTTGATGGACCAGTCGTACTTCATCATGTTGCCGGTCAGCTTGATCTGGTGCGTGACGTCGGTCTTGGCGGACTTGAGCCGTACACCGTCGGCGGCCCGCAGCTGGGACGCTGTCATGATCATGCCGTTGAGTTCCTTCGGGCGGACGGTCGCGGACGGCTTGTTCCCGGACCCCGTGCGCACCAGGGCGAGGCCGTTGGCGTTCTTGCCCTCGGCCAGGGCGACGAGCGGGAAGACGCCGTCGTCGAGGGTGACGAGGACGTCGTAGCGTTCGCCCATGCCTACCAGCAGGGCGTCCACCTCCTGATGCTGCACCGGGAAGCCGTCGGTGTGGGTGATGGTCAGCTTGTGGCCGCCGAGGGCGACGCGGTAGGCGGTGTCCGCGCCGGCGTTGATGATCCGCAGCCGGACCTTCTTGCCGGGCTTGCCGGTGTAGACGTCCGGATCGGCCGCCACGCGGCCGTTGATCAGGTGGTGCGGGTACTTCACGTCGCCGGCGTCGCCGCCGAGCAGCGTGCTGGTGGCGCCGTTGAGCATGAACCTCTTCGACATGCCGCCGGATGAGGAGGCGGAAGCGGAGCTGCCCATGTCCATCCCGCCCATGTCCCCCATGTCGTGGTCCGAGCTGCTGGTGCTCGGGTCGCTGCCCATGTCCATGCCGCTCATGTCCCCCATGTCGGCCATGCCGCGCTTGAGTTCGGTGAAGGCTTCGTCGGGGGTGCCGGTGACACCGTCGAGCCAGTCGTCGAGGAGGACGGCCCATTCGTCGTCGTACGACAGCGGCTCCCGGGGGTCCTCGACGATCAGCGGGGCGTACAGGCCACGGTCGAGCTGGACGCCGACGTGCGGGTGGAAGAAGTACGTGCCGGGGTCGGGGGCGATGAAGCTGTAGGTGAAGGTGGAGCCGGCCCGGACGGCGGACTGGACCGCAGGCGGTACACCGTCCATGTCGTTGCGCAGCGCGATGCCGTGCCAGTGGATCGCCGTGGTGGTCCTGTCCGGGAGCTGGTTGGAGAGTTCGGCGACGAGAGTGTCACCGGCGGAGAGCCGGACTTCCCTGCCCGGGGTGCGGCCTTCGAAGGCCCAGGTCTTGGGCATGACGCCGCCGCCCAGGTCGATCATCGCGGGTGCCGCGGTCAGGGTGATGTTCTTCCGCCGTCCCGTGGCTTTGCGCTTTATGTCGGCGGCGCGGACGGCCGAGGCGGTGGGGCTGACCAGAGCGTTGCCGCCGGCGGCGCCCCCGCTGCTGCAGGCGGCGAGCGCGCCCGCGCCGGCGACTCCGAGGCCTGCGAGCAGGACGGAGCGGCGATTGATGCTGTCCATGACGTTGTTGTCCTCTGTGTTGTAACTGCCGATGCGGTCACGGAGGGACGGCACATCGCGCGCCGTCCGGCGCGGCCTAAATGCGCAGTTGCGAGAGGACGGACAGGTCGGGCGGGGCTCGGCCGACCACACCGGCGGGCGCACGTCCCGCTGCGGCCTCACGAAGATCCGTGAAGGGAGAGGACTCGCTGTCAGCGGGGACGGCAAGCTGCACGGTGGCGACGCTTGCCGCCGCGCAGTGCTGCATGCCGGGCCCGTCACAGCCACAGGTGTCGTAGGCGTTCGGGAAGGAAGGTTCCCAGGCATTCGGCGTGTCCGCGCCCGACACGACGTGGCCGGCTTGGGTGGGGCCCACCATGGATGAGGTGCTCATCACGGACGAGGTGCCCGTCATGGGCGAGGTGCTCATCACAGTGGTCTCGTGATGGACCAGCACGGCCAGCGCGGCGCACAGAGCGATGAACACCCCGTACACCCAGCGGACGGTCGTACCGCCGCTGTGAGCTGTGCGTATCGCCATGCGGTCACCTGTCGGATGTGTTCACCGGAGATGGCCACTATACCCCCAGCGGGTATTTGTCGCCCGGCTGCCTGATGTTGTTCTCCCTTGGCCGGCAGGCCTCCGTACGAGTGCAGACCGGTGATGAAGCGGGCACGCCGCCACCGCTCGTCGAACGGCTCGGCGTCGCCGGCTGTGTGCCCTGGTGGTGGCTCGCCGCGATCGACCTCAACACCATCGGCGACATCGTCGTCGTGACCTTCCAGGTGATATGGATCGGTGCCGTCGCGGTGTGGAAACGGCGCCGCTGCGACGAGCAGTACCCCACTCACATCGACTCGGACCCGAGCCTGTGTCCGCCTGGTCCGCCGGCCGGGCGCCGAGCCGGAGCCCGGGAGAAGGTCTCTCGTACGGCCGTCCACCACTCAGCAGGAAGCGGTGGCCGAGGCTACGAAGAGAGGCAGGGCGAGGAAGAGCCTGTCGGCTTCTGCGCGGGCCCGCTGCTTGGCGAGCCAGGCATCGGCACGGTCGTCGGGTACTGCCCCGGACAACCGGGCTCCCTCGGCCAGCCCCGTGAGCAGCGGCAGTGCGGCTGTCCCCGTGAAGATCCCGGTCCGGACCTGAACGGCCACGTCGATGAAGCCGGTATCCAGCAGCAGATTGCGGTAGCGGCGCGCGGCCCGGGGAGCGGCGACTTGATCGGCTCGGGCGTGAACGATGGCACGAGTCAGGGCCGGATCATCGGAATCGACGACGACCGTGTCCCAGTCCTGCCCGATCAACGCAATCCGGCCGCCACGAACGAGGACCCGCCGCGCTTCCTTCAGTGCCCGCCTTGGAGCGGGCAACTCGTGGAAGACCTTGTCCGCGCGATATCCGCTCATCGATCCGTCCGCAAAAGGCAGTTCGTTCGCGCCCGCCACTCGGAAGTCTGCTTCGGACCACCGTCTGCGAGCGATGGCGATCATCTGCTCGGCAGGGTCGATACCCACAGCCTTCACACCCAGGTCGCGCAGTTCCGCCACCGCACGCCCGGTACCGCATCCGACATCCACGGCAGATGCGCCGGGCTCCATCCGCAACAGCTGGTAGGAGTACTGACGGAGCTCCATGGCTCCGGGGGTCTGTTCCGCCGCATCGAGGACCGCGACGAACTCGTCCACGGATTGTCGATCCTGCTCTGATTTCCTGGTCATGAGCGCCACACTGGGACTTACTGATCGTTTCAGAATGATCTCCGGAGTCGGCGGAGGCAGATGATGCTGGCCGCCAGTTCCAGCAGTCCCTGATGGAGGTCGGCTCTGCGCGCGTAGCGGGTGAGGAGCCGTTTGAATTGGTGGAGCCAGGCGAAGGTGCGCTCGACCACCCAGCGTGTCCTGCCGAGCCCGGAGCCATGCGGCGTGCCGCGACGCGCGATCTGCGGCTTGATCCCTCGGTTCCACAGCAAGCGGCGGTACTTGTCGAAGTCGTAGCCGCGGTCCGCAAACAGCCGCTCGGGTCTGCTGCGCGGCCGTCCACGCAGGCCCCGGATAGGTGGAATGGCGTCCAGGAGCGGGAACAGCTGCGTGACGTCGTGGCGGTTTCCGCCGGTGAGCGACACGGCCAGTGGGGTGCCGTGCCGGTCTACGATCACGTGGTGCTTGGAGCCCGGACGTGCGCGGTCCACTGGTGAGGGACCCACATGGCCCCCCCTTCAGCGCCCCGACGTGGGAGCCGTCAACCGCGCAATCATCCATGTCCAGGACGCCGTTGCCCCTCAGCTCGGTGAGCAGTATCTCGTGCAGGCGGCGCCAGACACCGGCCTCGGTCCAGTCCCGCAGACGTCGCCAGGCTGTCACCCCCGAGCAACCCACGACCTGGGTGGGCACGTCTCACGGGCGACTCCCTTGCGCAACACGTAGACGATGTCCGCCAGTGCCACGCGGTCCGATATTGGCAGCCGTCCCGGGTTCCGATGGCGTCGAGCCGGCCTTGTGGGAAGAAGCGGAGCTATGCGCTCCCAGAGGTCATCAGGAACCAGGTCAGCGGACATGGTCGCAGAGTCTGCCGAGACCAGTCGTCAAACACCAACAGAGCCGTCAAAATCGGCACGTTGAATGATCGGGTAGCTGTCCCCCTCAACGCCAGCCGCCGTGCCGCGGTTCCGGGTACTCGCCGAACGGCGGGCCGAAGAGGTCCCCATCGCCGGTCACCACGTATTCAGGCTCGGTCCTTGAGGCTGCCGCATGCAGGCGGATGACTAGGTCAGAGACAGGAAGGACACGCAGAGACAGAGCCGCAGCCACGCGAGCGCGCTCTTCGGCGATCTCCGGGTTGGCCCTGATCAGACGGGTCTCAAGATGCTGGGCAGAAGTCTGCATGACCTCCAGATCGCCGCCGCCGGAGAAGCCAAGGCAGTCCTGCCATGCCAACCCGATGATGACCTCCAGAGCGCCCGCCAAGTCGTCGGCGATCAGCCCGCCCGCCCCTTCAGAGCTCGCGAACACCACTGCGCGCCGACCGCCTTTCTCGGCGCACAGGAAGTACGCCCCGCCGGTGAAATCTCCAGCGATCGGCTCCAGCGGCTCGCCCGAGGCAAGCCCCAAGCCATCACCGCACCCCTTCCGCTCGATGTCGAACTCGAAGGACGCACGCAGCAGCCCATGGATGTCCGGCATGCTCCGGATGAGATCGAGCAGGTGATCGCTTGAGGCCATGACATCGACGATAGCCAGGGCCGCTGACGTGCTGGGACCTCGGCTACCCCCGGGTGACTGCAGCCGACAGGGCTCGGCGACCACCGCCGCTCAGGTCATTCTGAAACGATCAGTTAGAGCCCGAGCTCGACCCCCGCAAGGTCAAAGACCTCGCCACTCTCTCGTTCGTCGAGGCCAAGGCCAACGCTGCTCTCCTCGGGCCGCCCGGGGTGGGCAAGACACACATCGCCGTCGCTCTTGCGGTCGCGGCCTGGGCCGGTTACTCCATCTACTTCAACAGCCTCGACGACATGGTCCGCAACCTCACCGCCGCCGAAGCCGCGGGACGCCTGACCAATAAGCTCGGCACGTACTTGCGGCCTGCGGTCCTCGTGCTGGACGAGGTCGGCTACCAGCCCCTCGCTCGCGCGGAGGCCAACCTGGTCTTCCAGGTGATCTCCAAGCGCTACGAAAAGGGCTCGATCATCCTGACCTCGAACAAGACCTTCAGCGAATGGGGACAGGTGTTTCGGTGGCGAGGTTCTCGCCACCGCCATCCTCGACCGCCCCCTGCACCACTGCGGAGTAATCTCCATCAACGGCCCCAGTTACCGGCTCAAGAACCGGCTCGCCGCCATCGAACGAGAACGAGACGACGCAGCCTGACCGCCAGGTCTTCACAGGTCAGGCCAGAGGTGTCCTTCGGAGTAGTCGTGCCAGCCCCGGAAGAACCAGCTGGTCAGATCGCTGATTCGTTCAATGCAGTCCTCGTAGTAGGACTCGGGGGTTGGCCTTGGGAAGTTCGGATGTGAGGTCCACGTCGGGACCCACGTCGCGACCTCATAGAACCCCTCGGCCAGCCAGCGATCGAGCTTCTGGTCGCCTTGAGACTGCTCGCACGCAGTCCGCATCGCCCTTTCAAGGCGAGTGAAGGCAGCTCGATCCCACTCCAGATCCCCACGCAACCGCAGCAGGAAGCTTCCCTCCTCTGCGTCGAACTGCCGCTTGAGAGTCTTCTCGATGGCCTCGTCCATGAACGAGATCATGTCAGCCCCTGAACGGAACTTCGGCACGGCCCTCGACGGGCAGTCAACCCCGCCACCTACCAGGTGGTGCACGCAGATCTCTACTTCGTGGAGCACTCAGAGAAGTACGCCGACACCTACCACCCTCGGCCGAGCAGGCGGCTTGACCTCTTGGCCCCTTGAGATGTCTTTGAGGGCCCTGACGTGGAGCTGTCGATCGCGCAGTCGTCCATCTCCAGCAGGTCGGCCTTGCGTAGTTCGGCAAGGAGCTCGGTGTGCAGCCGGGGCCAGACGTCGGCTTCGGTCCAGTCCCGCAGCCGACGCCAGGCCGTAACTCCCGAACAGCCCACAATCTCCGCGGGCACGTCCCGCCGGGCCACACCGGTCCGCAGCACATACAGCGCACCCGCGAACGCCGCCCGGTCGGGAACGCGCAACCGCCCCGGAGGCGGCGCTGCCGCTCAGGAGCAGGAGGCAGCAGCGGAGCAACCCGCTCCCACAGGTCGTCAGGAACAAGATCCGCACGCACCCTCGACACCTTGCTGACCAAGATCGCTGAATGCAAGGCCCACAGCGCAAGACGGCCGGAGACGTTCAGTGAGAACACTGGCCTGACGCCGCTGGCCCAGCTCACCCGTTCAGGTAGAAACCCGCGTCCTCGAAGAAGCCCTCGTCCTCCTCGTTCGGCTGCAGCGGCGCGAACTGCCGCAGTTCGTTGCCTCGGATCATCCATATGCGGAAGAAGCTTTCCTCCTGATCCATCACCAAGAGCTGGACCATGTTGGGCTCGCGCCATGGCGTCTCGAACACTCGCTGCTTGAGGGCGTCGAGGTCGGCATGGTTCAAGACGCCCGCCCACACTGCGCACTCAGGGTTCTTCCAGCCGCCCCATTGATTGGTCTCAGTGCTGGTAAGCAGGTTCAGGAAACCCACCCCGCGGGCCTCTGGTTGAGTACGCCGAGGGGCTTCTGTCCGCAACCACTCGCTCAACGTCTTCACACTCGCGTTGTCGGCCATGTCAACCGAGATCATCACGTTCGCCACCCAACTCATGGCGATAGTTGTAGTGGAACGGCCAGCGGTCCCGCTGACATTTTCCGAGCAGGAGGCGTCAAAGAGACCGAGATGCATCGCCTGCCTGCCTGCGAATTTCATTCTGAAACGATCAGCAAGTGGGATGGACTCGCGCGACTGTCGTGCGCGTTGGCTGCGCAGCCAACGCGCAACTCGATGTGCAAGGCTGCGACCTGCGATGGTCGGACCCATGATCAGGGTCCGAACGGCCCCCACAGGCTCCGTCCGGGGCCGACCATCGAAGTACTGCCCGGCTGCGTACCGCAGTCGGGCGTGGGAGGTCCGCTCCGCGTAGGGCCATGGGGAGCGGCCCGTGACGGTCGGCGGCCACCCCCGCCCTGAGGTGGTGGAACGGACGACGACCCGTACCCGCACCGTCACCGTTCCTGCGCCGCGCCCGGCGGTCAGGAGCCTGATCGAGATCGGCCAAGGCCAGCAACGCGGATGGCCGCGCGAGGTCGAGCAACACACCGCCATCATCGCCCGGATCAAGGAACTCCTGGCCGAACTCGCCGCGCCCACCGAAGAATTCACCGACACCGAAACCTGCAGCTGAGCCGCCAAGTGACTCACCGCTAATCCAGTCGACACTCACTCGGCGGCGCCCCGAAGATGCTCGAATGGATGACCTGCCCGCTCCGGCCGCGCTTGGCGCAACTATCCGACGCTATGTCTCCGTCGACCGCCGTCATCTCGAACTGCTCCACGGCAACATGCAGCGGCGGCGGACGGGGCCGGTGGACCGCACCGCATTCCTTCGCGAGCTGATCGCGGACTCCGAGCGGGTCGACGACCAGGAGCTCGCCGCGCTCCTGGGGCACGGCTCCGGCTGGCGCGAACGCCTCGTCGCCGCGTGGATGGCCGGCATCGGAGGCCACACACGGCAACGCCAGCGAATCGGCGAGTTGCTTATCGAGAGTCGCCAGACCTACGCCGGTCAGGGCTACTGCTTCGCGCTGGCCTGCTTCGGCACACCGGCAGACGCTCAGGTCCTCTGCGACTACCTCGACCAGTATCTGCGCCGGCCAGATCTCTATTACGACCAGCACTGGGCCATCGGGGCGCTGCTCGACATTGACACGCAGCTCGGCAGCGACTACGCCGAACGCTTCACCGTCCCGGACGTGCTCTGGCAGCAGTGGACGCGCGACAGGTCCCCTGAATACCTCGAAGCCCAGAAGGACCAATTTGCCGAGCTCCGCGCCCTTGTCGAGGAAGCACGTCAGACCGACCCAGCGGGCACGGACCAGCGGACTGTCCGCCTGCCAGCTGGATGGGTCCCCATCCCGGAACACGACCGTGCCGTCTTCGAGGCCGAAGTCGTCACGGGGGTCTCAGCCGACCTCAAGCAGAGCCACCCGTTGGCGGGGCGTCCGCTGATGGCGGTCGCGCACTGCAGCCAGCGAGACTACGTGCTCTTTGAAGTCGCCGAGGAGCCGATCCGCTGGGCACTGGTCGAGTTGAGTTGGTCGGGAAAGCCGGAGCCCGGCATCCAACCTCACTGGCACTTCTTCGCCTCGCCCGAGACCGCGGCAGCCGGACTCCGGGAGCACATGCGATAGCTCGAAGGCCGTCCAAGCAACTGGACCGGGAGAACCCTGGCGGTGTCGGTCTGCCCTGAGGCTGCCGCCGGTACGCCGATCACCTGCCGCTACAGCTCCGGCAACTGGCGCTGGACCTACTGACCCACCCCATCCCTGCGGCCGCGCCCGACCTCATCGGGCGCGCCTGCCCGGGTATGGGGTGTGTCTGAAAGATCGTTACGCCTTGGGCATGGAACTGGACGACCCCGAATTCGGCCCTCAGAACCTGATCGTTCTCACCGATAGCCACGGTTCCATTGATCCCCGGGGCCGTCCTCGTCGAGCCCGGGTGCGTCCGGGGCGCGCAGCGGCCTGAGGCCGCCGCCAGCCGAGCGACGTCTTCGTCGCGGATCTCGTGGCCCTCGGCGCGAAGTTGGGCGATGGAGGCGTCGATGAGCGGAGCCCAACGGCCGACTATGCCCCGACCCCGATCTCCAAGATCCCCGGCAGCGTCGATCTTGTGATGTGGGGCAGATACAGTTGCCCTGCGGACTGAGAGGTGTGACGGTGAGCTCAACAGGGTTGTGGGTGGTCGGCGTCATCCCTGACGAGGAGGCCCGCGCACTACCGGATCGCTACATCCACCTCATACGGCCAGGCGACTGGGAAAGGCCGCCAGGTTTTGGTGAGACCCTTGCGTGGTGGTCGAACGGCGGCGACCAAGAGCCTTTCTTCGAGCTTCCCGCAGGGCCTTCAGAACCCTTGGCACCCACGCCGGCCGCCCAGCGATTCGCGGGCTTCGTTGAGGACGCCAACGCGCCTACCGAGGCGGCGGAGGCCATGCGGGACGCGAGCATGACGCTCATGCCCAAGACGGAGGGCGCCGGCCTCTTTGTCGCGACTGCCAGCAAGGCAAACCCGGTCGCGGCCCTGTGCTACGGACTTGGCGCACAGCGATCAGCGTTGCTCCCCGGCTGGTTTGGGGACTTCCTGCTGTCCGCCGAGGAGGTCCGGACCGCCCTGCCCCGGGCCGAGGAAGCCCTCCTCCTCTCCAGCACACAGCGAAGCGCGGCCCTCACTCGGATCACCGCCTGGATGACCTCGATGGGTGACGCCCCCGATTTCGATGCGGTGGAACTCATCGAGGCGCCGCTGCGGGTTATTCGACACGCCACAGAGGCCGGAACCGGCGCTGCTGCGTTCAGCCGCTGGTACTGACCTCAGTTTCCTGCCGTTCAGAAGCAGGCACTCACGGGCTGCTGAGAATGCGCCGCCGAAGGAGGTCAATGTTCGCGCGGCCGTAGCCCATGCGTTTGATGAGCTTGGTCCTGGTGACCTGGCCTTCGACCTGGCCTGAGCTCCATCGGGTCGAGAGCACGGCGGTGACCGCATCCAGCTCCCGCTTCATGCCGTTGACCAGGGAGTGCAGGGCGGGCATGTCATCGGCCAGGACGCGCTCCACCCAGGCGGCCGCGAAGCTGCGCAAGGAGCGGGTGAACCAGATCCTGGACGGCAAGTGGGCTCTCTCCGACCCCTACGAGGAGATGGCCGAGGCGATCGAGGACTCGGTCCGCTGCCCCCGCGGCGCCAGGGGCGGCTGCGGCGCCGCCAAACTCGGGTCCGAACTGGCCGACCTGTTCGGACCCGACCGGGAGGACGTCGAGGAGATCATGGAACGGATCGACGAATCGTGGAAGCGCAAGAACACGAAGCGCTCGGCGAGCGAATTCGGCTTCTCCGACCCTGCGGAGTTCCAGTTGGCCCTCACCCTGGCCGTCATGGGACATGACGTCATGTCCCGCAACGACGACCAGAAGGCGCCCCACGCGGGAGACGCCTGGGTCGACGACAAGCGGGCCGAGTTCAAGGTGCCGCAGGGCCTGAACACCAACCAACTCGCCAAGTACCTGAAGAAGGCCGACAGGGAAGGGCGGGAGCATGTCGGTGCAGGCGGACCGTCTGGCCCCGAGACACGCAGTCATCGTGAGCCGTGTGCACGCAGCCGTGCCCGGCCGCTCCGAGGAGGGGCCGGGCACGGGGTTCTTGGGATCAGGACGATGCCGAGGAGGTGGGCTCTGCGGTGGCCTCGGACTCGTGTTGCTCGAGCCAGGCAGCCAAGACCTTCTTCGGGACGTTTGGGCGCAGGCCGTCTTCCTTGGTGTAAGCCAGCCCCCGGGTGTAGCCGCCGCCACCGCAGTTGTCGGACTGGTGAAGGAGCCTCACGTCGACGGAGTCGTCGATGAGGGGCTTGGCTGCGCCGACGCGGGTGACGCGGAAGCGGACCGGGGCGGTATCGGGGTCGACATCGTCCGGCAGCGTGAGGCTCGCGTCTGTGACGGGCTCCTGCTCGAACTCGCCCCTGACGCACTTGCCGCGCGTGCACAGCTCCCAGGAAGCGCCCGCGAGATCGTCGTAGCCTTTCTGCACGACGTACACGCCGACTTGGGACACCACGCCGACCCCGGCGCAGGCTCCCGTGTCGGCGCACCCGGACAGACCGGCGATGAGGGCGGCGACACCGCCGATCACGCGCGCGTACCTGATCGGTGTCACCACTTCTTCACTCCTCCGGGAAGTGCCTT
This sequence comes from Streptomyces adustus, assembly GCF_009377175.1. Classification (GTDB taxonomy): domain Bacteria; phylum Actinomycetota; class Actinomycetes; order Streptomycetales; family Streptomycetaceae; genus Streptomyces; species Streptomyces adustus. The sequence goes on from NZ_VJZD01000020.1 coordinate 18,071, forward strand.
CTCCGCCAGGGAGATGTCGGTGAAGATTACGCGGCACTTGCCGTCCCAGGCGTCACTGCACTCGCCGTCGTCGAAAAAGGTAACGGGGGGGACACGTGGTCGCCGGCCTTCCTGAAGCGCAGGGTTGCGACGCTGTTGTGCGGGGCGTCTGATGACCTCGATCACCTGACGCTGCCGGGCGTGGAGACGAGCGCGCTGCTGCCGGACTGGCGGGACACCTCCGCTCGCGCGGTGCCGACGACCGGCTGATGAACAATGCGCTGCCCGCCGACGGACACCTCCGCTCGAGCGGAGGTGTCACGCACCCGGCCATGCGGAAAACCCGCGTGCACCTGTTCTCTCCGCGCGAGCGGAGGTGTCCCGCAGCGCGGGGCGCAGCTGGCGGCCGAGGCGGAGTTCCCTCCGCGCGGGCGTCGGTACCCGATGCCCGCGCAGATATCAACAGGCCATCCCCGTTCCGCGTACACAGCGATAACGTGAAGGCATACGCCTATACCGCGCCTGGAGGCCCCAATGAACGAACAGCCGGCCCCCGCCGACGGAGCCGCCCGGCAGCAGCTGGAGCCCGCGGCTGCCGACGCGGTCCGCGCGTATGCGGCTCGCACCCGCGAGCAGGCCGATCAGTTCGCCGCCGTCCTTGAGGACATCGCCGAAAACGGCCTGCCCTCACCCGAGGACTGCACGCCGTGGGAAGACCTGCGGGAGGCGCACCTGGCCCGCCTCGCCGCGCAGCGGCCGGCTGTCGCCTGATGCCTCAAGGACACGGGCCGCGCCGCGCCCGGATCGCCTTCTCCGATGCCGCCGCCAAACAGCTGGAGAACATCACCAGCGAGGCGGACATCCACGCCCTGGACCGCGCCCTGGTCGTCATCTCCGTCGACCCCGACATCGGCACACCGATCCCCGGCGACATCACCAGCCCCCATCTGCGCCAGTACACCGACGACATCGAAGCCGTCCGCATCCTGTATTTCGTCACCGTCCTGCGCACCGTGGTCGTCGTCGCCTACATCGAAGTCTGAACCACGCCCACGCCTGGCCCCCTTCGAGGGCACCTCTCGAGCACGAGCTGGTGGGCAGCAACTGACACGCAGACTCATCCGCAACGGGCCTCGCAGCACCTGGACAAAGAAGCCTTGACCTCCGTCCTCGACAGGGAACGCCCTGTCAGCCTGCCGAGTGCACCCGAGTGAAGTCCTCGGCAAGCATGTTCATCATGATCAGATCATGGTGTCGGCCACCGAAGAACACGCGATCGCGAAGCCGGCCTTCCTCAACGAACCCGACTGGCCGGTGGACACCGATGCGGTCGCCACGCTGAACCGCGACAGTGCCGATCGGGGCGTCTTCACGGTGCGGGGAAGCTGGCGGCGCGCGATCCCAGGTTCGGAAACCCCGCGGCGTTCCTCTCCGGCGTGGACAAGACCAACTTCTACGCGTTCATGGCCACGATCACGGGTGACCGGGCGTTCCATGACCACATGGAGGCCAAGACCGGCTCGGAGGGCCGCACGGGCGGCATGCTTTCGGCCGTCGACTCGAACTGGAAGCTCAACCTTCTTTCAGGGGGAATCCTGGATGATTTGCTCGGACCAGATCGTTTTGCCGTTCTGGCCATGGCGGCAGCCCCATCGTCCGCCGAGTTGAGAGACGAGGAACAGGCCGCGTCCTCCCTCGTCGGTTGTGCGGGCACGCCGCAGGCGGGGTTGGGTGCTGCTGGAGTCGGTGACCTCGCACACCAGGACGTTGTGGCGAATCAGACGGAGTTCCATCGGCGGACGACCGTAGCGGATGGCGTTGGTGATCAGTTCGCTGACGATGAGTTCGGTGGTGAAGAGGAGGTCGTCCAGGCCCCACATGGTGAGTTGGCGCGCTATCCACTCTCGAGCTTGGGAGACGGCGGCCGGATCAGCAGGGATCTCCCAGTGAGCGGTGTCCGCCGCTGGGACGGCGCGGGTGCGGGCCAGCAGCAGGACCGCGTCGTCGCGCGGGGCCTGGTCTGCCAGGTCGGCGAGAAGAGCCCGGCCGGTTTCGTCCAGGGCACGTTCCGGGCGGCAGTGCGCGGTGAGGGCTTCCATCAGGCGCGGCAGGCCTTGGCCGATGTCGGGATCGCCCCGTTCGACCAAGCCGTCGGTGTAGAGAGCGAGGACACTGCCCGGCTCGACGTCGATCACGGTGGTCTCGTACGGCATGCCGCTGAGGGCAAGTGGTGGCCCCGGGGACATCTTTACTGCTTCGGCAGTCCCGTCGGGCCGGACCAGGACGGGTGGCGGGTGTCCGGCACTGGCCATCGCGCAGCGCCCGGTGACCGGGTCGTAGACCGCGTACAGGCATGTGCCGCCGACGATGTCGCGGTCGCCGGACGGGGCTTCGGCCGCGAGGCGCTGGATCAGGTCCGCGAGCCGGGTGAGCAGCTCGTCCGGTTCGAGTTCCAGGTCCGCAAGCGTCTGGATGGCGGCGCGCAGGCGGCCCATGGTGGCGCTTGCGGGCATGCCGTGGCCGACCACGTCTCCGGCGACTAGGGCCAGCCGCAGAGAGGGCAGGGCAATGGCGTCGTACCAGTCGCCGCTGCTGCCCGCTCCGCCGCCTGCGGGCATGTAGATGCCGGCGGTCTCGGCTGCCGGAGTGTCGGTCGTGGCCGGGGGAAGGAGGCTCTGCTGAAGCGCCACGGCCGCCCTGTGCTCGCGCGTGTAACGGCGGGCATTGTCGATGGCGAGCGCACCCCGTGAGGCGATCTGCTTCATGAGATCGGCCTCGTCCTGGGTGAAGGGGTCCGATCGGCCGCAGCGCCAAGCCGATATGGCGCCGAGCGTGAGCCCGCGGGCGTGCAACGGTGCCACCATCACAGAATGGGCGTCCTTCGGGACGAGATACTCGACCAGCTGCGGGTCTTTGAGCATGGCGATGAAGTCGTCAAGGCTGAAGACGACTGGCTCGTCATGGCGGAAGCTGCGCCGCAGGGGGTGGTCGCGAAGGGGCGGGACGGGCTTGCCGCGCTCGATGCCGGCCGGCCACTCTGCGCTGGCCGGCGCAAGGGCCGCGCTGCCCATGTCTCCACTGCCCAGCTGCTTCGAGGGTTCTTCCCCGTCGAAAACGGAGTACGCAAGGTCGACTGCGACGAGATCACCGAACGCAGGCGCGAGAACGTCTGCAAGGTCCTGCGCAGTCCGCCCGATCTCCAGGGATTTTCCTACTCGCTCGGCCACCTCCCGGGCGAGATCCAGATGGCGGCGGGCGCGCATCTGGTCGGCGTTGTCGAAGTACAGGGCTGCGACCCCCGTGGGGTGTCCTCGTGCGTCCTCCAGACGGAAGGCGGACAGCGACAGCGCGTGCTGTCGCGCCGGATCGTGCCGCCAGCTCACTTGCTGGTTTCTGCGGACCACTGGCGCACCCGTCTCGAGTACCTGGCGCAGTACTGCCTGGAGGTTCTCGGCGTCCTTGGCGCACAGCACGTCGCTCAGCCGAGTTCCGGGCTGTACTGGACGGCCGTCGACAGTGCCTGGCGTGGCGTTCGTTTGCACAGTGGTGAGTTCCGTGTCGTGCACAGCGATCGTGATCCGGTTCTGTGCGGACAGTGCGCGCAGGAGTGCTGCGCCCTGCTCGTGGTCGGCGACGTGGTGTGTTGGGGCCGCCAGGACGAGGACCTCCGCCGAGCCCCCCACCTTGGTGGTTCGGAAGGTGACATCGATGGTGTCGCCGCACTGGTGCCACAGCCGTACTCGGCCGGACGCCGGCATCTCTGTGGCGCAGCGCAGGTCGTCCGGGAGATCTGCCACCAGTTCCTGCACGGGGCGGCCGCAGACATCCTCGGCGCGGAAGCCCGTCAGGTCCTCTGCTGTCCCGGTCCACCGCACCACCGCGCCTCGATGGTCGAGCACGGCGGCTGCCGGACCGTCGAAGGCGTACAACCTGTCGCTGGGACCGGAACCGGAGACGTCCATCGATCCTTGGGAGGCGCCTGCCGGGCAGGCGTTCCTGACATTCTCAGTTTCCATCTCGGCTTCCTTTACGAGAGCCTGCGGCTCGAGGGATCCGCATGCTGTGGCGGCCGTCGGCCGCCCGGTCGGCAAGCACGCCACACCGCAACGGCTTCGAGGGCAGATCTTGTTCGGCCCAGACGACCTTGCCGTCCGTCGAGCGGGAGCCCCACCCGCGTCCGGCGCGTTCGACAGTTCCCAGGAGGCGACCTGGGCCGGTTCATCCTTGCGATTCCTCTCATGGGGTCACGGAGTACGAGCGCGACGGCCGAGCGGCCACAAGCGCGGCATCTCGCAGGCTGGGGCATTTTGGCCCAATTTCTGATGAAATCATCAATGACGATTACTTATACGTCAAGACCGCCAAGACTGATCGAGTTATCAGATGCGTACGCAGGCCCGGCATCCTGGGCACCCCAACCCCCTGACCGGCGCAAGGTGCAAACCCGGGCGACGCTGGTGGCGACGTCGCGCACCGCAATCCCCCCCGGGGGTGGTTCGTCGTGGGCGGCGTCCCGGACATTGAGCCAAGGCCGCGCCCGGGTTCCGGTGGCGATCAACAGTCGGTCGCACGGTAGCGACGCTCCGTCGTCGAGCATCACGCGTTTCGAGAGAAGGCCACGCCGATGGCGCGCACTGCCAGTTGCCAGTTGCCAGTCGGCATCCGGGCCCCCTGTATTGGCAGCCCGGTGGTGTCCGCCGGTGACTGGGAGGCACCTGCTTGGACAGCGGCGGCTGGCCGTAGGGCGGGTGCGGCTCATCCGGCGACTACAGCCAGTGAGCCGGTGAAACCCTCTTCACGCAGAGCCTCGGCACCCCTCAACCCCGCCAGGGAGGCGCCGACGATGACGATGGACGCCGAGCTGTTCATGCCGCTGCCGACAGAGGGCCTCTTTCGCCGCCTCGACAGTTCCATACATCGTATGGTAATCCTGATGGGCACTTCCGTACGCCGTATGGAAGATTCGCTCGGAGCGCGCCAGTCGCCGCTCATCGCCTGCATGCAGCCGGTGGCGCAGATTGCTCTGATCGGGAAGGAGAAACCATGAACAAGATCACGAGGCGCGTTGCCGCCGCCGCTTCCTCCGTGGCGGTCGCGGGTGTCGCCGTCCTTCGGTGCCGGGGGCACGGCCTCGGCCGCGACTTCTGCATCCGCGGACGTCCAGCACCCGGCCGTCAGCGTCGACGCCAGCGACTACCGCTGGGACCACGGTGTCGGCTACCTGATCGAACTGGGCTACGCCTGGGACGAGATCTATGGCTGGCACCACGACTGCCGGGATGAGATCAACGGTCGCTGACCGCCGCCCAGGCGGCCGATGCCCCAGCGCCCGGGCCTTGCCGTAACGCCTCTCCCTTCATTGCTCTTCGCTCCCAGTCCGGCGGCGGGGCGCAGTCGAGGCAAAGACACCTTGGAGTGAAAGTCGATGGAGTCTTTCAAGACTGTGACGCAGGAAGTGGCGGTGCAGCTTGTCATCTCGCGCACCTATTCGCTGTCCATGTGCATGAGCCTGCGTTACGAGCCCACTGATCCCTACGTCGTCCGTGCCACCTTTTTCACCGACACTGACGAGCCGGTCGAATGGGTCCTGGGGCGTGATCTTCTGGCCGATGGCCTGAGGGGTTCCGCAGGCTGTGGGGACATCCGGATCTGGCCGGCCATCGGCCGTGGTGACCAGGCGATGTACCTCGTCCTCAGGTCTCCAGCGGGCACCGCCTTGCTCGAGATTCCTGTGCAGGAGGACGTCAGAGCCTTCCTGGAGAACACGGAGGGGCTGGTGCCACGGGGTACGGAGGCCGGGCACATTGACTGGAACCTCGAACTGGCGAACCTGTTCGCGAAAGGTTGAGAGAGCCTCCCAATCGCCGTCCGGATGAGGATCTTTGTCCCGGCATCAAGAGAGAAGGAAAGAGAGTTCATGTCCCAGTACCAACTTCGTGCCTACACACTGCGCAGCCCTGAGGCGCTCATCGCCTACGAGAACATCTGGTCCAAGCACATTCCCGGTCTGGCCAAGCACCGGATCACCACACACGGCGTCTGGACAGTGCCCGCGGGCCCCGGGAGTGGGGCGCCCCAGCTGTACGCCCTCGTGTCCTACCGGGACGCCGACGACGTGCAGGAGCGGCTACAGGCGTACCTGGCCAGCCCTGAGTTCCGCACCGACATGGAAGGCTTCGACATCAGCCAGATCGTTGATGTCGCTGAGCCCGTGCTGACACCCACCGCCGGCTCACCCTTGCGGTGACAGGGATCGAGCCGCTCGGAGTGACCCACGCAGTCGAAGGTCGATCCGCATGCTGCGGTCAGTCGTGATCAAGTCGCCCGTCCGGCTAAAGTGGCGCGCTGAGAAACCGCCTGGCGACAGTTGTGGTCTCCTGATCTTCGCTCCGGTTCTCTCGCCACCCTGAAGACGATGTTGCCCGGGGCGCTGCAGCGTCCCGGGCAATGTGCGTGAGGGCTTGTTCGACGCTGAAGTATTCGACTTCGAACTGCGACGTGGGCAGGCGCAAGAACGGTCCGGGTCAACGGGCACAGGCCGGGGCGCAAGCCGCGCACAAGCGACGATCCCGGGGTCAAGATGACCCTGATGGACACGACGAGCGTCCACGTCGCAACGCCTGTGCCGCGCCATCCGTCGCCGGAGCACGCCAGAGCGCCCGGGACTTCCGCGAAAGCCTCGTGCATCCGATCGCAGCCGAGGCTGGCAACAGCGTGGTCCTGGTCGTCTCGGAGTTCGTCACCAACGCCCCGCGCCACGGCGGCGACACCTGGATCCTGGCCTGAGCGCTCACCCGACTGGCATCGAGGTGGTCGTTTACGACGGCAGCCCGGCCTAACGCCCGCTGGAGTCGACTCACTTCGAGATCCAACACCGGCAATGACAGCAACTGACTGTAGCCGGCGGCGAACGTGACGACGACGCTGCCCTGAGCGCCGATCCGGGTGGCCTCGCGCACGAGCTTGTGAGCAGCGCCAAGGAGGGCTGTCACAGCGCCTCCGAGCGCAGTGCTGCGGGTGGTGGCTGCGGTCGCCACCCCACCCGCTCACACAGATGCCGAGCAACTCACAGGCCAGGGCGCGGGCAGTGTAGGGCAGGTTGTGTCCGTGGAGCGCGCACGTGGATCCGCCGACGTGTACACCATCAGATCGACGCGGCCCGCGGCCGGCAGGGTCAGACTGGGTCCGGCCATCGTGAGCCGGACCCTGATGGCTGCCTTGGGCCAAAGCTCGGCTCGCTCGTCCAGGAGCCGGCCTCGGTCGCAAGGCTTCGGTCGGCGCCCTGGGCGTCACCATCGGTGATGAGTCGGCTCTCCAGGCCGGTGATGATCGTGTCCAGCACCAGGCGGAACATCCGGTCCTCCTCCGGGCCTGCGTCCGCGGGGCCCTCTTCGCCGTCCGCGGGGACGATGGGCTCGAGGTTCGACCACTGGTGAAGCGCGCCGTTGAGTTCGGCGGTGAGGACACCGATGACGACCGCGCACATGAGTGCGGCGATCGGCCGGATCTCTGAGTGCGGCACCCCTGCGGCGTCCAGTGTCGCGGTGAGCGCAGCCCAGAACGGGTCTTCGGGCTGGATGAAGTCCGGCTGGCTGAACGAGTAGGCCATGAGGTTGGGGTGGCGGTGTGCCAGCGTCCGGAAATCTGTGGCGAGCAGGCGGATGCGCTCCTGCCAGGCAGCGTTCTCGAGGGTCACGGTGCGGAACTGGGCGCCGACCGCCCTCGCCACGCCGCGCAGCAGAGCGTCCCTGTTCGGCACGTGGTGGTACAGCGACATCGGGTTCGCATCCAGCGCGGTCGCGAGTTTGCGCATGGTGAGTGCGTCGACCCCGTCTGCGTCGATGAGCCGTAGGGCGGCTGCATAGATCCCGGTCTCGGTCAGAGGCACGTCTCTCTTCCTTGTTCCCCGCGGGGGAAGTTTCGCCTTTGTCATACGCCGTACGGTAGCGGTTTCGTACGGCGTATGGAAATGAGCTGGACCATGCAGTGACGGCGCAGGCACTTTCATGACCGGGGTTGCGTTCGGTGTTCCATACGGCGTATGGTTTTTTTCCATACGGCGTATGGAACTGTGGTGCACCGCGGCAGCGACCGGCACCCTTGCGCATCCCTCTCCGCACAAAGGAGCAAGCCATGACCACGTCGAGCGACCTTCGCCCCATTCGGTCCCCGCGCGGGATCCCGCTGCTCGGCCACACGCCGCAGATCCCCAGCACCAACCCGGTGGAGTACTTCGGCGAGCTGTCCAAGCAGTTCCCCGAGGGCATCTACGGCATGGACATCGCCGGCATCGAACAGGTCTTCGTGTACGACCCGGACCTGGTGGCCGAGGTCTGCGACGAGACGCGGTTCTTCAAGCAGATCGAGAAGACGCCGCTGCATCACGTCCGGGACTTCGCGGGGGCGGGGCTGTTCACGGCCCACCAGCACGAAGAGGAATGGGGCATGGCGCACCGTGTCCTCATGCCGGCGTTCAGCCAGCGGGCCATGAAGGCCTACTTCGGTCAGATGGTGGAGATCGCCCAGAACCTGGTGGGCAAGTGGGAGAGCCGCGAGGGTCAGCCCGTCAACATCACCGACGACTACACCCGGCTCACCCTGGACACGATCGCCCTGTCGGGGTTCGGCTACCGGTTCCAGTCCTTCGACAAGGAGGAGCTGCACCCCTTCCTCAACGCGCTGCTGGGTGCGCTGGTGGAGTCGCTGCGGCGCTCGCAGGAGCTGCCGATGATGACCAAGTTCCGCAAGGCGGACGACAAGAAGTACCGCGAGAACATCCGGCAGATGCAGGAACTGGTCGAGAGCGTGATCAAGGAGCGCCGCCAGGGGGAGGGCGGCGGTGAGGAGGACCTTCTGGGGCTGATGCTGGAGGCCACCGACCCGGAGACCGGCAAGCTGCTGGCCGACGACAACGTCCGCGACCAGGTGCTGACGTTCCTGATCGCGGGTCACGAGACCACCAGCGGCCTGCTGTCGTTCGCCACCTACTCGCTGATGCGCAACCCGCACGTCCTGGCCCAGGCCTACGCGGAGGTGGACCGGCTGCTGCCCGGCGACACCGTGCCGGACTACGACACGATCATGAAGCTGGACGTCATCCCGCGCGTCCTGGACGAGACCCTGCGCCTGTGGGCTCCCATCCCGGCATTCGGCAAGGCCCCGCTGGAGGACACCGTCATTGGTGGCCGCTACCAGCTGAAGAAGGGAACGCGGGTCAACATCCTCGAGGGACCGCTGCACACCCACCCCAAGGCGTGGGAGCGGCCGGAGGAGTTCGACATCGACCGGTGGCTGCCGGAGAACCGCGCCCAGCAGCACCCGCACGCCTACAAGCCGTTCGGCAACGGCTTGCGTGCCTGCATCGGCCGGCAGTTCGCGCTCACCGAGGCCCGCCTGGCCCTCGCGCTGGTGCTGCAGAAGCTCAAGTTCTCCGACACCGGCGACTACAAGATGGACGTCAAGGAGGCGCTGACGCGCAAGCCCAGCGACTTCCAGCTGGTTGTCCGGCGCCGTCAGGAACACCAGCGGACCGTCTTCGGCGCCGTGGACCTGCAGACCGACCACACGCAGGCGCAGGCAGCGGTCAGCGGTGTCGGTGTGAACCTGACCGTCGCCTACGGCTCGAGCCTGGGCTCGTGCGAGGACCTGGCGCGCACCATCGCCGACCGCGGTGAGCGCTCCGGGTTCGGCACCACGCTGACGAGCCTGGACGAGCTGGGCGACAACCTGCCCACCGAGGGTCTGCTCGTCGTCGTCGCCGCCAGCTACAACGGCAAGGCGCCCGACAACGCCCAGCGTTTCGACGACCTGATCGCCGCCGGGCTGCCCAAGGGCTCGCTGTCGAACGTGCGGTTCGCGCTGCTGGGCGCGGGCAACACCCAGTGGGTGGCCACCTACCAGGCCTTCCCCAAGCGGATCGACGAAGCTCTGCTGGCCGCCGGCGCCACCCCCATCATCGAGCGCGGTATCGCCGACGCCGCCGGTGACTTCGATGGCATGGCCACTCGCTGGATGGACACCCTGTGGACCACCCTGGCCGAGGAGTACGCCGCCGACACCTCCGACGCGAGCGGCCCGCGCTACCAGGTCCAGCTGCTCACCGAGGCGGACGTGCGCCCCGCGATCGTCTCCGAGCAGGCCTACCCCCTCACGGTGGTAGCCAACGAGGAACTCGTCGCCGACGCGACCGGCCTGTGGGACTTCAGCCTCGAGCCGCCGCGCCCGTCGGCGAAGTCCATCACCATCGAGCTTCCCGAGGGTGTCACCTACGACACCGGCAACCACCTGGCCGTCTTCGCCAAGAACGAGCCGACGCTGGTCAACCGTGCCCTCGCCCGCCTCGGCGTCGACCGCGATCAGGTCCTGCGGCTGGACCAGCCGGCCGGCGGCCGCACCCACCTGCCGGTAGGCACCCCCGTCACCGCAGGCCTGCTCCTCACCGAGTTCCTGGAGCTGCAGGACGTGGCGACCCGTACCCAGGTGCGCATCCTGGCCGAGCACACCGCGTGCCCGTGGACCCGGCCGCAGTTGCAGGCCTACACCGCCGACACCGAGGAAGGCGAGGAGCGCTACCAGAACGAGATCCTCGGCAAGCGCATCTCCGTGCTGGGCCTGCTGGAGCGCTTCCCCGCGGTCGAACTGCCGCTGGCCGCTTTCCTGGAGATGACGGGGCCGATCCGTCCCCGCTTCTACTCCATTTCCTCCGCCCCGCTGGCCAACCCGCGCCACGTGCGCCTGACTGTGGGCCTGCTGGAAGGCCCGGCCCTGTCCGGTGACGGCCAGTACCGCGGCACTTGCTCCTCCTACATCTCCCGACTCGAGCCCGGAGACGTCTTCTACGGCTACGTGCGCGTGCCCTCCCCGACCTTCGCCCCGCCGGCCGACCCCGCCACGCCGCTGATCCTCATCGGCCCCGGCACCGGCATCGCGCCGCTGCGCGGATTCCTGGAGGAGCGCGCCTCGCAGCACGAGAACGGTACCGAGGTGGGCCTGTCGCAGGTCTTCGTCGGCTGCCGTCACCCGGAGCACGACTACTTCTACCGCCAGGAGATGCAGGCCTGGGAGCAGTCCGGGATCGCGCAGGTCCACACCGCCTTCTCTGCGGTGAGCGGCCACCCGGCCCGGTTCGTGCAGAACGCCATCGCAGGCGCTGCCGACACGGTGTGGCAGGCCATCGAAGACGGCGCGTACATCTACGTCTGCGGTGACGGCCGCCGTATGGCACCCGCCGTCCGCGAGGCCCTCGCCGCGATTCACCGCCAGCGGACCGGCAGCGACGACGAAACCGCCCAACAGTGGCTCGCCCAGCTCGAAGCCGACGAGCGCTACCAGCAGGACGTCTTCGCCTGACCCCCGGACGCCGGGAGGCGTGCGGCCGTCCAGCCACCCCGCACGCCTCCCGGCCACCACAGGCCCGCCCGACACCACACGGCACCGATCGGCCCGAATCGCCGGAGTTGCCACTCACAGAAGGAAGATCACCATGGACACCATGCTTGCCGGACGCTTCCACCTGGACAGCAAGAAGTTCGTCGTGGAGGAGGTCTCCGTCCCCGTGCCGGGTCCGGGCGAGATCCTCATCGAGGTGAAGGCCGCAGGCGTCTGCCTTTCGGACGTCCACCTGATCGACGGCTCCCTCGTCCCGCTGTTCGCCACCTCAGACGTGGTCACCGTCGGCCACGAGGTTTCGGGCGTGGTCCACACCCTCGGCCCCGACCTCAAGCGCGGCCTGACCGTCGGCACCCGCGTCACCCTGGAGGCCGGCAAGACCTGCGGCCAGTGCGTCGGCTGCGTGCGCCGCCGCCCCTGCACCCAGATGCTCACCGCCGGCATCGACTACGACGGCGGCTGGGCCCAGTACACCCTCGCCCGCGTGGACACCCTCATCCCCATCCCCGACAACCTTCCCTTCGACCAAGCCGCGATCATCCCCGATGCGGTCTCGACCCCCTACGCCGCCGTCGTCGCCACCGCCGGAGTACGCCCCGCCCAGTCCGTCGGCGTGTGGGGTGTGGGCGGAGTCGGCGCACACAACGTACGCCTCGCCCGCCTGGTCGGCGCCGCACCGATCATCGCCATCGACCCGCTGCCCAGTGCCCGGGAACGTGCCCTGGCCTTCGGCGCGGACATCGCACTCGACCCGACCGCCGACGACTTCGCCGACCAGGTACGCGCCGCCACCGCCGGACGGGGCCTCGACTTCGCCTTCGACTGCGCCGGCGTGCCCGCCGTCCGCGAGCAGGCCGCCTCCGCACTCGGCCTGGGCGGCTCCCTCATCCTGGTCGGCATCACGCCCAGGCCCCTCACCATCACCGAGGGCCTGACCTTCAACTACATGCAGAAGCAGGTGCGCGGCCACTACGGCGGCTACCCCGAGTCCGTCACCGAACTCGTGCAGCTGACCGCCGCCGGCCGCCTCGACCTCGCCCCCTCCATCACGGACCACATCCCGCTCGCCGACGCCGCCGACGCGATCCACCGACTGGAGAACAAGATCGGCGACCCGATCCGTCTCATCCTCGTCCCCTGACACGTCCAGCAGGACATCAAAGCCACCTCGGGCAGGGGTGAGTGGGCGCCGGCGCTTGAGGGAGCACCGGCGCCCACGGCTTTCCGGGATCTGCTGGCCGGGCACGCGCCGACTCCGGGCCAGGTGCGGTCGGGCAAGGGCGCGGCGCCGAGCTGACTCTTCCCTCCCAAGGCCGCGTAACCCCGCTGCCGCCGACTCGTGGCCGGGCGCCAGAACCCGGCGTCATCCGTAGCGGCGCACATGATCCGAAGGAGATGGGAATCATGCAGATGGCCGACGCTCTGGGCCGTACTCCGCAGCGCAGTATTGCCCGCTCAAACCGCACACGGATTCTCGCGACCGCTCGGCAGAAACTGCGGGACAACCCCGACGCGAGTCTCGACAGCATCGCTCACGCGGCCGGCGTCGCGCGGCGCACCGTCTACGGACACTTCTCCAGCCGGCAAGCGCTGGTCGCCGCACTGACGCAGGAAGCAGGCCACGCGCTTCAACAGGCGTTCGCCACGGCCCGTATTCCAGGTGCCGACCCGCTGGAGGCGACGGCACGGATGGCTTTGGCGGCATGGGCGGTGGGCGACCAGTACCGCATGCTCATCTCCTTGGGCCGCCGCGATCTGGGCGACGAGGCGATCCGAGCCACCCTGGCACCGGCGCGTGAAGAGGCCACCGCGACCGTGCGACGTGGTCAGGACGAAGGGGTGTTCGCGGACCATGTTCCCGCGCCTGTCCTCGCCCTGACGCTGGAAGCACTGATGCTGGCCCTCGCCGCGGAGAACGCGGCGTCCACCTGGGCGGATCCTGCTGGTGAAGCTGCGGCGACCGCGCTCCTGGTCGCCGCCGGCGTAGCACCACAGGTGGCTGCGCTTCGCGTGCGGGAGGTTCTGCGTGAGTCGGAGGGGCATGAACGGCGTTCTGACGTCCGCCGCTTCGGCGCCTCAGCTCGCAGTCGCTGAGGCGCCGAAGAAGTGTGCGTCAGTCGCTCCGCTTCGTCACGGCTTCTTGCGGGTTCGTGCGATGTGGCTCTCCAAGCCGACGATCGTCGCGTCCAGCGCACAGTTGAACATCGCGTCGATCACGTCCTTCGCGGGTGAGGTGGAGTCTTCCCCGTCGGGGTCGGCTGGTGCCGGCGGCAGGGTGGTCCACCGCTGCAGCGCTCCGGTCAGTTCGCTGACCAGCAGCCCCGTGAAGACCGCGCACAAGGAGGCAGCGACGCGCGGGATCTCCGAGGCCGGCAGTTCCGCGGCGGGCAGGATGTTGATGAGCCCCTGCCAAAAGGGGTCCTCCGGCTGGACGTAGTCGGCTCGCGCGAAGGAGTACGCCATCAGTTTCGGATGGCTGTTCGATGCTTTACGGAAGTCCAGAGCCAGTTGGCGCAGGCGATCCTGCCAGGGGAGGTCCTCCCGCGCCCCCGCGTGGAACTGCGAGCCGACGCGCTCGGCCAGGCCGCGCAGCACCGCATCCTTGTTCGGCACGTGGTGGTACAGCGACATGGGGTTCGCATCCAGCGCGGTCGCGAGTTTGCGCATGCTGAGCGCCTCGACCCCGTCGGCCTCGATGAGCTGCAGCGCCATGGCGTAGATGCCGTCCTTGGTGAGCGGGACGTCCCTCTTCCTGGTTCCCCGGGGAGCCTTCTTTTCCATACGCTGTATGGTATCAGCTGCGGCATATGGAGATCTGGGGCGCCGCTGCAACGGCAGCTTCGCGCCCCGCTCTTTCTCGCCGCACACGGGCACGCCGATGATCGTCTAGTCCGAGCCCTGGCCTCCGCACGGCATTCCGACCCTCGGCCACACGCCGCAGATCCCGCTACCAGCCCGGTCGCGTACTTCGGCGAGCTGCCCAGGCGGTTCCCGGCGGGCATCCCGACCCTCCACTGCATACGCAAGCGGTTGTGCGGCCGCTACGGCGGCGCCCCCGAGTGCGTCACCGAGCTCGGGCAACTGACCGCCGCCAGCCGCCTCGACCTCACCCCTCCATCGCCGGCCGCATGCCCCTCGCCGACGCCGCCTGCGCAATGCGCCAGCCAACAGGCAAGATCGGTGACCCGGTCCGCCGCGGCCTCGCTCTGACGAGTCGTCCGCAGGTCGCCTCGGGCGGGGGATTCAGGTGAGGTCGGGCAGGGCGCGCCGGGTGACCTCACGGGCGTCGTCGGCGGGGACGCCCAGCATGCGCAGGGCCATCTCGGCCAGGTCCGAGGCGGCCTCGTCGCCGTCGAGGTCGGGGCGGGCCAGCCTCAGCCCCACGAGGGACAGCAGGGTCCCGCCGAGGGCGGACAGGGCGATGGTCGGGTTGGTGCAGGTGAAGCGGCCCGTGGCAATGCCAATCCCCAGGTCGCGGAAGGCTCGTGGGGACAGGCCGCTCTGGGCGTGAATGTGAGCCAGGCCGCGATCACGCAGGATCCGCATGAGTTCCGGATGGGAGTCGGCCATCCGTGCGGTGAGCCGGAAGCCCGCCGCGACGAGTTCGGCCGGGTCCTCGATCCCTTCGACACGCTGGTCGATGGCCTGACCGAACTCCTCCAGGGCGTCCGCTACCGCGGCGTCGAACAGCTCCGTCTTGGACTCGAAGTGGTTGTAGAAGGAGCCGAAACCGACGTCCGCTCGCTCGGCGATGGTCTGGATGCTGGCGCTGGTGTCCCCGGTCTCCGCGAGGATCTGCCGGGCCGCACGGACGAGCGCCTGGCGGGTCTCGGCGCGGCGCCGCTCGAAGCGGTTCTTGGGCGGGGCTGACGTCGGCATGCCGCGAGTGTAACAACCGCCGCGATGAGGCTGCCATTACTGATGAGATCATCAATTATTTGGGTCCACCCTATTGACGATGAGTAACGCCAATGTTGATGATTTCCTCATTAAAGCAGTGTTGCTTGGAGGACACCATGTCCCACACCCCCGTCAACAGGCCCGATCCTCAGACGCCCCACCAAGACCTCCACAGCGAGCAGGGCGCCCTGCGCGCAGAGCACCCCGGACGTTCCCGGAATCCCGTGATCAAGGCGGCGGACCTGGCCTGGCTCGAGTTCGAGAAGCCGGACCTGGACCGGGCCGAGGTCTTCGCGCGTGACTTCGGGTTCGCGGTCGCCGCCCGCACCGCGGGGGAGCTGTGGCTGCGCGGCACCTTTGCGGGCTCACCCTGCATGGTCATCCGGCGGGGGCGTGCGTCCCGGTTCATCGGGCCGGCGTTCCGTGCGGCCGAGCGGGCCGACCTGGACCGGCTGGCCCGCGCCACCGGCAGTACCGTCCGGGACATCGGCGTACCGGGCGGCGGGCAGTCCGTCGCCCTGCTCGATCCCTCGGGCCTGCCGGTCCGGGTCGTGCACTGCGCCGAGCAGCTGCCCGCGCTGGCCGAGCAGGAGCCGCTGATCCTCAACTTCGGTACCGATCAACGTCGTACGAACGCCACCCAGCGTCCGCCCCGTGAGCCGTCCCGTATCCAGCGGCTGGGCCATGTGGTGCTGGAGACCCGGGTGTTCGCCCGCACCCTGGACTGGTACCTGGACACCCTCGGGATGATCGTGTCCGACTTCCTGTTCCTGGACGGGCAGCGCGGGCGCGGGCCGACGATGGCGTTCATCCGGTGCGACCAGGGGAGCGTGGCCGTCGATCACCACACGCTGGCCCTGCACCTGGGGCCCGGGACCGGGTACGTCCACTCGGCCTACCAGGTCACCGACCTCGACGCGATCGCCGCCGGTGGGGAGTACCTGGCCGAGCGCGGCTACAAGCGCAGCTGGGGCATCGGCCGGCACATCCAGGGCAGCCAGCTGTTCGACTACTGGCGCGACCCCGACCACTTCATGCTGGAGCACTTCGCCGACGGTGACCTCTTCTCCTGCGACCTGGAGCCCGGCTGGGCGCCGATGTCGGCGAGCGGCCTGGCCCAGTGGGGTCCGCCGGTCACCCGCGACTTCCTGGGCACCAGCCCTTCCCCCGCCAAGCTGCGCGAGGTCATGACGGCCTTGCGCGGCGACAACGAACTCGACCCCGCACGCCTGCTGGGCCTGATGAAAGCGATGAGTTCATGAGCACCAACGTTCTGCGTACCACCGACGGCTGGTGGGTCGTCCGGCACGAACGCGCCGTCCGCATCGACACCAAGGCCGTCACCACCGCCGAACTGCTCGCCGACCGCGACGCGGTCCGCGAGGCCGCCGCCTCCGCCGAGAGCGGCATGCCCGTCGCCGACCTGGTGGCCCTGCCTCCGGTCACCACCCCGTGCCGGGTGGTCGCCCAGATGGTCAACTACCGAAGCCACGCCAAGGATTCGGGCTTCACCGGCGACATCCCGCCCACCTTCTTCCGCAAGGCGTCCGGCTCGGTCAGCGGCCCCCATGACACGATCATCCGTCCCGCACACGTGAAGTTCCTCGACTACGAGGTGGAACTCGGCCTCGTCATGGGCGCGCCCCTGCCCGTGGGCACCATCGTCGAGGAGCAGGACCTGCCGCGCTACGTCGCCGGCCTTGTCCTGACCAACGACGTCAGCGCCCGCGACGTCCAGCTGACCAAGACCCAGTTCTACGAGAGCAAGTCCTATCCGACCTTCACACCGACGGGTCCGTACCTGGCGCTGCTGGAGCCCGAGGACTTCACCCATCTGCTGAACCTGCGGCTGCGGCTGTCGGTCAACGGCGTGCCACGCCAGGACCGCACGCTGACCGACATGATCGTGCGGCCCGCACAGGCGCTCACCCTGCTCGCCCGCTTCCAGACCCTCGCCCCGGGCGACCTGCTGCTGACCGGGACTCCCGGCGGCACGGCCCTGAAGGCCCCGCCCAAGGCGGCCGAGAAGATCGCTGCGCTGCTGCCGCCCGCACTGAAGTGGAAGGCGTTCTTCAAGGGTCAGGCCAAGAACCCCAAGTACCTGCGCAACGGTGACCTCGTCACCGCCACGATCGCCACCCCGGACGGACGGATCGACCTCGGCGAGCAGCGCACCCCCATTGCGGACGCATCATGAAAGCCGCATCCCGTAGACCTGTGGTGATCATCGGTGCGGGACCCGTCGGGGTCATGGCCGCCCTGCTGCTCGCCCGGCACGGAGTGCGCAGCCTGGTCCTCGAACGGCACCGGGACGTCTACCCCCTGCCGCGGGCCGTCGTCGTGGACGACGAGATCCGCCGGATCCTGCAGAGCGCCGGTGTCCACGAGGAGTTTGCCGCCCTCGCCCGCCCGGCGCCCGGACTGCGGCTGCTGGACGCCCAGCGCCGTGTGATCGCCGAATTTCCGCGGTCCATGCACGGACACCACGGCTTCCCGCAGACCAGCATGTTCGACCAGCCCGAACTGGAACGCCTGCTGCGTGACGCCCTGACGCGCCGCCCGGAGTGCGAGCTGTGGAGCGGGGTGGAGGTCGTGTCCGTCACCCAGTCCGTCGCACGGGACACCGGCGGACCGAACGATCCGACGGGTCCGGTCCGGGTCACCCTTCGGCGCGACGGCACCGACGAGGACGAGCACCTGTGGGCCGATGCCGTCCTCGGCTGCGACGGTGCGGGCAGTCTCACCCGCGACGCCATCGGCGCCCTGTGGGAGGACCTGCACTTCGAGGAGAGCTGGCGGGTCATCGACGTGCGCACCAGCCGCCCGGTACGCACCTGGGAAGGCGCCGAGCAGATCTGCTCCCCAACCCAGCCGGCCACCTTCATGCGCGTCAGCGAGGACCGCTACCGCTGGGAGTTCCGGCTGGCCGACGACCCAAACCTGGATGGCCCCGACGGATGGGAGCGCCTGCGCGAGCTGGTCGCCCCCTGGGTGGACCTGCCGCCCGACGCCTCGCCGGACGCCGACTTCGAGGTGATCCGGCAGGCGCAGTACACCTTCCGGGCCCGCCTCGCCGACCGGTGGCGCCGAGGGCGTGTCTTCCTGCTGGGCGACGCCGCCCACCTCACCCCGCCCTTCGTCGGGCAGGGCCTGTGCGCGGGCCTGCGCGACGCCCAAAACCTCACCTGGAAGCTCGCCCAGGTGCTCCAGCGGGGCGCACACGAGGGGCTGCTGGACACCTACGAACGCGAGCGCAAGCCGCACGCCCGCCATGTCATCCGCGTGGCGGTCGCCGTCGGCTGGGCCATGACCGGCGGACAGGACCGCGCTGCGGCGTTCCGCCGGGCCGTCGTGGGCACGGCCTGTCGCATCCCCGGTGTGACCGCGGCGGTGAGCCGTGACCTCAGTCCCGCCCTGACCGCCGGTCCACTCGTACGGCGCCGCCCCAGGCTGACCGGCCGGGTGTTGGCCGGCACCTTCGGCCCGCAACCCTGGGTACGGCACGACGGCAGGCGAGTGCGCCTCGATGACGTCCTCGGGGACTCCTTCGCCGTCGTGACCGCTGTGCCGCCCACTGCGCAGATGACAGCCGTGGCCACGGCACTCGGCGCCCCGACGATCCGCGTCGACGAACTGGGCGACGACGGCACCCTGGCCGGCTGGCTGGCACGCGGCCGTGCGGACGCCGTCCTGCTGCGCCCCGACCGCGTCGTGATGGACACCGTCCCGGCCGGCAGCGGCGACTTCACGGACACCGCCGCCTGGGCCCCCCTGCTGCATACGGCCCGCCATCCCGCCGATGCCCGGCCCGCCCGACGAGGAGCTCCACACCATGACCACCCCGCCCCCTGAGCCGTATGCGGAACCCTTCTTCACTCCCGACCCGAAGTCGGCCGCCCACAGCCGCATCACGGATTTCGCCCGATGGGCGACCCGGCACCGGAGAGCCGAAGGGATCCAGGACCCCACGGACTACCAGGCCCTGTACCAGTGGTCCGTGACCGACCTCGAAGGATTCTGGGCCGCGGTGTGGGAGTACTTCGACATCGACGCGACCACTCCCTACGAGCGGGTGCTGGCCGAGGAGACCATGCCCGGCGCCCGCTGGTTCCCCGGCGCCACCCTCAACTACGCCCACCATGCCCTGCGCAACCTGCACCCGGACGCCCCCGCGATCACCGCGCTGGACGAGACCGGCGCCGGCTACGAGATCACAGGCCAGCAGGTGCGCGCCCGGGTCGCCTCCATGGCAGCCACTCTGCGCGACTTGGGCGTGGCACAGGGCGACCGGGTGGTCGGCTACCTGCCCAACACCCCCCACGCCGTCATCGCCTTCCTCGCCACCGCAAGCCTGGGTGCGGTGTGGTCGGTGTGCGGCCAGGACTACGCACCCAAGGCCGCAGCCGACCGTTTCGCCCAGCTCCAGCCGACGGTGCTCATCACCGCTGACGGCTACCTCTTCAACGGCGCCACCCACGACCGCCGCGCCGCCTCGCTCGAACTCGCCGCCGCCCTGCCGACGCTGAACGCCACAGTGCTCGTGGACCACGTGGGCCTTGCGTGGCCCGAGAGTGGGGACTCGGGGCTGACGGTTCCCTGGGAGGACGCGGTCAGCCGTGCCGAGTACCTCACCATCGCCCCGGTGCCGTTCGACCACCCCCTGTGGGTCGTCTTCTCCTCCGGCACCACCGGACTGCCCAAGGGCATCGTCCACGGGCACGGCGGGGTCCTGCTCGAGCACCTCAAGACCCTCGGCCTGCACACCGACCTGGGCACCGGGGACCGCCTGCTGTGGTACACGACCACCCACTGGATGATGTGGAACCTGGTCGTCTCCACCCTGCTGACCGGTGCCACCACCTGCACCTACGACGGCAGCCCGGTACCACAGGCGCGTCCGGATGTCTTGTGGGAGCTGGCTGCCCGTCACAAGGTCACCGTCTTCGGCACCAGTCCTCAGTACCTGCTGACCATGGCCAAGCTGGGCATCGAACCCTCCGTGCACGACCTGTCGGCCATCCGCGTCGTCGGCTGCACCGGCTCCGCTCTGCCCGCCTCCGCCTACCCCTGGGTCCGCGACCACGTGGGCGCAGGCGTCCAGCTGGCCTCCACCAGCGGCGGCACAGACATCGTCTCCGGCTTCGCCGGCAGCGCCTCCACGACCCCCGTCTGGGCGGGAGAGCTGTCCGCCCCCAGCCTCGGCGTGACCCTGGCCGCCTACGGCGCCGACGCCACCCCTGTCATCGACCAGGTCGGCGAACTGGTCGTCACCCGGCCCATGCCGTCCATGCCGCTGTACTTCTGGAACGACCCCGACGGCAGCCGCTACCGAGACGCCTACTTCGGCGCCTACCCCGGCGTGTGGAAGCACGGCGACTGGATCACACTCACCTCGCGCGGCTCGGTGATCGTCCACGGCCGCTCCGACGCAACCCTCAACCGCAACGGAGTGCGCCTGGGCAGTGCCGACATCCACGACGTCGTCGAACGCCTCCCCGAGATCACCGAGGCCCTCGTCATCGGTGCGGAGGAACCCGATGGTGGCTACTGGATGCCGCTCTTCGTGGTCCTCGCCGACGGGGTCGCCCTGGACGACTCCCTGCGCGTGCGGATCCGCGACGCGATCCGCACCGGCGCCTCACCCCGCCACGTCCCCGACGAGATCCTCGCCGTACAGGCTCTTCCGCACACGAAGACCGGCAAGAAGCTCGAGGTTCCCGTCAAGCGCCTGCTCCAAGGCGCCCCTGCCGAGCAGGTCCTGAACCCCTCGGCGGTCGACAATCCCGACCTGATCGCCTACTTCGCCCGCCTGGGCGCGGAGCGGAACAAGCGGTCAGCGCACGACACAGGACGTCGGCCAGGGGACCACATGCGCCCGTGACAGCACTGGGTCCTTGTGCCCTGCCCGGCTCCGTACCCCCCAGGGGGTGGTGCCGGGGCGGTCAACCCGCCCCGGCACCACACACAACCGAAGTAAAGAGAGAAATGATGAGCATGACCGACCGCGAACCGCAGGCCCTCGATGTCCTCGACGACGTCGGACGAAAGGTGCTGTTCACCGAGGCCCGCACCGCGAACACCTTCGCCGAGGTGGCCGTTGCCGACGACGAACTGGACATGATCTGGGAACTCGCCCGCTGGTCGCCGAGCGCCGCCAACGGTCAGCCTCTGCGCGTGCTCTTCGTGCGGACCCGAGAGGGCAAGGAGCGACTCGTCCGGCATCTCGACGAGGGCAACAGGGGCAAGACACTCAGTGCGCCGGCCGTGGCGGTCCTGGCGTACGACCTCGACTTCCACGAGCAGATGCCGACCGTCTTCCCGGCCCGCGGGGACATGCTGCGAGCGGCGTTCGCCGACCAGACCGACGCGCGCGAGAGCATCGCGGCCTACAACTCGGCACTGCAGACCGGGGTCTTCCTGCTCGCGGTCCGTGCGGCGGGGTTCGCGGCCGGTCCCATGGCGGGCTTCGACAAGGCTGGTGTGGACGAGGAGTTCTTCGCCGGTACCAGCTGGCGCTCGCATCTGGTGGTCAACATCGGTCACCCCGGTGCCGACCCGTGGTTCCCGCGGCTGCCCCGCGTGCCCGTCGAGCACGCCCTCGCCTGGGCCTGACGGCACTGCAGCCGCCTGGTCGCGCGGGATCCTAAGTCCGATCAGGCCGGGAGTGGTCGGCGTAGAAGTGAGAGGCGCCATGCCGTGGTCGCCGGGCTCTCCTGAGTACCGGCGACCACGACTACCGCCGGGATCGTGGTGACGGCCACCGCCGGGACCAGGGCACCAAGGTCTCGTAGCGCCATCGCGGAAGGGACTGCGACGGCGGGAGCCACCACAACCACGACCGGCAGTGGCCGCTGCCACGAACATGTCTCTTTCCAGGCAACCAAGGTGCCTGCCTCCCTGTGATGCCCCCGGCGGTCAGCGGTGGTTTGGTCGCTCCTGCCGACCGGCCGGACACCCTGGCGACAGCGCGAGATGTAGCTCCCGCGAGCGCTCTCGTGCCGTCCGCCACCGGTTCTGCCGCAACCATCCCCATACGGCTCGAGGCGTCAGGAGCGAGCCGATGCGCCGTTGCAGGCCGAGACCGCTCTACCAGCTGCCTGTACCCGTAGCGACGTTTAGCGTGACCATCCTGAGGCTGGCACACTGAATGTGTGTCCCTGTTGATGACCGCTGCTGATCAGAATGCGTTCTCATCGATTAGCGGCGCCGCCGTCGTGTCGGTCTGCGCATTGGTCTTCACGGTCTCCTCATTCTGGTGGATCAATGTCAGACAAGGGCGCCTGAAGACATGGGAACCTCACTCCTTTGCAGCGATTTTCAACTACTCTCTGGTTCGCCTGCGGCTTCCGCTCGTCCTTCACAACACCGGCGCCAAGCCGATAGTTGTGCAGGATCTCAGGCTCACCTTCCCTGATGAGCCTGCCTCTCATCTACCACTCCTGTGGATGAGTACGCCGTCTCGCCTCCAACCCGGACCGGACGAGGAACTGAAGCTGCCGGCCGGATTCGTTGTGGCCGGCAGAGAGGCTAAACAACTTTTCATAGAGCTCGAGGCACCGTTTACCGGGCTCCTTCCGGAGGCCCGTGACTACAAGGCACAAATTCAAGTGAGGGTTGGCCACCGCAAGGGGTGGCGCCCGCTTCTGACGTTCACGTTGAGGACCACCAACATCATTGATCCCGACCAGTACGCCGTCTACAACAACGCACCTCTTGAACTGACGAAGGAGGATCAGCAAAAGGCTGACGCTGCGCTCCTGGAGCTCTTGGACACCCAGGGGAAGGACGCTTCCGCTCAGGATGGGACCACGCAGCGGGACTCTTCGAGCGACGACGGCAACGCCGGTACCGACCTGTAGACCGGGAAGATGGTCATGCGATCGGCAAGGGCGGGCGCGTTGGTTCAATGCACGTACGGCACGTCCTGACCGTTGCGCCCGTCCGGCGCCGCCGCCCGCCCGGGCTTCTTCCACCGCGCGGCCTCCACCGGTCGGGTGAGGTCCACACCGGTTACCCCCGCCTCGCCGCCCGTCGGACTGGGCGACGACTCGGCCACCTCGTCGTTGCTGATCAACGGCCCCGGGGCCCGTACCGCCGCTGACAGCCCGACCTCGACGTCGGCTGCCATCATCGCTGACACCGTTAACCTGGCCGGCAACGACTCTTCCAGCAGTCCCTCTCCCATCCACCGGTGCAACGACCCGAACATCTCGGGGCACTGGCGTCCTGCCTCGCGCCACCGGCCCCCAAGGGACCGAGAAGGGGTGAGCGATCGCTTGCCGCGACCGTATTCGCTGCGTGTCGGTGTTCAGCGTTCAGTTTCTTCTACCGCCTGCTTAATACCGCGCAGCGCCTCGTCGAGGCCGTGGTGGATCTGCTCGCCTTCCGTGTGCTCGGTATGTAGCTCCACGGTAAGGCGGCAGGCATCGGCGGTCTCACCTGGGCCCACGTGCAGCTGCCCGTGATAGTCGTGCGGCCCCGGCACACCCCATTTCAGGCTCTTGCCGTCCTCGACCACTGTCACCCACGCCTCACTGGTCACGTCCTGTTCCGGCGCATCAACGGGTTTGACGTGGGCGGTGACGGTGACCTTGTCGCCGTCGTGAGGGCGCGCCGCCCTGAGCTGCGGCATGTACGAATGCAGATGCTGCACATCGGACAGGTAGGCAAAAAGCCGGTCCGCGGGCACGTGCACGGTGATGCTGTCACTGAAGTCACCCATAGTTCGAACGGGTCCCACGAGCGTTCTGTGACGAAACGGAACAGAGCATCGATCGCCCGGTTGGTTCACGCAGAGAAGGTACTGAACTTGAATGGGTGATGTCGGGGACGTGGACTGGTCAGTTGCTAGTGAGTGCCATGCTCCCGCCGGCCTAACCGAACAGGTCGTTGGAGAAGCCTGCGGCCTGCAGCAGTGCGTCCTCGGACATCCACAGCGACACAGTGTCGATCGCGAGCGCCCGGTCGATGAAGCAGTCGCTCGGGATCTCCAGCAGATCGTCGAAGCGAACCTCCTGCCGGGTTCGCTCCGGGCTCCGCGGACCTCGCGTCACGGTCTGGAAGAACTCGGCTTCGGTGTGCACGATGGCCCAGCGTGTTGGCCCGATGGCAAGGTTGAGGGCGTTTTCGGGGATGTCGGCGCCGCGCCACACAGAGACGCCGACCAGGCAATCGGCCCTGGCCGCACGGTAGATCTGCGCGGCTCGGTCAGCGTGCGCAACGACTTCGGCGACGCTGGTGACCCGGTATCCGATCTCCACCTGGTCGGCCGGCTGCCAGTACCGGAGGTAGAAGGCTCTTGCGGCTCCTTGCTCGGTCATGCCGCCCTCCGTTCAAGACTCGGGCTTCCCAGGAGGGACCGCTCCGGCCGTGCGCGGTTATTGAAGCACGACTCCGTGCAGACAAGACCAGCAGGTCAGGGGTCCGGCATCAGGCCGGTGCCCGTCAGACAGCCGTCGATGACATCCGGACGGTCCTGGAGGGTGTTGAGCTTGCGTTTCACGGCGCGGGTGACCTCGCCGAGGTTCGCTGCGGCGAGGTTGCCGATGTCGCGCTTGACGAGTGACCAGACACCTTCGGTCGGGTTGAGGTCGGGCGCGTAGGTGGGCAGCTGGAAGACAGTGAGCCAGTCAGCGTTCGCATCGATGAACTCGCGAAGCTGCTTGGTCAGGTGCAGGCGGACGTTGTCCCAGACCAGCACGATGGGACCGCCGAGTTGGATGCGGGCGCGGACCATCAGGTCGCGGAAGTCGCGCCAGCCGAAGCCCTTCGGCTGGTCCTTACGTCCGGTGTACTCCCGGACTGCGTAGAACAGCCGGGACCGCTGGCCGGGCTTGTAGCAGGTCATGCCGACCATCGACACTCGCCCGGAGCCTCGCCCGCGTACTCGAATGACCGGTGTGCAGCCCCGACGGCCCCAGGTTCTCGCGCGCGGCGGAGTCAGTGACTGTCCGGCTTCGTTTTCGAAGACCAGCCAGGCGCCGCGCTCCGCCGCGATGCTCTTACCCGCGGCCAGGTCTCCTTCTTCCACACCTCAATCGCGCTGTGGTCGCGCTCGATCGCCCGGCGGGCCGGCTGCTGCCAACTCCAGCCGTGCCGCCTCAGCAGCTGCCAGGTGCCCTCCACCGTGTAGGAGACGTGGCACAGTCGGCCGATCAGCGTCTTGATCCGGCCAGTGTCCACCGCTGGTCCGCCCAACCGTGTGCCAGTGGGCCGCGCTCCAACTCCCTTTCCAGCCTAGCGATCTGGATTTCACTGAGCCGAGGTCTTCCCGGCGAGCCTTTCGACAGGACCCCGGCCTCGCCGCCCTCGCGCCAGGCCCGGCGCCAACGCTCGACCGACCGCACGCTGATGCGCCGGACAGCGGCAACCTCCACGTTTTTCTGCCCGCACTCGAAGCGCTCCACAGCCTGGAGCCGCAACCGCTCCTGCGCAGTTCTCTCCGAGTCTGTCAGCCCGACGCCCTGTGCGTACCTCACACCCTCAGGGCTACCGGCACCGAACGCTCGCTGTCAGACGAACGCCACCGACATCACCCGATCAACTTCAGTACCGTGCTGCGCCGTTGCGAAGCTGCAGGTCAGTGGCCGCCGATGGTGACAACTATCGTGCTTCGGCACGATGGGATCCGGCTGACCGGAGTTCGTGCCTGCGTTGAGGAACGCGGCGGCCCATCACCGTGACGAGATCCGCCGCCTGAAGAGCGTCGCGTTCGCGTACCCGGACCACCGCACGCCCGCCAGGCCCTCCAGGTCGTGCGCTGGAGAGGGGACCTGGCGGGCTCTGCGTTAGAAGGTCAGGTTCCAGGCGTCGATTTTGCCTGTGTCGGAGGCGGCGTTGTCGTTGACGCGCAGCTTCCAGGTGCCGTTCGCGACCTCCGAGGAGGCGTTGACGGTGTAGGTCTGGGCGATGTTGTCGGTGCTGCCGCCGGCGTGGTTGTGCAGCGTGTAGACGGTGCCGTCCGGGGCGACCAGGTCGACCTTCAGGTCACCGATGTAGGTGTGCTTGATGTCCACACCCACCTTGAGGGTGGCCGGGGCGTTGCCGGTCACGCCGGTTACGGCGATGGGGCTTTCCACGGTCGCGTTGTCGTTGATGGCGAAGTCCGCGAGGTTTTCGAAGTACGTGCCGGGCGGCGGGGTGGTCCCGACGGCCTTGAGGGCGTCGACTTGTCCTTCGCCGAAGAACGAATTGTTGGCCGTCGTGCCCGTGCAGCGGCTGTCCGAGGGGCAGGCGATGTCGTTGGCCTGGGCGGCCAGTTTGGCGCGGAGCTGCGCCGGGGTGATGCCCGGGTTGGCGCTGGCGATGAGTGCCGCTACGCCGACCACGTGCGGGGTGGCCATCGAGGTGCCGCTCTTGCTGCCGTAGCCACCGCCGGGGACGGTGGAGTACACATTGCTGCCCGGCGCCGCGACGTCGATGACGTTCTGCCCGTAGTTGGAGAACGAGGCCTTGGTGACACCCGTGCCGTTGGCCGCGACCGTGACCACGCCCGGCAGCTCGGTCGGGATGTCGAGGCAGGCGTTGGTGATCGTGCGGGTGACCGGGGTCGAGTCGTTCGGGCTCGCGGAGTCGGTCGTCTTGTGGGCGAGGTCGTAGTTCTCGTTGCCCGCGGCGGCGATCTGGAGGGAACCCTTGCTCTCGGCGTACTCCTGGGCGCGCTTGACGCCCTCGATGATGGCGGCCTGGTCGATGTTGTCCGGGCAGTTGAACTGCCACGGGTCCGTGTAGTAGCTGTTGTTGGTGACCTTGAAGCCGTGGTCACCGGCCCAGACGAAGCCGCAGATGGTGTTCTCGGCGAAGAAGAAGGAGTTGCCCGGCTCGGCGACCCGGACCGCGGCGATCTTCACCCCGGGGGCCACGCCGACGACGCCCTTGCCGTTCTTGGCCGCGGCTATGGTGCCCGCTACGTGGGTGCCGTGCGTGTCGACGTCCCGCCAGGCGCCGACACGGGTGTCGGGCTTGCCGTAGGCGCAGGAGACCGAGTCGGCCGCGTCGAAGTTGGGCGCCAGGTCCTGGTGCTGGTCGTCCACACCGGTGTCCAGGATGCCGACCGTGACGGAAGCGGAGCCCGGGTTCACGGCCCAGGCCTGATCGGCCTTGATCTGACTCATGTCGGCCCGGACCGGTTCCCCTGCCGGGGTCGAAGCCTGGGCCGGATTGGCCGGGAGCGCCGGGTTGTAGGCGTCGGCCGGCACGTCCGAGGTACGCGTTGCGCCGACCTGCTGCACACCGGCGACGCCCCGCATGGTGGCGGCGAATGTGCTGGACGCCGAGTGGGCGACGATCACGCCGATCGCGTCGAAGTTCGAGAAGACGGTGCCTGCGTTGGCCGCGATCGCGGAGCGGACCGCCGAACTGTCACCGGGGGCGGTGATCACGAGGTAGGCACGCGTGCCGGCCACCCAGGCCGCACTCGGGGAAGCCGGCACGGCGGCTGGAGCATGGGCCTTGGCGGCCGGCGCGGGGGAGGGGCCGACGGGGAGCGTGCCCGCGAGGGCGCCCGGGGCGCCGAACACGAGGGCGGCACCGAGCGTCGCCGCCAAGGCCAGCGTGCGTCTAGTCCGGCTCGATATGTGGGGTATCAATGCGTCCTCCGGAGACGGCCCGGCCGTGCTGAGTGCACCGGCGGGGCCGTACGAAACGAGTGGTGGATGCAAGATGTCAGGCGCGTGCTCCTGTACGGAAGTACCTTTCCGTACAGGGGCGTTATAGGGGAATGGCTGAAAAAGACGTCCTTAGGGCATCGGGGGTCGCGATCCACCGGGAGCTCTGCGACGTCGATGGCACCCTGGCATACGCCGCCGACCTGGTGCTGGCCATCGACGGGAACTGCTGCTCCGGTCCGCCTTCACGGGCGAGGTGCTGAGCTGTTGCGAGGAGGCCGGACTGTACGCGGCCGTGGACACCTCCGGCTTCCTCGGCGCCCGCGCCACCGACGCATTCCTCGCCGACACCGATCTGGTCCTGCTCGGCATCAAGTCCTTCGACATCGGCACCTACCGGAAACCGACCGGCGGCGCACTCGCCCCCACCCTCGGCTTCGCCACCCGCCTGGACCGCCTCGGCGTCCCGACGTGGATCCGGTACGTCCTCGCGTCGGCTGGACCGACGCGCCCCGGGCCGTGGACGTCCTGGTCCGCTTCATCGCCGGGCTCGGCACGGTCCGGCGGGTTGACGTACTGCCCTTGCACGAACTGGGCGCTCCCAAGTACGAGTACGAGGCCCTTGGCATCCCCTTCCCGCTGCGCGCGACGCCGGTTCCCTACATGGCCCTGACCGAGAGGGTCCGTGCGCGCTTCCGGGAACAGGGCGTGCCCGTCTACTGACGGTTCGAGCCGCGTGGGTACGCGCCACGGCCGTCGGCATCCTCCGGGCCGGCTCCTGGCGGTCGTGCTCCACCCCCGCCCCGGTGAGCGGCATCCGCTGGAGGCACTCGAGGGCGGTGTGGCCGCCCCGCCGCGCCCAACGGCCCCGAGACGCAGGGACGTTCGGCCCCAAGGCCGCAGACCTTCGGCATCCGGTGCCGGCCGACGACGACGGCCAGAGTGGGTGATGTCAGGCGATGCCCCGACCGTCCCCGAAGGGAATCACGACCATGGCCCTGCACGAGCACCCGCAACGGGGCTCCGGCTTCCACCTGCCGTCGCTGCGCGGGAACCGGACCGCTTCCGCATCCGAGTCGGCCGTGTCGGCGGACGCCGGCACGCACACCGCGCAGGCCTACGCCTTCGCCACCCTTCGCCTGCTCACGGGGTTCGTCTTCCTGTGGGCCTTCCTCGACAAGACCTTCGGGCTCGGCTACGCCACCCCGTCGGGCAAGGGCTGGATCGACGGCGGATCGCCGACGAAGGGGTTCCTCGGCTCCGTCGCCGCCGGCCCGATGCGATCCACCTTCCACTCCTGGGCCGGCGCCCCGTGGGCGGACTGGCTGTTCATGCTCGGCCTGCTCGGGATCGGCCTGGCCCTGACCGTCGGGCTCGCGCTGCGGATCGCCGCCGTCGCGGGCACGGCGATGATGGCGCTGATGTGGGTCGCCGAGTGGCCGCCGACCAGGCACCTCGCGGACGGTTCGGCGAGCATGTCGGCGAACCCGTTCGCCGACTACCACCTGATCTACGCCGTCGCCCTGATCGCTCTGGCCGCCGCCGCGGCCGGCGACACCCTGGGCGCGGGCCGGTACTGGGCCGGGCTGCCCCTCGTCCGCGACCACCGCTGGCTGCGGTGAACACCGCCGGTGCGGTGGCCCGCGAGCGGGCCACCGCACCGGGCCGTGCAGGCGGCCGGTCGGCCCCGATCCGGGACCAGTGGCCCCTGCCCGAGGAGCTCCCCGAAGACGACTGTGGAATCGGATCCCTCACCCAGGAGGCAGAGACCATGCTCCGCACCATCACCGTGGGAATTGACGGCTCGCGCGAGAGCCGGGCCGCCACCGAATGGGCGGCTCGCGAAGCACAGCTGCGCGACCTGCCGCTGAAGATCGTGCACGTCTGGCAGCCGGTGCCCGACCCCATGGCCCAGGACCCGCTCCTGGGCGCCGAGACCCAGCAGCACTGGACCGAGCGGATCCCACGGGAAGCCGCCGCAGGCATCAGCCGGCGCCACCCCGGAGTCGAGGTGATCACGGAGCAGCTCTCCGGACACCCGGGGGACGTGCTCGCCGGGGCGGCGAAGAGCGCCGAACTGCTCGTCCTGGGCTCCCGAGGTCTGGGCGGGCTCGGCGGGCTCGTGGTCGGTTCCATCGGTCTGTCCGCCGTCGCGCACGCGGAGCGCCCCGTGGTGCTGGTGCGCGCGCCGGCCACGGCCGCCGACGAGCACGAGCCGGACCCGTCCGGCATCCCCTCGGCCGCGACACCGTTCCGGCCCGTGGTCCTCGGGCTCGACGTCGAGCACCCGGACGAGACCCTGATCGAGTTCGCCTTCGACGCCGCCGGACGGCGTGCCACGTCCTTGCGGGTCGTCCACGGCTGGAACCCGCCGCCCTACTACGCATACGGCACCCCCGCCAACCCCGTGCTGCACGAGGCGCTGGCCCTGAGGGAGGCCGAAGTCCTGGCCGAGGTGCTGCGGCCGTGGCGGAAGAAGCACCCAGACGTGGAGATCGTCGAGGAGTCCCGCTACGGCAGCGCGGCCGTCCACGTCGTGGAAGCCTCCCGCGAGGCCTCCCTCGTCGTCGTGGGCCGGCGGATCCGACGCAGCCCGTTCGGCGCGCACATCGGCCATGTCACGCACGCCGTCCTGCACCACTCCACCGCCCCCGTCGCCGTCGTCCCCCACGCCTGATCCGGCACCGCTGGTCCACCGTTCGAGGAGAAGAGACCCATGAAGGCAGCTGTCGTGCGAGCGTTCGGCGAGCCCCTGGTCATCGAGGAACGCCCCGACATCGAGCCCGGACCCGGTCAGGTCCGCGTCAGGGTGGAAGCCTCCGGGCTCTGCCACACCGACATCCACGCCGCCCGCGGCGACTGGCCCGTGAAGCCGGACCCGCCGTTCGTGCCGGGCCACGAGGGCGTCGGCCTGGTCGAGGCACTCGGCGTCGGCGTCACCCACCTGTCCGTCGGGCAGCGGGTGGCCGTGCCCTGGCTCGGCAAGGCGTGCGGGCGGTGCGAGCACTGCCTCTCCGGCTGGGAGACGCTGTGCGAGCAGCAGGTCAACACCGGCTACGGCTGCGACGGCGGCCACGCCGAGAAGATGCTGGCCTGGGCCGATTTCGCCCAGCCCGTGCCCGACGGCGTCAGCCCCTTCGACGCCGCCCCGCTGACCTGCGCGGGCGTCACGACGTACAAGGCGCTCAAGGTCGCCGACGTCAAGCCCGCCCAGCTCGTCGCCGTCTCCGGCGTCGGCGGCCTCGGTCACCTCGCCGTGCAGTACGCGAAGATCGCCGGCGCCACGGTCGCCGCGATCGACGTCACCGACGAGAAGCTCCGACTGGCCGCCGAACTCGGTGCGGACATCGTCATCGATGCCCGCAAGGAGAACGTCGGCGAGGTCCTCAAGCGGCACGGCGGCGCCCACGCGGCGATCGCTCTCGCCGTGAACGACGCGGCCTTCGAGGCGGCGAACTCCGGTCTGCGGCGCGGTGGCAAGCTCGTCATGGTGGCCCTGCCCGCCCACGGCACGGTCCGCCTTCCGATCTTCGACACCGTCCTCAACGGCACCTCCGTCATCGGCTCGATCGTCGGCACCCGGCAGGACCTCGCCGAGGTCTTCCGGCTGCACGCCGCCGGCCGAACCCGGGTCGTCAGCGAGATCCGCCCGCTGGAGAGTGTCAACGAATCCATCGACGCAGTGCTGCGCGGCGAGGTCGAGGCCCGCATCGTCTTCGACCTCGGGTCGGGGCGGTGAGCGACATGGCCCTCCCGATCGTCGTCGGTGTGGACGGCTCCGAACCCAGCCTGCGAGCCGTGGACTGGGCGGCCGACGAGGCCGCCCTGCGCGGAGTGCCGCTGCGGGTGGTGTACGCCTCCCTCTGGGAGCGCTACGAGGGCGCGTCCCTCGCGGACGACCTCGGCAAGCCGTCCGACCAGGTCATGGCCGAGGACATCGTGCGGACCGCCGCCCGGCGGGCTCAGCTGTGCCGGCCCGGCATCGAGGTCTCCACCGACGTGCTGCCGGAGGAACCCGAGTACGCCCTCGTCCGCGAGGGACGCCGGGCCCATGCCCTCGTGCTCGGCACCCGCGGCCGCAGCGGGCTCGTCGAGATGCTGCTCGGCTCGGTCAGCCTGGCCGTCGCCGCCCACTCCACCTGCCCGGTGATCGTGCTGGGCGGTGGCCAGGACAACCGACCGAGCGCCGGGGATCACGGCCGCGTCGTGGTGGGCGTCGGCGACAAGGGCACGGATTCGGCCGCCCTGAGCTTCGCGGCCGAGGAGGCGAGGCTGCGCCACGCGGCCCTGGACGCCGTACGGGCATGGCGGTGCCCGGCACACGAGAGCACCGACCACCCCCTGCTCGCCGGGGAACCCGCGCGACTGCACGAGCAGCACGCCTCCGAGGTGCTGGAGAAGGCACTGGAGCAGGTGCCGACCGACGTGGAGGTGAACCGCCGCACGGTGGAGGGCCCCGCCCGCAGGGTCCTCCTGGCCGCCTCGCACGAGGCCGACCTGCTGGTGGTCGGCGCCCGGCGCAATCCCGGGCACCTGGGTCTCCAGCTGGGACGCGTCGCCCACGGCGTGCTGCACCACGCCGCCTGCGCCGTCGCGGTCGTACCTGAGCGGACATGAGGGAAACGGTCGGCCGCCCGTTCGATCGCGCCGGCCGCGTCCCGACGCCCGAAGACCTTCGCCGACCCCCGAAGCCCTTCGCCCGGACCCCTCGTGCCGCCTCCATCGCACCATGAACTTCCCCGAGGCCGCCGACCGGACCTGGGACGCCTGACCGCCGCTCACTTGCCGAAGGAGCACTGCCATGACCGTTCGTGTCGGAATCAACGGCTTCGGCCGCATCGGCCGCACCTACCTGCGCGCCGCTCTCGACCGGGCCGAGCAAGGTACTCAGCACGTCGAGGTGGTCGCGATCAACGACATCACCTCACCCGCCACCCTGGCCCATCTGCTGGAGTACGACTCGACGTTCGGCCGCATCGGGCGCGAGGTCCTCCACGACGACAGCTCGATCACCGTCGACGGACACCGCATCACCGTCACCGCCGAACGCGACCCGGCCGCCCTGCGATGGTCCGACCACGGCGCCGACATCGTCGTCGAGTCGACCGGGCGTTTCCGCGACCGCGACCTTGCGGCCCTGCACCTGAAGGGCGGAGCGCACACCGTGCTGCTGTCGGCACCCGGCAAGGGGGTGGACGCCACCATCGTGATGGGCGTCAACGACCGGACCTACGACCGGCACCGTGACCGCATCGTCTCCGCCGCCTCCTGCACCACGAACTGTGTCGCCCCGATGGTGAAGGTGCTCGACGACGCCTTCGGTGTCGAGCGCGGCGTCATGACGACCATCCACGGTTACACCAACGACCAGTCCCTCCTGGACGGCCCCCACAAGGACCTGCGCCGGGCCCGCTCGGCCGCGCTCAGCATCATCCCCACCAGCACCGGAGCCGCCCGTGCGGTCGGCCTGGTGGTGCCGGAGCTGGCCGGGGCGCTGGACGGGATCGCGGTCCGGGTGCCCGTGGCGGACGGCTCGCTCACCGACCTCGCCGTCGTCCTCGCCCGGGAGGCGAGCGTGGAAGAGATCAACGCCGCGTTCGAGGTGGCCGCCGACGGCCCGCTCCACGGCATCCTGCGCGTCTCCAAGGCCCCGATCGTCTCCCGCGACGTCATCGGCGACCCCTCGTCCTGCGTCTTCGACCCCGCCCTGACCCAGGCCCACGGCACCCTGGCCAAGATCTTCGGCTGGTACGACAACGAGTGGGGTTACACCAACCGTCTCCTGGATCTGACAGCGCTGGTGGCGGACGACTGACGCCTTCCGGCCGTACGCCTCCCGGTGGGGGCGGGGCCGGCCGGTGCCCCTGCGGGGCCGACCGGCCCAGGCACGACCCCGTACAGCCCATGGCCTCCTGGTGCGCTCCGCCGGACGATCGAAGTACCGAAAGCGATGGAGGAGATCTGTGATGACGGACGACCTGCTCGACCGGCCCTCGGTCCACGCCCTGCTCTCGGACGGCACCACCGTGTGCATCCGGCCGGTACTGCCGGGTGACCGCGGACAACTCCACGGGTTCTACGAGGAGATGTCTCCCGAGAACCTCCGCCTGCGCTTCTTCGCGCCGAGCCAGCGTTGTGCCGCGATGGCCGCCGACCGGGCCTGCGCCCCGGCCCGCCCGGGCTACCGGGCTCTGCTGGCGGAGGTCGAGGGACGAGTGATCGGACTCGCCGAGTACGACACCGGCGGGGACGGCGAGCACGGCGCGGACAAGCAGGGGGCGGAGATCTCCATCGCCGTCGCCGACGGCCTGCACCACCGGGGTGTGGGCACCCTCCTCGCCGAGCACCTGGTCTCGGCGGCGCGGGCGGCGGGCATCACCACGTTCACCGCCGACGCGCTCAGCGAGAACCACGAGGTGCTCCGGCTCTTCGCCGATCTCGGCCTGCGCTCCAGCCGCCACTTCGAGGGACCGGAGGTGCGCTGCACCATCCACCTCGACCAGGACGAAACCTACCTGTCGGCCGTCGAGGCCCGGGGCCGCGCCGCCGACGTGGCCAGCCTGCTGCCGCTGCTGCGGCCGTCCTGCGTCGCCGTGGCCGGGGCGGGACGCACCCCCGGATCGGTGGGCCGGGCCGTGCTGCACCATCTGCGCACGGGCGGCTTCACCGGTCTCCTGTTCGCGGTGAACCCGAAGGTCTCCTCCGTGCTCGGCGTGCCGTGCCACCCTTCTGTGGCGGCGCTGCCGAAGACGCCCGATCTGGTGATCGTGGCCGTTCCGGCCGGCGCGGTACCGACCGTCGCCGAGGAGTGCGGCAGGGCCGGGGTACGCGCCCTCGTCGTAGTCACCGCCGGCCTCGATCACACCCAGGCCGAGACCCTGTTGTCCGCCTGCCGCACATACGGCATGCGCCTCGTCGGACCCAACTGCCTCGGCATCTGCCACACCGACGCAGGGCTGAACCTCGACGCGACCTTCGCCGCCGGGCATCCCAGTCCCGGGACGGCCGGGGTGGCCGTGCAGTCCGGCGGGATCGGTATCGCGCTGCTCGACGGACTGTCCCGGCTGGGTATCGGAGTGTCGTCCTTCGTCTCGCTCGGTGACAAGTACGACGTCAGCGGCAACGACCTGCTCCAGTGGTGGGAGGGCGACGGCCGCACCAATCTGGCCCTGCTGCACCTGGAGTCCTTCGGCAACCCACGCGCCTTCTCCCGCACCGCCCGCCGGGTCACGCGCCGAATCCCCGTGCTCACGGTCGACGCCGGCCGTACCGACGCGGGCCGCAAGGCCGCGGCCTCCCACACCGCAGCCGCCGCCACCCGCACCATGACACGAGGCGCGCTGTTCACCCAGGCCGGCATCACCGCGACCCGCTCGGTCGGCGAACTCCTCGAAACAGCAGCCCTCTTCCACGCCCAGCCGCCGCCGGAGGGCAGCCGCGTCGCGATCGTCACCAACGCGGGCGGCGCTGGCGTGCTCACCGCCGACGCCTGCGCGGAGGCGGGCCTCGCCCTTCCCCCGCTCACTCCCGCGATGGCCGACGAACTGCTCGCGGTGCTGCCGGACGGCGCGGCCGTCGGAAACCCCGTCGACGCCACCGCCGCGGTCTCCGAGGAGCAGCTCACCGAATGCGTGGACCGCCTCACCCGGTACCCCGGCATCGACGCGGTGATCGTGGCCCTCGTGCCCACGGCGGTCGCCGCGGCCACCGGTGACGACCTGGTACGGGCCGTCACCGCGGCCCCCGGCCGCCGGGCGCGGCCCGTGATCGCCGTACGCCTGGAGCAGGATCAGTCGGTGCGGCTGCTGCCCGCCGCCGACGGCGGCACGATCCCCTCCTACGCCGAACCCCAGGCCGCGGCTCGCGCGCTGGCCCACGCCGCCGGACGCGCCGCCTGGCTCGCCCGGCCCGCCGGTGCCGTCCCCGAACTCGATCACGTCGAGCCCGAGCGGGCCCGCACGGTCGTCGAGGACTACCTGGCACGGGAGCCCGACGGCGGCTGGCTCGACCCGCGCACCTGCGCCGACCTGCTGGCCTCCTACGGCATCCCACAGATTTCGTGGGCCTGGGCCGAGAGCGAGGACGAGGCCGTGCGCGCCGCCGCCCGGCTGCGCGGCTTCGACGGCCGCGTGGTGATGAAGGCCCACTGGCCCGGCCTCCTGCACAAGTCCGAGCAGCGCGCCGTCCACCTCGACCTGCGCGGAGACTCCCAGATCCGGGCCGCCTTCCGCGACCTGGAGACCCGCTTCGCCGGGCTCATGACCGGTGTGGTCCTGCAACCCCTCGCCGCCCGCGGCACCGAACTCCTCGCGGGCGTCGTCCAGGACGAGGTCTTCGGCCCGCTCGTCCTGTTCGGGCTCGGTGGTACCGCGACCGAGGTCCTCGCCGACCACGCGGCCCGCCTCGCCCCCCTCACCGACCGCGACGTCCACGAACTGATCACCTCGCCGCGGTGCGCCCCGCTCCTGCTGGGCGCGAACGGAAACACCCCCGTCGACCTGGGGGAACTGGAGCAGTTGCTGCTGCGACTGTCCCGGATGGCGGCCGACCTGCCGCAGCTCGCCGAGGCCGACTTCAACCCCGTCCTGGCGACACCGGGCGGCGTCACCGTGCTCGACGCACGGATACGTCTGCTGCCGCGCCGCCCCCAGGACCCCTATCTGCGCCGACTGCGCTGAGGAGGAACGGCCATGAGGCACAACAAGGTCGGCTCCGTGATGACCACGGACGTCGTCCGCGCCGAGTACGGCACACCGTTCAAGGAGGTCGCCCGGCTGCTCGAGACCCACCGGATCAGTGGACTGCCGGTCGTGGACGAGGACGACAAGGTCATCGGTGTTCTGTCCGAGACGGACCTGATGATGCGCCAGGCGACCGCTGCCGAGCCCTACGAGCCCAAGCACCGCGCGAGGCTCACCGAGCTGACGCCCGGTGCCAAGCGCCAGGCCGCCAAGGGCAGCGCCCGCACCGCGGGCCAGCTGATGACGGCACCGCCTGTCACCGTGCACGCGGACGACAGCATCGTGCAGGCCGCCCGCACCATGGCCCAGAAGCACGTCGAACGGCTCCCCGTCCTCGACGAGGAGGACCGGCTCGTCGGGATCGTCACCCGTCGCGACCTCCTCCAGGTCTTCCTGCGGGCCGACCAGGAGATCCGCGACGAGGTGATCGAGGAAGTCCTGGTACGTGCCCTCTGGCTGGCGCCGCGCAGCGTCGAGGTCGCCGTGACGGAGGGCGTGGTCACCCTCACGGGGCACATGGAACGCAAGAGCGAGACCGAGATCGCCGTGTCCATGACCCGCCGGATCGACGGCGTGGTCGACGTGGTGGACGGACTCACCTACCGACTCGATGACGCACACCTGAGGACCGGCGCACAGGACGGGGCGATGCACGGCGTTGCCGACGACTGGCTGCGCCGCTTGTGAAGGGAGGGGACCACCACGACCGGCGCCACGGCCGGCACCGTGTCGGTCACCCACAAAACGACGAACGGCTCCACTGCGCAGATCGCCGAAGCCGTCGCCGACTACCTGCGCAGGGACGGGCTGAACGTCGAGGAAGGCGGCAAGCAGTGGGCGGCCTGCACGGTCCTCCGCTCCGGAAAGGGAGGCGAGTTCGGCGACTTCGGTGCGGTCGAGAAATGGGCCAAGGACGCCGCCGACGCACCGACGCACGGCGAGGAGGGATACGGCAGGGCTCCAGGCCGATGTCTGGCCCGTAGCCCCGGATCCGGCGTGCTGTCAGCCGGTCTTGTGACCCCAGTCGGGTCCCACCCGGTCCCATTCGCTGCCCCATCCGTCGATGCGGCGTCGGTCGAGCCGACAGTGGACGACCGCTCCGCCACCGAACACCAGGCCGGCGAGGGTGGCGGCCGCCGCCGTGCCCAGGGCGCCGGACTCGATGGCCGCCTCCGTGGAACTCGGCGGCGCGGCGGTGAGGCGGCCCCGGCCGTCCTCCCAGACCGGGTGGGCCCCGGCGCGTCCGTCGGGCGCCGCGTCCACCACACCTCACTTCGGGGAAAGGACAGGCACAGCCATGACTTCGCATCACGTGGTCGTCGGAGTCGACGGCTCGCTCGTTTCCGTCAGAGCGTCGGACTGGGCCGCGGCCGAGGCCGTGCGGCACGGCACCTCCCTGCGCGTGCTGTACGCGGTCCCCGACCGCGACGAGGCCGCACCGGTCCTGGGCTCCGCTGTGGCGCGCATCCGTGCGCGGCATCCGGAACTGCGGGTGGAGACCGTCGTGGCTCAGGGCGGTGCGGTGCGCGCATTGGCGCGCGAGAGCGCCGACGCGGACCTCGTCGTCGTGGGAACCCGTGGCCTGGGGGCGTGGACAGGAGCGGCATTCGGTTCGGTGAGTCCGAGGCTGGCCGCGCTCGCGCGGGGGCCGCTCCTGGTTGTCCGTGGGGACCGTCCGCGGGACGACGGCGGCGATGTGCTGCTCGGCCTGGCGGACGGCACGGACGCCCAAGTGGCGGAGTACGCCTTCCGGGAGGCCCAGCGGCGCGGGGCGGGGCTGCGTGTCCTGCGCTGTCCGAGTCGACGGCGCCTCACTCCCGAACTGCCCTCCCCGGTGCCGGCGAGCCGTTCGGGCCGGGAACGGTCGGCCAGGCAGGACCGATCGGAGGAGGCCTTTCCGCGTTCCGCCCTCACCCTTCTGCAGGACCGGCATCCCGGCGTCAGGGTGGAGACCCGCACGGTTCGCGCCGCTCCCGCGGACGAACTGTCGGCGGCGACCCGGGAGGCCGCGGTCGTCGTCATCGGTGCCCACCGCCGTACGGGCGTGCTCGGCCTTCGGACGGGCCCGGTCGTCCGCACACTGCTGCACCGGGCGCACTGCCCGGTGCTCGTGGTGCCCCACGGATGACCTGCCTGCCGCCGTCCCGTCGCCCGACGTGCCCGGGCCGCCCCGGCAATCGCCCTACGGCAGTGCGCCGTCCGCCCAGGAGACGGTTGCCCCGGCACCGGTCGCCACCGCGGCCGGGCGGCGGCCGCCAGCACACGAGGGTCGTGGTGGCCCTTGTAGACCTGCGCTGGCCGCTTCTCCAGCCTCAGGAGCTGCGCCACGGCCGTCCAGGCGGTGCGTAGGTCGCGTCGGGTGGCGATGCCGATGAGCCGGTCCTCCTCGTCCACGACCGGCAGTCGCTCGACGCCGTGCCGTTCCATCACGCGCGCAGCGTCCGCGATGCGCTGTTCCGGGTGCCCGGTGATCGCGGGCGTCGACATCGGCTCCTTTGCCGCGGAGGCGCGTGCGACGGCATCCGCGCGGCGCGCGGAGCGGTCCGGTCGGGCATCCGGAACCGTCGTGCCCGGCCGTCCGAGGGCCGGGCCAGGCCACCTGGCGGCGTGTCCACGGCCCACGATGCTGGGTGCGACATCGTGCCGCCGGCCCGGGCCGAGCGGCTCCTGACGGGGACCTCTGGCCCCTCCTGCCGCGTGCCTCGGGCTCGCAGACTGACAGCGCATCCCTGAAGGAGGTCCGCACATGCTTCCCATCACCGTCGGTCTCGACGGCTCGCGAGAAGGCCTTGCCGCCGCATTCTGGGCCGCTCGCGAAGCGGCACAGAGAGAGATGACTCTGCGTCTGCTGAACGCCGGCGACTCGCGGGGCCCGCAGTACGTGTCCTTCGCGGGGATTCCGCCATGCGGCGTGGTCGACGCGCAGGGCGAATGGGGCGGCCGTCTGCTGCGCGAGGCGGAGCGTCGGCTCGCGGAACGCCACCCCGGTCTGCGGATCACCACCCACCAGGTCCGAGAACCGGCGGTTCCGGCCCTGCTGACCGCCGCGCAGGACAGCGAACTGCTCGTCCTGGGATCCCGGCGGCTCGGTACGGTGACGGGATTTTTGGTCGGTTCCGTCGCCCTCGCCGTGGTGGCGCGTACGGAACGGCCCGTCGTCCTCGTGCGGGCCGGTGAGCAGGCGGAGGACGAACATCGGCCGGACGCGACAGGCGCAGAGGCGACCACCACTCCGTACCGCGACGTCGTACTGGGGCTGGAGCTGCACAGCACGGCGGACGCCGTCGTCGAGTTCGCGTTCGAGGCCGCCCGGCGACGCGCGGCGGGCCTGCGGGTGGTCCACGGCTGGAACCCCGCGGCCGTCCACGGAAACGGCGTCGTCCTGGATCCGGGACTCGACGCCGAACTGGCGGAGGAGGCACGGCACGGGCTCAGTGACGTCCTGCGACCGTGGAAGGACAAGTTCCCCGGGGTTCAGGTGCGGGAGCAGGCCGTCATCGGCGGCGTCGGCCGTCATCTCGTGCACGCATCGCGGGACGCGTCGCTGCTCGTCGTCGGTCGCAAGCAGCGCCAGGCGCCGGTCGGCGGCCGTATCGGCCCGGTGACCCACGCGGTGCTGCAGCACGCCTGGGCACCGGTGGCGGTGGTGCCGCACGACTGACGGCGCCGGTGGCCACGGCGGGCGGCGGGAACAGACGGTCGACGACCCCGCGCCGTACCTGCGCGGTGAGGTCCTCGCCGTCCCGCGGGAACACCTCGAGCAGATCCCAGCGGCTGACGACACCCTCCGGGCCGCCCTCGCCTTCGAGCATGCGCACCGCGCTGACGTCCCACGGTTGCATGAGGCGGACGATGTCCTTGGACAGGGTGTCGCGGCCGACGGCGCCGCCGCGTCTCCTGACGTCGCGCGGCTTCGATCCCACGGCGGCGAACGTACGTGCGGCTCCGTCAGGAGCGCGCTGGAGGTGACGGTGCCGCCGTGGGACCGCTCGCCGATCGACATCCGGCTGCGGGACCGGCGGTCCGCGTGCGGCCGGGGGAGAGCTGTCGGCTCCCGCTCGCGGACCGACGGGAACGCCGGGGAGAAGGGCCGGACGGCCCCCGGAGGGGACTGAGCAGCCTCTCCCCCCTGGTGGGCGGCGGCGCGACGCTGGTACCGGACGACAGACCGAGCGCTGGAGGTGCCGACATGATTTCGCCCGTTGTCGTCGGAGTCGACGGATCCCCCGAGAGCCTGACCGCCGCCGCATGGGCGGCCCGCGAGGCCGAGCGGCGGGGCAGGTCGCTGCACCTGGTGCACGCCTGGGACTGGCACCCTCGCCACGAGGACCGCGAGATCGCGAACGCCGCCCAGCGGCATCTGGCCCGGCGCGCCCTGCGGCAGGCGGCGGAACGAGTCCGCGCCGAACGCCCCCGAGTCCGTCTCACCGAGGAGCAGATGGAGGGACCGGCCACCGCCGCCCTGCTGAAGGCGGCGGACCAGGCCGACCTGATGGTCCTGGGCTCGCGCGGACTGAGCGGCTTCACCGGATTCCTTGTGGGATCCGTCGCGTTCGGCGTGGTCGCCAAGGCGACCCGCCCCGTCGTTCTCGTCCGCCCGGACGAGGAGGCGGCGGACGAGCACCTGCCGACGAGCGACGGAGAAGCCTCGACGGACACCAGCTACGGCGACGTCGTGCTGGCGATCGACCTCGACGAAGCCTGCGACGAGGTCATCGAGTTCGCCTTCGAGGCCGCCCGGCTCCGGCGCACCCGGCTGCGGGCCGTACACGCCTGGCACACGTCCGGCCCCGTCGGCCTCGGCCCTGGTGACATCGGTCTGGTGACGGAGCGCCGGCAGGGCGAGGAGTGGCTGGGCTTCCTCCGGGCCGTGCTCCAGGTGTGGTGCGACAAGTACCCCGACGTGGAAGCGCTGGCAACGGTGGTGGAGGCAAGGCCCACGACCGCGCTCGTCCGGGCCGCCACCGGAGCCAGTCTCCTCGTCGTCGGCCACCGCCTCGCCGAGCGCCCGGTCGGACCCCGCACCGGCCCCGTCACCCACGCCGCGATCCACCACGTCGGCTGCCCCGTGGCCGTCGTCCCCCATGGGTGACCAAGTCCCGGACCGTCGGCTCCAGCAGGACGGCACCACCCTCCATCACTCGCGACTGGGATGTCACCGGCACACCTTCCTCGCACCTGACCGGTCGAGGCAGCACCTGGAGAAGGTGCCGCACTGGCCGAGGCGGCCGGGAACGCCGAGCTCCTCGTCCTGGGTTCCCGATTCCTCGGCGGGATCGGCGCGATCGGCGGGTTCATGGTCGGGTCGGTCGGTCGGCCTCGGCCTCGGCGTCGTCGCGCACGCGGACTGCGCCGTCGTGCCGACTGCAGTGCGGTCGTCCGCCTTCTGGAGGCCGCGGCACGCGTTCAGCCCGTCTTGTGACTCCATCGCGGTCCGACCTGATCCCATTCCCTGCCCCATGCGTCTGCACGGCGCCGGTCGAGCCGCCATCGGGCGGCTGCTCCTGTACCGAACACCGGGCCCGCTAGGCCGGCTGCGGCCATGACACCCAGGAAGCCCGACTCGATCGCTGCTTCCGCGGGGCTCGGCGGTGCGGTGGTGAGGCGGCCGTGACGGTCCTGCCAGACGGTGACCGTGGATCCGGCCTTGAGGCCGGTGTTCACCAGGGTTCGGCCGATGCGGGGCGAACCGTCGGATGCCGTCCAGCGCACGGCCGCACCCCTGCGGGCGATGGTGCCGGCCATTGCGGGGGTGCTGGGGGGCGCGTTGTTCAAGACCACGGCGCGCACGGGCTGCCGCTCGGCTCGCTGCCGATCGAACACGTCGTCCGCGGCACGAGCAGTCACCAGAGCGGCGACGGGACCGCCCACAAGGACGAGGA
Organism: Streptomyces adustus; assembly: GCF_009377175.1. Taxonomy (GTDB): domain Bacteria; phylum Actinomycetota; class Actinomycetes; order Streptomycetales; family Streptomycetaceae; genus Streptomyces; species Streptomyces adustus. The sequence goes on from NZ_VJZD01000020.1 coordinate 60,566, forward strand.
TCCACACGGACAGGACGATCCAGGCCTCGACGATGTCGTCGTGCCGTCGCAGCGGGTTGGGGTGCCACCGCCACAGCAGTTTCCTTGCGTACGTGCCGCCATGCATCGGTCCGCACCTCTCGTCGCTGTGTGACTCTTGCGACAGTGGCAGTCGAGACCAGGTCGAGGCCATGGGCCTACCAGCCACCGCCGCGGGGCCGACAGGGCCGACTTCGCGGGGTGAAAGGGCCGTTCAGCCCAAGAGACCGTCGGGCCCTCCGCCCGGAGCGCCGCCCATGACTCGCGGCGCCGGCCGACGGACTCCCCGCCGACGCATCGGGCAAGTCCTTTCCGGCCCACCCGGTGCGAACGCCGAAGGCGCACCGTCAGGAGGTCGATCTCATCCTGCGCGGTCGCGCCATCGCGAGGCCGACGGGTCCACGGCTGGGCCGTCCAGGCAGGCGATGAGGGCCGGACGGCCCAAGCGGATCAGGCGGCGACCGGACAGCCTGGATGTGTGGTCCAGTCTCGGCAACCGGAGAAGGGACGGTGATGAGCGTCATGATGGCCTTCGCCTTCCGCAACGGGCGCGTCCGCCCGGGCGACACCGTCGCCGTCGTCGGGGCCGGTCCCATCGGCCTCGCGGCGATCGCGGCACGGCTTTTCGTTCCCGTGCGGATCGTCGCCGTCGACCTGGCCGCATCGCGGCTGGAGGCCGCCGGACGGCTGGGTGCCGACGCCGTGGCCGACGCCGACGAGGTTCCCGAGCAGCCGGTCGCCGATCTCATCTCACCGACGGACTCGGCGCGGACGTGGTCATCGCGGCGGTCGGCGTACCGGAGAGCTTCGAGCTGTGCACGCGCCCACCTTGCTGCGCATGGCGGCGGCGAGCCGACTGCCCACGGCACAGCTGGCCACCCAGACTTTCCCTGGTCACCCACACCTTCCCTGGTCACCCACACCTTCCCGCCGGATCGGTTGGAGGAGGCGTACGACGTCTTCGCCCGCGCCACCGACACCGGCACCGTCAAGGTGGTCCTCGGGAAGCCGACGCACGACGAGGTCGCCGTGCGGGCGGCCTGGGCTGAGGACGTGAAGGTATGAGCGGACAGACGCGGGTGAACGGGCCGCTGGGTGCCTCCTCGGGTGAAGGGGGCCGTGGGCTCGCCGCTCGCCGCGCGCGGCCCGGGCGGACGCATGGGGGCACTGCCGCCCGAGCGGGCATGGCTCCCGGCTGTGCGGCCTGTCCGGAGCGGCACCGCGATGCGTCGCAGAACAGGGTGGTGCTGCTCGCGTCGGCAGCCGTACCGCACATGACGGCGGCCGTGCTCTGCGGTGTCGACGCCCCTCCGCCACTCGGCCGTGGCCGGGACGGGCGCGTTCCGGCGCTCATCGGGCCGAGCAGGCCCGGGCTGTTGCCGATGCACGGTGTGGGAAGGGGGACCCTGGCCATGGGTCTCGGGCCGGAATGTCGGCCGACGGGACAGGCGCTTGTCGCGCTGCGGGCCGGAGGCCTGCGCGACATCCGGGTACGCACCGGACCCGCCGACATCATGGATGCCCCGTCGCCGTCCGAACGGGACCCTTCTCGAGGCGCCGGGGACCGGCGGTCGGTGACTTGGGTCGCCGACGCCACTCGACGACGGGAACTGCCATCGACGCAGTGACAGGGGGAGAGACGAGAAGGCAGATGGACGCCAACGACGGATTCCGCGAACTCGACCGGCAGGATTGCCTGCGTCTGCTGGCCACCGTGCCCGTGGGGCGCATCGTCTACACCTGCCAGGCGTTGCCCGCCGTTCTGCCGGTGAACTTCTGTCTGGACCGCGACGGCGCGGTGCTGATGCGCACGTCTGCCTCCTCGGAACTGGTGGGCGCGATCGACGGAGCGCTGGTCGCCTTCGAGGCCGACGCGATCGATGTCACCGCGTGCTCCGGATGGAGCGTCGTGGTCATGGGCGCCGCGGCCGTCGTGACAGATCCCGTCGAGCATCTGCGGTTGCTGCGGACCGGGCCGCGGTCGTGGGCGCCGGCACCGCAGGAGGTCTTCGTGCGCATCGCGCCCGAGCTGGTCACCGGGCGCGACCTGGTCGGCGGACGCTCCCTGTACGGCGTGCACTTTCCTCTCTGAGCTCCCGTCATCGCGCCCTCCAGGCCTCGTCGTCCGCGTCCGGTTTCGTGCCGAACGGCCACCACCGCAAGGGCCGTTCGGTGTTTTCCACGGTGCGGCGCAGCCCGATGCCCCCGCACGCCGAGCCGCCGGGCGTGGGCGGCGTCCTGCGGGGTGTCGGTGTTCGCCCGTGCCGCCTGCCGCCTGCCGCCTGCCGCCGGGCCCCGTCGGCTCGTTCCATGGCGCGGGCCACCGCCTCGACCGGTCCGCCCCGGCGGAGGCCCGGCTCGAAGTACCGCGGCACCGCGGAGTCGGCCACCCGGGTTCGTTCTTCACAGTTCCGGCGGCGGATTCCACGATGCCTGTCGTGGCCGCGTTCCGGCCCCTTCGCCGCGAGGCGGAAGCTGTGCGACCGTCGGCGGTGCAGGCGGGGACGGGTGTCGCAGGAACGCGTGACCCCGAAACGAGTTCGGCGCCCCTGGTGGATGTCCTGCCGCAGCCGTGCCCGACCACTACCGTGACTCATGGTCGGGCCGGTGGGTGTCCGTGGGTCGAGGGGACCTGGAGGAGTACCGATGGGAACCCCCGAGGAAGCTCGGGTATGGCTGCCTCAGCTGCGCCTGGACGAGCTGCTGGCGGAACTGCAGGCACGGCTGGACGCGGCGCGTGGCACCCGCGACCGGGTGCACAGCCTGCTGGAAGCGGTGTTGTCGGTCGGCCGGGAGCTGGACCTGGAGCAGGCGCCGCACCGGATCGTGGAGGCCGCCGCGGTGTTGGTCGACGCCGAGTACGCGGCACTCGGCGTGATCGGCCCGGACGGCAGGCGGCTTTCGGCCTTCCACACGGTTGGGGTCGGTGAGGAGCAGGTCGCCGGTGTATCGGCCCCTACCCGGAAGGCCACGGGATCCTGGGGGAACTGATCCGCCATCCCGAGCCGCTGCGGCTGGCGAAGATCTGCGCGCATCCGGCCTCGTACGGCTTCCCGCCGAACCATCCTGCCATGAACACCTTTCTCGGTGTCCCGGTCCGGGTGCGCGACCGGGTGTTCGGCAACCTGTACCTGACGGAGAAGCGAGGCGGTGGCCAGTTCGACGAGGGGGACGTCTCGGTGCTCTGATCGCCGAGCGCGCCGGCGAGATCACCGGTTCCGCCCTGGCCGCGGTCGCGCTGCCCATGGAGGACACCACGTCACTCGCGGTGGAGATCGCTGTCGGGATGGACGCCGAAGCCCACCGGGGCCTGGTCCTGCCCATGGAGAGCAGCCTGATGGGGCTCGCCTTCTCCGGTGCTGCCCCGGTTTCCAGCGCCGATGTCGGCAGGGACGACCGGATCTCCCCGGAGCCTGCGCGGTTCACCGGACTCGGTCCCGCCGTGGCCGTGCCCATCGGCACGGGTGAGGGAGGTCCCCGAGGGGTGGTCCTGCTGGCGCGCAAGGCCGGGCAGCCGGAGTTGTCGACGAGGGAGACCGAGCCTCTGAAGGCCTTCGCCGGACAGGCCGCCCTCGCGATGGAGCTGGCGGACCACCGTCAGGACGCCGAGGAGGTCGCGGTGCTCAAGGATCGTGACCGTATTGCGCGTGACCTGCACGACCTGGCGATTCAGCGGCTGTTCGCCACCGGCATGACCCTGCAGAGCGCAGGCCGTTTCATCGAGTCCTCCAACCGAGTGTCCTACGGGGTCTGGTGTCGAGTGTGTGAGCGACGGCTTGGACTTCTTCGGCGGACCGGCGCGAGAGGTCAGTGCCCTTCGGGAAGTACTGCCGCAGGAGTCCGTTGGTGTTCTCGTTCGTGGGGGGAGTACAGACCGCGGTGACCGAGGCCGACGTCCGTATGATCATGCCGCCCGACGAGGAGAAGCTGCGCACGCAGGCTGAGGGGTACCGGCTCCTGCTGGATGCCTGCCTGCGTACCCGGCACTGCGTCTCATTCACCGTGTAGGGCTTCACGGACAAGTACTTGTGGGTGCCGAACACTTTCGAAGGCGAGGGCGCCGTCAACATCTTGGACGAGCACTACGAGGCCAAGCCGGTATACCGGGCCCTGCGGGCCGCTCTCGCCGGTCACGCGCGACCCGTCGCTGTGCGTTAGCGCGTCCGGGCTCCGCCTCGGCCGGTTCCGGCCCTGTGCGTGCGGTTGCCCGCAGGGTGACGGTGGTTCGCGCGGGGCAGGCCGTCATCCGGCGGCCTGCCC
>NZ_VJZD01000210.1 GCF_009377175.1 Streptomyces adustus
GGTCAGGGGGCCGGGGTCGCGGGGCGGCCGAGTCGGTCGCCGACCAGCGGGGCGAGGTACCGGATCAGCGCGTTCTTCAGCTCCTGGACGTACGCGGCGCGCTCGGCGTCCTCGTGGCCGAGGACCAGCTCCAGGCCCGCCTTGTACAGGCCCAGGCACATGTGCGCGGTGCGCGACAGGTCGGCCGGTGCCACGTCCGGCAGGAACGAGGAGAGCAGGTCCTCGATCCGGGCGAGCAGCGTGGCGTGCAGCGCGTCGTGCTCCTCGGTGATCCGGCCGGGGATGTCGGGGCCGTGCATCAGGGCGAAGAACACCGGGTGGTCGCAGTTGAACGCGATGAACCGGTCGACGGCGGCGCCGACCGCGTCCTCCAGCGGGGTCGTGGGGTCGACCGGGGCGAGGGCCGCGCCGTAGGTCTCGCGCATCTCGTGCATGAGCCGGTCGCCCAGCTCGATGGCGATCGCTTCCTTGTTCGGGAAGAACTGGTAGAGCGTGCCGGGCGAGACGCCCGCCTCGCGGGCGATGGCGTTGGTGCTGGCGGCCGTGTACCCGGTCGTGCAGAAGACGCTGGCCGCGGCCTCCAGCAGCTGGACGATACGGCGCTCGCCGCGCGCCTGACGGCGGCGCGGCTGCCCCTGCTCGGTGGCCTGCGCCTGTGCGGCGGGTCGTCCCTGCTCGACGGGCCTTCCCTGTTCCGGAGTGTCGGACTTGTCGGGCACGCGTTATCCCCAGCTCTCGGCACGCGATTGACAAACACGAGTGGCCGCTCGCATTCTGGAGAAACGCGAGCGATGTCTCGTGTTTGTCAGTCTATGGCAATGGCCGACCCATGCTCCTGCCTGCGTACAGCGCGGATCACGGTGAAGGGGACACCGCACAATGACCGAAGTCAACAGGCCACCCCGCGTCGGAGGATGGACGCGTCTCGTGACCGCGCGCCCCCGGCTGTCGCTGCTGGCCGCCCTGGTGCTCACCGTGCTCGCCGTGCTGGCCGGCAGCGGGGTCGCCGACCGGCTGGGCAGCGGCGGCTGGGAGGACCCGGACGCACAGTCGACCTACGCGACGAAGGCGCTGGAGCGCGAGTTCCCCGGCTCCCAGCCCAACCTCCTGCTGCTGATAGACACCGGCGCCGCCTCGGTGGACGACCCGGCCGTCGCCGCCGAGGCGAACCGGCTCACCGCACGGCTGGCCCGGGAGAAGGGCGTGACCGGCGTCGGTTCCTACTGGGCTTCGAAGGCGCCGGCCCTGCGCGCCGAGGACGGTCACGAGGCGCTGATCGCCGCCCACATCACGGGCGACGAGAAGGCGATGGGCGACACCCTGGACCGCATCGCGCCCTCCTATCGGGGGACGCGGGGCCCGCTGACGGTGAAGGTCGGCGGCATCGTCGCCGTACGGCACGAGATGCAGACGATCATCCGCGAGGACCTGACCCGGGCCGAGATGATCGCCCTGCCGATCACCCTGGTGCTGCTGGTGATGGTCTTCGGCAGCGCGGTCGCCGCCCTGCTGCCGCTCGGCATCGGCATCGTCGCGATCCTCGGCACCAACGCGGTGCTGCGCGGCCTGTCCGAGTTCACCGACGTCTCGGTCTTCGCGATGAACCTCACCACGGCCCTCGGCCTGGGTCTGGCCATCGACTACGCCCTGTTCGTCGTCCGCCGCTTCCGCGAGGAACTGTCCACCGGCGCCGAACCGCTGACCGCCGTCGCCACCACCCTGCGCACGGCCGGGCGCACGGTCCTGTTCTCCGCGCTCACGGTCGCCGTGTCCCTGGCGGCGATGCTCGTCTTCCCGCAGTACTTCCTGCGCTCCTTCGCCTACGCCGGCATCGCGGTGGTGCTGCTGGCCGCCGCGGCCGCCCTGATCCTGCTCCCGGCCGCGCTGGTCCTGCTCGGCCACCGGGTCGACTCGCTCGACCTGCGCCGGCTGCTGCGCCGCGGCCGGACCCCGAGGAGTTCCGGCGAGGAGGGCACGGCCTGGGCGCGCACGGCGACCCTGGTCATGCGCCGGGCCCCGTTCTTCGCGCTGGCCACCACCGCCGTCCTCGTCCTGCTCGGCCTGCCCTTCGTGGGCGTGAAGTTCGGCACCGCGGACGACCGCCAGCTGCCCACCACGGCCGAGTCCCACGCCGTGCAGCAGCACATCCGCGACGACTTCCCGGGCAACCCCGGCGGCGGCCTGGAGATCCTCGCCGAGGGCGCCGCGACCCAGCCGCAGTACGCCGCCTACAAGGAGCGGATCGCCGCCCTGCCGGAGGTGGCGGGGGTCGACGGTCCCCTGGTGCGGGGCGACTCGGCGTACTTCACGGTGCTGCCGAAGGGCGAGGCCGTGGACGACGCCGCCCAGCGGCTGGTCGGCGACCTGCGCGCCCTGGACGCCCCCTTCGACACCAAGGTCACCGGCACGGCCGCGGTCTTGGTGGACTCCAAGCACGCGCTCGCGGAGCGGCTGCCCTGGGCGGCCGCGATCATCGCGGTGGTCACCCTGCTGCTGGTCTTCCTCCTCACCGGCAGCGTGCTCATCCCGGTCCAGGCCGTCCTGCTGAACGCGCTCAGCCTGACGGCGATGTTCGGCGCGGTGGTCTGGGTCTTCCAGGACGGCCATCTCTCCGGCCTGCTCGGCTTCACCGCCACCGGATCCATCGAGACCACCCTGCCGGTCCTGATGTTCTGCGTGGCCTTCGGCCTCTCCATGGACTACGGCGTGTTCCTGCTCTCCCGCATCAAGGAGGAGTACGACCGGACCGGCGACCACCGCGAGGCGGTCCGGCACGGCCTCCAGCGCACCGGCGGCCTGATCACCGCAGCCGCGGTCATCCTCGCCGTGGTGATGGTCGCCATCGGCACCTCCCGGGTGACCAACACCAAGATGCTGGGGCTGGGCATCGCGCTGGCGGTGCTGATGGACGCGATGGTCGTCCGCAGCCTGCTGGTCCCGGCGATCATGCGGCTCACGGGCCGTGCGACCTGGTGGGCACCGGCCCCGCTGCGCCGGTTCCACCAGCGGTTCGGACTGAGCGAGGGAGAGCCCGCGCAGGCCGCCGGACCCCTGCCGGACCGGGACAAGGTCGGCGTGCCCGGATAGCGTTCCGCCGAGGTGGCGCGGGAGCCCCGGGGCGGCCGGCCCCGGGGCGGAGCGGACACGGCGGAAGAGGAAGCGGGGCGGGCACATGCGGGCTGTGGTGTTCGAGCGGTACGGCGAGGCGGCCGAGGTGCGGGAGGTGGCCGATCCGCGCCCCGCCGAGCACGGGGTCGTGGTGCGGGTCGCGGCCACCGGGCTGTGCCGCAGCGACTGGCACGGCTGGCAGGGCCACGACCCGGACATCACCCTGCCCCATGTGCCCGGCCATGAACTGGCCGGTGTCGTCGAGGCGGTGGGCCCCCGGGTGACCGGCTGGCGTCCCGGCGACCGGGTCACCGTCCCGTTCGTCTGCGCCTGCGGCACCTGCCCGGCCTGCGCGGCGGGGCAGCAGCAGGTGTGCGAGCGCCAGACGCAGCCGGGCTTCACCCACTGGGGCTCCTTCGCCCAGTACGTGGCCCTGGACCACGCCGACGTGAACCTGGTCGCCGTCCCCGACGGAATGTCCTTCGCCACCGCGGCCTCGCTCGGCTGCCGGTTCGCGACGGCGTTCCGGGCGGTGGTGCAGCAGGGCCGGGTGGCGGCGGGGGAGTGGGTCGCGGTGCACGGCTGCGGAGGCGTCGGCCTGTCGGCGGTGATGATCGCGGCCGCGGCGGGAGCGCGGGTCGTCGCCGTCGACGTGGCGCCGGGGGCCCTGGACCTGGCCCGGAAGTTCGGCGCGGTCCACTGCGTCGACGCCACTCGCACGGCGGACCCGGCGCAGGCAGTCCGCGAGCTCACCGCCGGTGGCGCGCACCTCTCCCTGGACGCCCTCGGCTCCCCAGCCACCTGCGCGGCCTCGGTGAACGGGCTGCGCCGCCGCGGCCGGCACGTCCAGGTCGGCCTGCTGCCGTCGGCGGACGGAACGACCCCCGTCCCCATGGCCCGCGCGCTCGCCCTGGAACTGGAACTGCTCGGCAGCCACGGCATGGCCGCGCACGCCTATCCCGAGATGCTCGGACTGGTCTGCGCGGGCGTTCTGCGCCCCGACCTGCTGGTGACGGCGACGATCCCGCTGGACGCTGCGCCGGACGCGCTCGCCGCGATGGGGACCCCGGCGGCCTCGGGCGCCGGGGTCACGGTCATCGAGCCGTGGAGCTGACCGGAGAGCCACCGTCGAGGGATCCGTACCGGGGAACCCGTACCGGAGAGAGCCGTAGGGGGGAGATCCGCCCGACGGGCTGTGCCCCGACCGGGGGCGGGGCACAGCCGGAAGGTCGCGCGGGCGGACCCGGCCGGTCGCTCAGCCCACTCTCCGCCCCCGGTTGCCGGGCCTGGACGCGACCCAGGAGCGGACGGTCTCGGCGTACCAGTAGGGCTTCCCGCTCTCCACATGATCGGGCGCGGGCAGCAGTCCGTGCTTGCGGTAGGACCGTACGGTGTCCGGCTGCACCTTGATGTGCGCCGCGATCTCCTTGTACGACCAGAGCCTTCGGTCGGTCATGGGTTGCACCTCCCTGCGCGCGCCGCGGCGGCGGCCGGGGGGTGGCCGTCGGAGGAGCCGGGTGCTGCGCTGGCGATCACGAGCCTGTGTCCCGTGAACGACGCGGAGTGACGACCCGGCCCCGCCCGTCGACCGGGTGTGACGTGAAACCCGCGTACACGCGACATCCGTGACACGTCAGAGGTATTTGTGACAGAGGTGAAGCAAAACCCCCTGGGGGACAGCCCTACTCAGGGGTAGGGGGAGGGCTAAGCCCCGCAGGACCTCAGGAAAGCCCGGGTCCGCCGGGCGACCGGCAGCGGGCGGTCCGGCTCGCACGGGTACATGTCCTGCTCGACGATCGCGAAGAGGTCCACGTCCAGCTTCTGCGCCGCCTCCAGCACCGGCCCCAGTGCGGGCACCCCGGACGGGGGTTCGCACATGACACCGCGGGCCACGGCCGGCCCGAACGGGATCTCCCGCGCCCGCACCTCCGCCAGGATCTCCGGGTCGACCTGCTTGAGGTGCAGGTACCCGATGCGCTCGCCGTAGGTCTCGATCAGCTTGACGCTGTCGCCGCCGCAGTACGCGTAGTGCCCGGTGTCCAGGCACAGCGACACCAGCGCGGGGTCCGTGCCGTCGAGGAAGCGGGTGACGTTCTCCTCGCTGTCGATGTGGGTGTCGGCGTGCGGATGGACGACGATCTCCAGCCCGTAGCGCTCGCGCACCTCGTGCCCCAGCCGTTCGGTCAGCGAGGTGAGATCCCGCCACTGCCGCGGTGTCAGCGTGTCCGGCTCCAGCACCTCGCCGGTCCTGTCGTCCCGCCAGAAGGACGGGATGACGACCAGGTGGGCGGCGCCCATCGCCCGGGTCAGCGCCGCGATGTCCGAGACGTGCGCCCAGGTCCGGTCCCACACGTCCGGACCGTGGTGCAGGCCGGTGAAGACGGTTCCGGCCGACACCTTCAGACCGCGCCGCGCGGTCTCCTCGGCGAGCACGGCCGGATCGCTCGGCAGATAGCCGTACGGCCCCAGCTCGATCCACTCGTAGCCGGCGTCGGCGACCTCGTCGAGGAAGCGCTGCCACGGCACCTGTCGCGGGTCGTCCGGGAACCAGACACCCCATGAGTCGGGCGCCGAACCGATCCGGATACGGGAGAGTGAGGACTGCGGCGACAACGAAGTCATGGCCGTCAGCGTGCGGTTCCGGCAGACGGGTGTCAAGCGCTGGTCCGAATGTCCGGACAAAACATTGACAGGGCTCGGGGTCCGGCACTAAAACCGGGAGGAGCCGAAGCGAAGGGAAGCCGATGGCGTACGACCTGATCACCATGGGGCGGATCGGAGTGGACCTCTATCCGTTGCAGACGGGCGTGCCCCTGGCCCAGGTGTCGGCGTTCGGGAAGTTCCTCGGCGGCTCCGCCACCAACGTCGCCGTCGCGGCGGCCCGGCTCGGCCGGAGCACCGCCGTGATCACCCGGACGGGCGACGACCCCTTCGGCGCCTATCTCCACGAAGCCCTGCGCGGCTTCGGCGTGGACGACCGCTGGGTCACCGCCGTCCCCGGGCTGCCGACCCCGGTCACCTTCTGCGAGATCTTCCCGCCGGACGACTTCCCGCTGTACTTCTACCGGCAGCCCAAGGCGCCCGACCTGGAGATCGACGCCCGCGAACTCGACCTCGACGCCGTCCGCGACGCGCGCGTCTTCTGGATCACCGGCACCGGTCTGAGCGAGGAACCGAGCCGTACGGCGACCCTGGCGGCCCTCGCCCACCGCGACCGGGCCGGTACGACGGTCTTCGACCTCGACTGGCGCCCCATGTTCTGGAAGGGCGCCGACGGGAGCGGCCCGGCCGCCGCCGCGCGCCCCTGGTACGCCGAGGCGCTGCGCCACGCCACCGTCGCCGTCGGCAACCTCGACGAGGTGGAGGTCGCCACCGGGCTGCGCGAGCCGCACGCCGCCGCCCGCGCGCTGCTCGCGGCCGGCGTCGAGCTCGCCGTCGTCAAGCAGGGCCCCAAGGGCGTCCTCGCCGTCGACCGGGCGGGCGGCTGCGCCGAGGTGCCGCCGCTGCCCGTGGACGTCCTCAACGGTCTGGGCGCCGGCGACGCCTTCGGCGGCGCGCTCTGCCACGGCCTGCTGAGCGGCTGGGACCTGGAGCGGACCATGCGCTACGCCAACGCGGCCGGTGCCATCGTTGCCTCCCGGCTGGAGTGCTCCTCCGCGATGCCCACCCCGGACGAGATCGAGGCCGCGCTCACCGCCGGAGCGGTGCGGTGAGGGCCGGCCGCGTCGGAGAGGCCCACCGCGACGGCGGTTCCGGGGGCGCGTACGCGCGCGTGGACGTCGCGGAACTCGTGCGCATCCGCACCCGGCACCCCGAGCGGATCGCCGAGGCCGCGGCCCGCCGCCGACGCAGACCGCTGCTCGGCGACCGCGGCCGGCTGATGATCGTCGCCGCCGACCATCCGGCCCGCGGCGCCCTCGGTGCGGGCGGCCGCGGTCTCGCCATGGCCAACCGCGCCGACCTCCTGGAGCGCCTGTGCCTGGCGCTGTCCCGGCCGGGCGTGGACGGCGTCCTGGCCACCGCCGACATCCTCGACGACCTGCTCCTGCTCGGCGCCCTCGACCACAAGGTCGTCATGGGCTCCATGAACCGCGGCGGCCTCCAGGGCGCGTCCTTCGAGCTCGACGACCGCTTCACCGGGCACCGCCCCGAGGACATCCACCGTCTCGGCTTCGACGCGGGCAAGCTGCTGCTGCGCATCGACTACGACGACCCGGGCTCCCTCACCACCCTGGAGTCCACCGCCCGCGCCGTCGACGAGATGGCCGCGCGCCGACTGCCCGTCTTCGTCGAGCCGTTCATCAGCCGCCGCGCCCCCGACGGCAGGCTCGTCAACGACCTGTCGGCCGACGCCGTCACCCGTTCCATCGCCATCGCCTCCGGTCTGGGCGGCAGTTCGGCCTACACCTGGCTGAAGGTGCCGGTCACCGACAACCCCGACGACATGGCCCAGGTGATGGAGACCTCCACGCTGCCCGCCGTCCTGCTCGGCGGCGAGGTCGGCGGTCAGGCCGGGGACCAGGCGGCCGCCTACGAGAAGTGGCGCGGGGCCCTGCAACTGCCCACCGTCCAGGGTCTGGTGGTCGGCCGTTCGCTGCTCTACCCGGCGGACGGGGACGTGGCCGCCGCCGTGGACACCGCCGTAGGACTGCTGTGAGGGCCGGATGACGGACGACGAGCCGCACACCACGACGCACACCACGACGAGCGCCACGACAGGCACCGGGACAGGCACCGGGACAGGCACCGGGACGCATGCGGGGTCGCAGGCCGCGACGGGCACCCGCCTGTACGTGCCCAGGGGCAGCACCGCCGACGCGCGGCACGTGCTCGACATCGGCCCCGAACGGGCCGGTTGGACCCACAGCAGTCTGCGGGTCATCGAGCTGACACCGGGCGGCACGCATACGTTCACCAGCGCGGGAAGTGAATGGATCGTGCTTCCGCTGGAAGGCGGATGTACCGTGCGCACAGAGCGGAGAGAGTTCCAACTCCTGGGCAGGGAAAGCGTTTTCAGCGGGGTCACCGACTTCGCCTACGTGCCCCGGGACGCCCAGGTCCAGATCGCCTCCGGCGCGGGAGGCCGCTTCGCCCTGGCAGGAGCGAAGTGCGAGCGACGACTCCCCGCCCGCTACGGCCCCGCGCCGGAGGTCCCCGTCGAGCAGCGCGGCAGCGGCACCTGCGCCCGCCAGGTGCGCAACTTCGCCTCCGCCGACGCGTTCGACTGCGACCGGCTGATCGCCGTGGAGGTCGTCACTCCCGGTGGCAACTGGTCCTCGTACCCGCCGCACAAGCACGACGAGCACCGGCCGGGCGAGGAGTCGGAGCTGGAGGAGATCTACTACTTCGAGATCGACGGCCCGAACGGGTTCGGCTACCAGCGCGTGTTCCCCTCCCGCGAGGGCGGGTCCGACGTCCTCGCGGAGGTCCGCACCGGCGACGTCGTGCTCGTCCCCGACGGCTGGCACGGCCCGTCCGTCGCCCAGCCGGGGCACGCCATGTACTACCTCAACGTCATGGCCGGTCCGGGCGCGACGCGGGAGTGGCGGATCCGCTTCCACCCGGACCACGTGGACCGCACAGGAGGCTACCGATGACGTCGCCGACCACGCCCGCCCCGACGACCAGGCTCACGGTCGCGCAGGCGCTCGTGCGCTTCCTGTCCGTCCAGTACACCGAGCGGGACGGCGTCCGGCAGCGGATGATCGGCGCGACCTGGGGCATCTTCGGGCACGGGAACGTCGCCGGGATCGGCCAGGCGCTCGTCGAGCACGCCGACGCCATGCCGTTCCACCAGGGCCGCAACGAGCAGTCCATGGTGCACGCGGCGGTCGGCTACGCCCGCCAGTCGAACCGGCTGTCCACGCACGCCGTGACCACCTCCATCGGTCCGGGCGCGACCAACCTCGTCACCGGCGCCGCGCTGGCCACGGTCAACCATCTGCCGGTGCTGCTGCTGCCCGGCGACACCTTCGCCACCCGGGTGGCCGACCCGGTCCTCCAGCAGCTCGAAGTCCCGTACGCGGGCGATGTGTCGGTCAACGACTGTCTGCGTCCGGTGTCGCGCCACTTCGACCGGATCACCCGTCCCGAGGCGCTGATCCCGGCCGCCCTCCAGGCGATGCGCGTGCTCACCGACCCGGTGGAGACGGGGGCCGTCACGCTGGCCCTGCCGCAGGACGTGCAGGCCGAGGCGTACGACTGGCCGCGGGAGTTCTTCGCCGAGCGCACCTGGGCGGTCCGCCGGCCCGGCGCCGACCCGGCGGAGCTCGCCGAGGCGGTCCGGGCGATCCGCGCCGCGCGCCGGCCGCTGCTGGTCGCGGGCGGCGGGGTCCACCACAGCCGGGCCGAGGACGCGCTCGCCGAGTTCGCCGCCGCCACCGGCATCCCGGTCGCCTCCACCCAGGCCGGCAAGGGCTCCCTGCGCCACGACCATCCGCAGGACGTCGGAGGCGTCGGCCACACCGGCACGGCGACCGCCGACGACCTGGCCCGCGGCGCCGACCTGGTGATCGGCGTCGGGACCCGGTACACCGACTTCACCACCGCCTCCCGCACCCTGTTCACCGGCGACGGCGTGCGCTTCCTCAACCTCAACATCGCCGCCTTCGACGGTCACAAGCTCGGCGGGCTGCCCCTGATCGCGGACGCCCGCAGCGGCCTCCAGGAGCTGACCGAGGCCCTGGCCGTGCACGATCACCGGGTCGCACGGGCGTACGTCGACGAGTACACCGAGGGCAAGGAACGCTGGGAACGGCGCGTCGACGCCTGCTACGAGGCGGCCGACCCGGACCTGCGGCCCACCCAGGCGCAGGTGCTGGGCGCGCTGGACGCCCTCGTCGACGGGACGGACGTGATCATCAATGCGGCCGGCTCCCTCCCCGGCGACCTGCACAAACTCTGGCGGGCCCGCTCGCCCGACCAGTACCACCTGGAGTACGGCTACTCCTGCATGGGCTACGAGATCCCGGCCGCCATCGGGGTGAAACTCGCGGCGCCGGACCGCCAGGTGTGGGCACTGGTGGGCGACGGTACCTATCTGATGATGCCGACCGAGATCGTCACCGCCGTGCAGGAAGGCATCGCGATCAAGATGCTGCTCGTGCAGAACCACGGCTACGCGTCCATCGGCGGTCTGTCGGAGTCGGTCGGCGCCGAGCGGTTCGGCACGGCGTACCGCCTGCGGTCCCCCGCGGACGGTTCCTACACCGGGGCGCCGCTGCCGGTCGACCTCGCCGCCAACGCGGCCAGCCTCGGGATGCGGGTGCTGCGCGCGGGGACGGTCCGGGAACTGCGCGCGGCCCTCGCGCAGGCACGGGCCGCCGACACTCCCACATGTGTCTACGTGGAGACCGAAACCGCAGACACAGTGTCGGGCCCGCCCCCGGCACAGGCCTGGTGGGATGTACCTGTGGCCGAGACCGCGACCCGGAGGTCGGCGGTCGAGGCGCGCGAGCTGTACGAACGGCACGTCTCCACCCGACGCCGCCATCTGTGAAGGAGCTACTGGGCATGACGAAGATCGTCAACCACTGGATCGGCGGCAAGACCGTCGAAGGCGCGTCGGGTACGTTCGGGCCGGTCACCGACCCGGCGACCGGCGCGGTCACCACGAAGGTCGCGTTCGCGACGGTCGACGAGGTGGACGCGGCGGTGGCCGCCGCGAAGGACGCCTGGGCGACCTGGGGCACCTCGTCGCTGGCCAAGCGGACCGCGATCCTGTTCAAGTTCCGCGCCCTGCTGGACGAGCACCGCGACGAGATCGCCGAGCTGATCACCGCCGAGCACGGCAAGGTGCACTCGGACGCGCTCGGCGAGGTCGCGCGCGGCCTGGAGATCGTCGAGCTGGCCTGCGGGATCACCGTGCAGCTCAAGGGCGAGCTGTCGACCGAGGTGGCCTCCCGGGTCGACGTGTCCTCGATCCGGCAGCCGCTGGGTGTCGTCGCGGGCATCACGCCGTTCAACTTCCCGGCGATGGTCCCGATGTGGATGTTCCCGATCGCCATCGCCTGCGGCAACACCTTCGTGCTGAAGCCGTCCGAGAAGGACCCGTCGGTCTCCCTGAAGCTCGCCGAGCTGCTCGCCCAGGCCGGACTGCCGGACGGCGTCTTCAACGTCGTGCACGGCGACAAGGTCGCCGTCGACCGTCTCCTGGAGCACCCGGACGTCAAGGCCGTCTCCTTCGTCGGCTCGACCCCGATCGCCCGCTACATCCACACCACGGCCGCCGCCAACGGCAAGCGCGTACAGGCGCTGGGCGGTGCCAAGAACCACATGCTGGTCCTGCCGGACGCCGATCTGGACGCGGCCGCCGACGCCGCCGTGTCGGCCGCCTACGGCTCCGCGGGCGAGCGCTGCATGGCCATCTCGGCCGTCGTCGCGGTCGGTGCGATCGGCGACGAGCTGGTGAGCAGGATCCGCGAGCGCGCCGAGAAGATCAAGATCGGCCCGGGCAACGACCCGGCCTCCGAGATGGGCCCGCTGATCACCAAGGCCCACCGCGACAAGGTCGCCTCCTATGTGACGGGCGCGGCGGAGCAGGGCTGCGAGGTCGTCCTGGACGGCACCGGGTACACCGTCGAGGGCTTCGAGGACGGCCACTGGGTCGGTCTCTCGCTGCTCGACCGGGTGCCGACCTCGGCCGACGCGTACCGGGACGAGATCTTCGGCCCCGTGCTGTGCGTGCTGCGCGTGGACACCTACGAGGAGGGTGTGGCCCTCATCAACGCCTCGCCCTTCGGTAACGGCACCGCGATCTTCACCCGGGACGGCGGCGCCGCGCGCCGCTTCCAGCTGGAGATCGAGGCGGGCATGGTCGGGGTGAACGTGCCGATCCCGGTGCCGGTGGGCTACCACTCGTTCGGCGGCTGGAAGGACTCGCTCTTCGGCGACCACCACATCTACGGCAACGACGGCACGCACTTCTACACCCGCGGCAAGGTCGTCACCACGCGCTGGCCGGACCCGTCCGAGGCCCCCGCGGGCGTCGACCTCGGCTTCCCGCGCAACCACTGAGCCGTAGACCTCAAGGGCCGGTACGTCTCCGGTCCCACAGCTCGCGAGGCCCCGCCCGACACCGGGAGGGCGGGGCCTCGTCGCTGCGGTGCCGGACGCGGCGGCCGGGCTCAGTTCTGCGCCGACTGGGCCTTCTTGATCTGCTCGGTGACGTCGCCCACCTGCGAGGCCGGCGGCGCCTTGACCGCGGCCGTGGCGCCGAACTTCTCGAAGTCCATGGTGACCGCCGCCGTCCCGAACTTCTCCTTCATACGTACGGGCAGGTCCTTGGCACCGACCCAGACGTCCATGGTGATGGACTCGGCGCCGCCGGTCATGGAACCGAAGAGGTTGTCCTTGTCGCCGTAGGCGTCCTTGAACTTGCCCATGTGCGCCTTGTCGATCACGGCCCGGTAGTGGGTCGTGCTCTGCCCGTCGACGGTCTCCTTGCCGAGGTTCTCGACGTCGTTGGCGTACTTGAGGCCCTTCATGGACGCGGACGGGCTGCCGCCGCCGCTGCCGCCGAGCGCCTGCGCGCCCTCCTTGCCGAAGACCGCCGAGGCGTCGACCTTCATCCACTCCTTGCCCTTGAGCGGGCCGGAGGGCTGCGGGTCGACGTCGTAGTAGTAGGCGCCGTCGACGAACAGCATGCGGATCTTCGGGGAGGACGTCAGCTGCTGCATCTGGGCGGCCTTGGTGTCCATCTCGGTGTCGAAGGCGAACCCGTCGCCCCAGGAGTAGGTGCCCTCCATGGTGACCGGGGTGCCCGTGCCCATGTCGGTGGACATCTTCACGTACGCCGAGCCGAGCTGTTCGGTGCGGTCGGACGCCCGGGTGAGCGCCGCCATGATCTTGTCGGAGTTGTCGGCGACGCTGTCGGCCGCCTTCTTGGCCGTCTGCCCCGCGCCGCACGCGGAGGTCGCCATCAGCGCGGCGGCCGTGAACCCCACCCAGGCCGCCGTGTACCTCAGCTTCATCTGTCCCCACCCGTTGCTGTGATTCGACTGTGCTGTCGACTCTAGTGGGACCCACTGACACTCCCGCGACCCAATTTGCCGCCCAGGGACAGGATCGGGACGTTTCAGGCGTCCGGATTCCGGACATCTTCACGCGATTTTGACGAGTGTGCTGCGATTCTCGTATCGCCCTCGAGCGAGGAAGGGTCCGGCAGAAGTGCTGTATTCGCGATCAATGGCGGCTTCGATCTACGAATTCCGTAGGTAAACAGCTATTGACGCACCGGTTTTCGTCGATGTTCCATGCGGGCATACGGGAGCGGACGAAGAGAAGTACGACGCGAGCCGCCGGAGGCGATAGCGCTCCCGCCCGAAGTTCCCCGCACCAGTTGATCGGAACCGCCGCATGACCGACACGCTCCGCCCTGTCGCCCCCGACGTCACGGAGGCCCCCGACAGCAGTCCCCGGACACTGAAGCGTTCCATCGGAGTCGTCGGCGGCACGCTGCTCACGCTCTCCTGCGTGACCCCGGCGTCCACGCTCTTCGTGGTCATTCCCGACCTGTTCGGCTCGCTCGGCACCGCCACCGCCCTCACCATCGCCATCGGCTCCCTCCTCTGTATCGCCGTGGCGTTCTGCTACTCGGAACTGGGCACCCTCATCCCCAGCGCCGGCGGCGAGTACGCCATGGTCTCGACGATGGCCGGACGCCTCGCGGGCTGGCTGGTCTTCGTGATGTCCCTGCTGGTGGTCATGATCGTCCCGCCGGTGATCGCCATCGGCACCGCCGACTACCTCGCGCCCGTGGTGCACCTCGACCCGGCGATGACCGGCGCGGGCGTGATGCTGCTGGCCACCGTCGCCGGTCTGCTCGACCTGCGCGCCAACGCCTGGATCACCGGCATCTTCCTGGTCCTGGAGGTCATCGCGGCCGGTGTCGTGGCCCTGCTGGGATTCACCCACAGCCAGCGCGGCCTCGGCAGCCTGACCTCGATGCAGGTCGGCGGGAGCGGCGGGCACACCGACGCCGTCACGGGCATGCTCGTCATCTCCGGGCTCGCCATCGCCCTCTTCGCCACCCAGGGCTTCTCCACCGCCGTCTACCTCTCCGAGGAGCTGGAGAACCCGCGGCGCAACGTCGCCCGCACGGTGCTGGCCACCCTCGCCATCTCCACCGTCGTCATCCTGGTCCCGGTCGTCGCCATCACCATGGGCGCCTCCGACATCCAGGAACTCACCGGCGGCGACATCAGCAGCATGGTCACCGCCTGGTCCAACTCGGCCGTCGGCACCTTCGTCAGTCTCTGCGTCGCCCTCGCGATCATCAACGCGGGCATCGTCATGGTCATCCAGAACTCCCGCGTCCTGTTCGCCTCGGCCCGTGACAAGGCCTGGCCCGAGCCGGTCAACAACGGTCTGTCCAAGCTCGGCCGGTTCGGCTCCCCCTGGGTCGCCACGCTGCTGGTGGGCGTCCCCGGCGCGGCCCTCTGCTTCGTCAACCTCGACACCCTGTACGGCGTCACGGGCGTGTCGGTGACCGCCATGTACCTGCTCGTCGCGGTCGCCGCCCTGCTCGCCCGCCGCGGACACCACAAGCACACCCCGGCCTGGCGGATGCCGCTGTGGCCCGCGATGCCGATCCTGCTGATCGTCGTCCTCGCCTACGTCCTCACCCAGCAGGAGACGCAGTACCTGCTGTGGACCGGCGGCATCACCGCCGTCGCCACCCTCTACTGGGCCTTCTACCTGCGCCCGCGCCGCGACACCCGCTGGCTGGTGTCCATCCCGGAGGACGCCCAGGTCTGAGCCCCCGAGGGGCGCCCCAGCGGTCCCCGTCACCCCGTGCACCTCCCGTCGTCCTCGTCACCCGCTCCCCGGCGGGTGCCGAGGACGACGTCGTTCCCACGGTGCCCCGCGAGACCCGGCCGCCCGGCCCCGCGTACCACGCTCGCGGTACGCGGCACCGGTCCCGTACGCCCGGGGGAGGGCCGGGTGCTCCGACCCGGGACTGCTTCGGATGTCGGTGGCGGACCGTACCGTTGACGCATGGATCTTCGACTGCCCGCGCTGCGCGGGCTACGGAAGCCGCGGCGGCTGCTGGCCGCCGCGGCCGCCGTCGTCGTGCTCGCCGGTGCCGGGACATGGACCGCCGTCGCCTCCGACGACGCGCCCCCGGTACACCGGGCCGACCGGGTCCTGGCCGTGGACGGCGTGCACCTGGACACCTCGTACTTCACCACCGCCACCCCCGGCCGCCGCCCCGCCGTCCTGCTCGCGCACGGCTTCGGCGGCAGCAAGGACGACGTCCGCCAACAGGCGGAGGACCTGGCCCGCGACGGGTACGCGGTACTGACCTGGTCGGCGCGCGGCTTCGGACGGTCGACGGGCAGGATCGGGCTGAACGACCCCGAGGGCGAGGTCGCCGACGTCTCGAAGCTGATCGACTGGCTCGCCCGGCAGCCCCAGGTCCGGCTCGACAAGGCAGGCGACCCGCGCGTGGGCGTCGCGGGCGGCTCCTACGGCGGCGCGATCTCCCTGCTGGCCGCCGGGTACGACGCCCGGGTGGACGCCATCGCCCCGGCCGTCACCTACTGGAACCTCGCCGACGCCCTGTTCCCCAACGGTGTGTTCAAGAAGCTGTGGGCCGGCATCTTCGTCAACACCGGCGGCGGCTGCGCCCGGTTCGAACCCACGCTGTGCGCGATGTACCAGCGGGTGGCCGAGTCGGGGACACCGGACGACAAGGCCCGCGAACTGCTCCAGGAGCGCTCCCCGGCCGCCGTCGCCGACCGCATCAAGGTCCCCACCCTGCTGGTGCAGGGCCAGACCGACTCGCTCTTCCCGCTCGGCCAGGCCGACGCCGCAGCCAAGGCCATCCGGGCCAACGGCGTCCCGGTCGACGTCGACTGGATCGCCGGCGGACACGATGGCGGCGACTGGGAGGACGACCGCGTCCAGGCCCGCGTCGCCAACTGGTTCGACCGCTGGCTCAAGAACGACAAGGGCACCGACACCGGCCCCGCCTTCCGCGTCACCCGCACCGGCGGCCTCGACTCCACCGACGGCGCCGCCCGGCTGCGCGGCGCGAGCGCGGACACCTACCCCGGCCTGGACAGCGGCACCCGGACCGTCGCGCTGACCGGCCGCGAGCAGCGCTTCGACAACCCCGCCGGCGCCACCCCGCCCGCGGTCTCGGCGCTGCCCGGCCTCGGCACCGGCGGCGGACTCGCCCAGCTGTCCAGCCTGGGCGTCGGGGTGTCGCTCGACTTCCCCGGCCAGTACGCCGCCTTCGAGTCGGCGCCCCTGACCCGCGACCTCACCGTCACCGGATCCCCGACCGTCACCGTCCACGTCACCTCGACCAGTGACGACGCCGTACTGTTCGCCAAGGTCTACGACGTCGGCGGGGGCGGCACCGGACAGGTGCTGCCCGCCCAGCTCGTGACACCCGTCCGGGTCCAGGGCGCCCGGACCGGCAAGGACGTGACACTCACCCTCCCGGCCGTCGACCACCAGGTCCAGAAGGGCCACCGGCTGCGCCTGGTCCTCGCCTCGACCGACCTCGCCTACGCCTCCCCGGCCGCCCCGGCGACGTACACCGTCTCCCTCAAGAGCGACCTGCGCGTACCCACCGCCCCCGAGGTCACC
>NZ_VJZD01000211.1 GCF_009377175.1 Streptomyces adustus
GCCGCAGGCGCTGCGGCTGGGCAGCCCCCGTCCCCGGCTGCGCATGATCAGCCTCGCGCTGACCCTGGTGCTGATCGCGTTCGTCGTACGACTGCTCCAGGTGCAGGCCGTCG
The DNA here is from genome assembly GCF_009377175.1 of Streptomyces adustus. GTDB lineage: Bacteria > Actinomycetota > Actinomycetes > Streptomycetales > Streptomycetaceae > Streptomyces > Streptomyces adustus. The sequence continues at coordinate 114 of NZ_VJZD01000211.1, forward strand.
ACGCCGACGCCTACGCCGCCAAGGCCGAGCAGAACCGCTACGTCGTGCACACCCTGGCCGCCGAGCGCGGCGGGATCACCGACCGCAACGGCGTCGCCCTGGCCGCCAGCGTGGACGCGTACGACATCACCGCCGACCCCACGATGTTCACCCGCAAGCAGCTGAAGATCGGCGACGGGCCGGAGCAGGCGGCGGCGCTGCTCGCCCCGATCCTCGGCCTGGAACAGGCCGATCTCGTCAAGAAGCTCAGGCCCAAGGACAAGAAGCTCCAGTACGTCAGGCTCGCCGGCCGGCAGACCCCGCAGGTCTGGACGCAGATCAAGGACCTGAAGGCGGCCCTCGCCAAGAAGGCGCAGACGGACGATGCCACGGTCAACGTGCTGGCCGGGGTCTTCGCCGACCCCACCAGCAGGCGCGTGTACCCCAACGGCGACCTCGCCGCCGGGATACTGGGCTGGGTCAACGCCGACGGCAAGGGCGGCGGCGGCATCGAGCAGCAGCTGAACAAGGCGCTGACCGGCAAGGACGGCAAGATCCGCTACGCCCAGTCCGGCGGCCGCCAGGTGCCGACCGCGGGCTCCACCGAGACGCCCGCCGTGCCCGGCAGCGACATCGAACTCACCATCGACCGCGACATCCAGTGGGCCGCGCAGAACGCCATCACCGAGCAGGTGAAGAAGTCCAAGGCGGACCGCGGCTACGTGATCGTGCAGGACACCCGGACCGGCGAGATCCTCGCCATGGCCGACTCACCGGGCTTCGACCCCAACGACCTGACCAAGGCCGACCCCGCGGCCCTCGGCAACGCGGCCGTCCAGGACGCCTACGAGCCCGGCTCCACCGCCAAGGTCATGTCGATGGCCGCCGTGCTGGAGGAGAACGCGGCCACCCCGCTGACCCATGTCACCGTGCCCAACCGCCTGCACCGCGGCGACCGGCTCTTCAAGGACGACGTCGACCACAAGACCTGGTACCTCACGCTCAACGGCGTGCTGGCCAAGTCCAGCAACATCGGCACGATCCTCGCCACCGGCCAGCTCGGAAAGACGCAGCCCGGGGCCAACCGGGTCCTCTACTCCTATCTGCGCAAGTTCGGCATCGGCAGCTACACCGGACTCGACTTCCCCGGCGAGACCAAGGGCATCCTCGCCGCGCCGGACACCTGGTCGACATCGCAGCAGTACACGATTCCTTTCGGCCAGGGCGTGTCCATCAACGCCATGCAGGCGGCCTCCGTCTATTCGACGATCGCCAACGGCGGCGTCCGCGTCGAGCCCACGCTGGTGCGCGGCACGAAGGGGGCCGACGGACGCTTCGCCCCCGCCGCCCAGCCCAAGAAGACCCGGGTCATCAGCGCCAAGACGGCCAAGAGCCTCGCCCAGATGCTGGAGTCGGTCGTGGACGACGAGCAGGGCACCGGCACCAAGGCGCGCATCCCGGGCTACCGTGTCGCGGGCAAGACCGGTACGGCCAACCGCGTGGATCCGGCCACCGGCAAGTACAAGGGATACACGTCGTCGTTCGCCGGATTCGCACCCGCGGACAAGCCGCGCATCACCGTCTACTGCGCGATCCAGAACGCCACCGAGGGCCTCTACTTCGGCGGTCAGATCTGCGGACCCATCTACAAGCAGGTGATGGAGTTCGCCCTGAAGACCCTTCAGGTCCCGCCCACCGGGGCGAAGGCCGCCAGCCTCCCCGTCGAGTTCACACCCTGACCCGGACCGGCCCCCTGACCGGCCCGGAAACCCGTACCGCCCAGCACCGAACCAGCCAGGAAACCAGCCCGTGACCATGATCACTCCCCAGCCGGGGAACCAGGGCGCGCCAGGCCCCTCGCTTCGCTCGCAAGCGGGTGCGCCCGGTACGCTCACCGCCGTGCCACACGCTGATCAGTCCCAAACCACCCAGAAGGGCGTTCCCGTGACATATCCGGGCCCGCCCCGGCCGGTCCAGGTCTCCGCAACACCCCTCGCGGAGCTCGCCGATCAGCTGGGCGCCACCGCTCCGAAGGACGCCGCCGCGGTCACGGGCATCACCCATGACTCGCGCGCCGTCCGCCCCGGCGACCTCTACGCCGCCCTGCCCGGCGCCCGCGCCCACGGCGCCGACTTCGTCGTCCAGGCGGCCGGTCTCGGGGCGGTCGCCGTCCTGACCGATCCCTCCGGCGCCGAACGGGCCGCCGCCACCGGTCTGCCGGTGCTGGTCGCCGACGACCCGCGCGGCCGGATGGGCGAGCTGGCCGCCACGATCTACGGCCGGCCCGGCCGGGACCTGCTCCAGATCGGCATCACCGGCACCTCCGGCAAGACCACCACGGCCTACCTGGTCGAGGGCGGTCTGAAGGCGGACCGTGCCACCGGGCTGATCGGCACCGTCGAGATGCGCATCGGCGACGAGCGCATCAAGTCCGAGCGCACCACCCCCGAGGCCACCGACCTCCAGGCGCTGTTCGCGGTCATGCGCGAACGCGGCGTCGAGGCGGTCGCCATGGAGGTCTCCAGCCACGCCCTGGTGCTCGGCCGCGTCGACGGCTGTGTCTTCGACATCGCCGTCTTCAACAACCTCAGCCCGGAGCACATGGAGTTCCACTCCGACATGGAGGACTACTTCCAGGCCAAGGCGCAGTTGTTCACCCCGCGGCGCAGCAGGCTGGGCGTGGTCAACCTCGACGACGCCTACGGCCGCAGGCTGGCGCGGGAGGCGACCGTCCCGGTCGTCACCTTCTCCGCCGAGGGCGACCCGGACGCGGACTGGCGCGCGGAGGACGTCCACGTCGGGCCCATGGACTCCACGTTCACCGTGACCGGCCCCGAGGGGCAGCAGATCGCCGCCCGGTCCCCGCTGCCGGGTCCCTTCAACGTCGCCAACACGCTGGCCGCGATCGTCGCCCTCGCCGTCGCGGGGCTCGACCCGCAGACCGCGGCCGACGGCGTCGCGGCGGTGCCCGGGGTGCCGGGCCGCCTGGAGCGGGTGGACGCCGGACAGCCGTACCTCGCGGTCGTCGACTACGCCCACAAGACCGACGCCGTCGAATCGGTGCTGCGCGCACTGCGCAAGGTCACCAAGGGCCGGCTGCACATCGTGCTCGGCTGCGGCGGCGACCGGGACACGACCAAGCGGCGGCCGATGGGCGCCGCGGCCGCCAGGCTCGCCGACACAGCCGTACTGACCTCGGACAACCCCCGCTCCGAGGATCCCCTGGCGATCCTGGCGAGCATGCTAGAGGGCGCGGCCTCCGTGCCCGCGCACGAGCGGGGCGAGGTGCTCCTGTTCGAGGACCGGGCCGCCGCGATCGCCGCCGCCGTCTCCCGGGCCCGGCCCGGGGACACCCTGCTGGTCGCGGGCAAGGGCCATGAGCAGGGCCAGGACATCGCCGGAGTGGTCCGTCCCTTCGACGACCGCCAGGTGCTTCGCGAAGCTATCCAGCAGACCCAGGGATGAACTTGTGATCGCCCTCTCCCTCGCCGAGATCGCAGCAGTCGTCGGCGGGCAGACGTACGACATACCGGATCCGTCCGTCCAGGTGACCGGACCGGTGGTCCGGGACTCCCGAGAGGTGGTGCCAGGCAGCCTGTTCGTCGCCTTCGTCGGCGAACGGGTGGACGGCCACGACTTCGCGCACGCGGTCGTCGAGGCAGGCGCCGCCGCCGTGCTGGCGTCCCGGCCCGTCGGGGTCCCCGCCATCGTGGTCGAGGACGTCCAGGCGGCCATCGGCGCTCTCGCCCGGCATGTCGTGCACAAGCTCGGCGCCACCCTCGTCGCCCTGACCGGCTCGGCGGGCAAGACCAGTACCAAGGACCTGATCGCGCAGGTGCTCCAGCGGCACGCCCCCACGGTGTGGACGCCCGGCTCGCTCAACAACGAGATCGGGCTGCCGCTGACCGCGCTCAGCGCCACCGAGGACACCAGGTTCCTGGTGCTGGAGATGGGCGCCCGCGGCATCGGCCACATCCGCTACCTGACGGACCTGACGCCCCCGCGGATCGGCCTCGTGCTGAACGTCGGCAGCGCCCACATCGGGGAGTTCGGCGGCCGCGAGCAGATCGCCCAGGCGAAGGGCGAACTCGTGGAGGCGCTGCCGTCGGAGCAGGACGGCGGTGTCGCGGTCCTCAACGCCGACGACCCCCTGGTGCGGGCCATGGCCTCTCGTACGAAGGCGAAGGTGGTCTATTTCGGAGAGTCCGACGAAGCGGACGTTCGCGCCGAGAACGTGCGACTCACGGACAGCGGACAGCCCGCCTTCAGCCTTCACACACCCTCCGGGTGCAGTGATGTGACCATGCGCCTGTACGGTGAGCATCACGTGTCGAACGCGCTCGCCGCGGCCGCCGTCGCCCATGAGCTGGGCATGTCCGTGGAAGAGATCGCCACCGCGCTCTCCGAGGCGGGCTCCCTCTCCCGTTGGCGCATGGAGGTCACGGAGCGTCCGGACGGCGTGACGATCGTCAACGACGCCTACAACGCGAACCCCGAGTCCATGCGAGCCGCCTTGCGCGCGCTCGCGGCGATGGGCAAGGCCGCTCAGGCTCAAGGGGGGCGTACGTGGGCGGTGCTCGGCAAGATGGCCGAGCTCGGGGACGAGGCTCTCGCCGAGCACGACGCGGTCGGACGGCTTGCCGTCCGGCTCAATGTCGGCAAGCTCGTCGCGGTCGGGGGCAGGGAAGCCGCCTGGCTGCAACTGGGCGCATATAACGAGGGTTCGTGGGGTGAGGAGTCGGTGCACGTGTCCGACGCACAGGCGGCGGTCGACCTGTTGCGCAGCGAGTTGCGCCCGGGAGACGTCGTACTCGTGAAGGCGTCCCGTTCGGTCGGTCTGGAGAGCGTGGCGCAGGCGCTGCTCGAGAGCGGCGCCGAGGGTGAGGTTGTCGCCCGATGATGAAGCAGATCCTGTTCTCAGGAGTCATTGGCCTCTTCCTGACCCTGATCGGCACCCCGCTGCTGATCAAGCTCCTCGCCCGCAAGGGCTACGGGCAGTACATCCGCGACGACGGCCCGCGGGAGCACGCGAGCAAGCGCGGTACGCCGACGATGGGCGGTATCGCCTTCATCTTTGCGACGATCGCCGCGTACTTCCTGTCCAAGGTCATCACCGGCTACGCGCCCACCTACTCGGGCCTGTTGGTGCTGGGCCTGATGGCAGGCATGGGCCTGGTGGGCTTCCTCGACGACTACATCAAGATCGTCAAGCGGCGCTCGCTCGGTCTGCGGGCCAAGGCGAAGATGGCCGGCCAGCTGATCGTCGGTATCGCCTTCGCGGTGCTCTCGCTCCAGTTCGCGGACGGCCGCAACCAGACCCCGGCCTCCACCAAGCTGTCGTTCATCACGGACTTCGGCTGGACGATCGGCCCGGTGCTGTTCGTCGTCTGGGCGCTGTTCATGATCCTGGCGATGTCCAACGGCGTGAACCTGACCGACGGTCTGGACGGCCTGGCCACCGGCGCCTCCGTCCTGGTCTTCGGCGCCTACACCTTCATCGGCGTCTGGCAGTTCCAGGAGTCCTGCGCCAACTCGATGACCCTGACGAACCCGAACGCCTGCTACGAGGTGCGCGACCCGCTGGACCTCGCGGTCATCGCCTCCGCGCTGATGGGTTCCTGCCTGGGCTTCCTGTGGTGGAACACCTCGCCCGCCAAGATCTTCATGGGTGACACCGGTTCGCTGGCGCTCGGCGGTGTGCTCGCGGGTCTCGCGATCTGCTCCCGCACCGAGCTGCTGATCGCCATCCTCGGCGGCCTGTTCGTCCTCATCACCATGTCGGTCGTCATCCAGGTCGGCTCCTTCCGGCTGACCGGCAAGCGCGTCTTCCGGATGGCGCCACTCCAGCATCACTTCGAACTCAAGGGCTGGTCCGAGGTACTTGTGGTGGTCCGATTCTGGATCATCCAGGGCATCTGTGTGATCGTCGGACTCGGCCTCTTCTACGCGGGATGGGCAGCGGACAAGTGACCGACTGGCAGGGGAAGAACGTCACCGTCGCCGGACTGGGCGTCTCCGGCGTCCCGGCGGCCAAGGTGCTGCACGGGCTGGGCGCACAGGTCACCGTCGTCAACGACGGCGACGACGAACGCGCCCGCGCCCAGGCGGCGGAACTGGAGGCGCTCGGCATCACCGTGCGCCTCGGTGACGGGGACACCCTGCCTCAAGACACCGAACTCGTCGTCACCGCGCCCGGCTGGAAGCCGGACAAGCCGCTGTTCGCCGCCGCCGCGCAGGCCGGCGTCCCCGTCTGGGGCGACGTCGAGCTGGCGTGGCGGCTGCGGGGCCCGGACGCCGCGCCCTGGCTGGCCGTCACCGGCACCAACGGCAAGACCACCACCGTCCAGATGCTCGCCTCCATCCTGAAGGCGGCGGGCCTGCGCACGGCGGCGGTCGGCAACATCGGCGTCTCCCTGCTCGACGCGGTCCTCGGCGACGAGCAGTACGACGTCCTCGCGGTCGAGCTGTCGAGCTACCAGCTGCACTGGGCGCCCTCGCTGCGCGCCCACTCGGCCGCCGTCCTCAACCTTGCCCCCGACCACCTCGACTGGCACGGCTCGATGGAGGCGTACGCCGCCGACAAGGGCCGTATCTACGAAGGCAATCGGATCGCCTGCGTCTACAACGTGGCCGACGAGGCCACCGAGAACCTGGTGCGCGCGGCGGACGTCGAGGAGGGCTGCCGGGCCGTCGGCTTCACGCTCGGCACCCCGGGTCCCTCCCAACTCGGCGTGGTGGAAGGCATCCTGGTCGACCGCGCCTTCGTCGAGAACCGGCAGAAGAACGCGCAGGAGCTGGCCGAGGTGGCGGACGTGAACCCGCCCGCCCCGCACAACGTCGCCAACGCCCTTGCGGCGGCGGCCCTCGCGCGTGCCTTCGGGGTGCCCGCCAAGGCCGTACGGGACGGTCTGCGGGCCTTCACCCCGGACGCCCACCGCATCGCGCACGTGGCGGACGTGGACGGCGTCGCCTACGTCGACGACTCCAAGGCGACCAACACCCATGCCGCGGAAGCCTCTTTGGCGGCCTACGAGTCGATCGTGTGGATCGCGGGCGGACTGGCGAAGGGCGCGACCTTCGACGAGCTCGTCGCGAAGTCGGCGAAGCACCTTCGCGGCGTCGTGCTCATCGGCGCGGACCGCGCCCTGATCCGGGAAGCCCTGGCGCGACACGCCCCGGAAGTACCGGTCGTCGACCTCGACCGGACCGACACTGGGGCGATGCTCGCGGCTGTCCGGGAAGCGCGGCGGCTCGCCACCGCCGGCGACACGGTGCTGCTGGCCCCGGCCTGCGCCTCGATGGACATGTTCGCCAATTACAACAAGCGCGGTGACGCGTTCGCGGAGGCGGTTCGCGAACTCGGCGCCTGACCCGGTCTGCTGCCGGGCGACCCTGGGAGGGACGCGTGCGACCGTCGAGGCCGACGTACAGCGGAGCCACGGATGCCCGGTAGCCGTACCGGGGGTCCGCCCGCGCAGCGGGCCGTACGGCGGCCGCCCGCCCCCCAGCGCGTGCGCGACAACCCGCTGCGCGTCCTGCATCGGCGTGCCCGCAAGGCCTGGGACCGGCCGCTGACCGCGTACTACCTGATCCTCGGCGGCAGCCTGCTGATCACCGTGCTCGGTCTGGTGATGGTCTACTCGGCCTCCCAGATCACGGCGTTGCAGATGGCGCTGCCCGGTTCGTTCTTCTTTCGCAAACAGTTCCTGGCCGCCTCCATCGGCGCCGGACTGCTGCTGCTCGCCTCCCGGATGCCGGTGAAACTGCATCGCGCGCTGGCCTATCCGATCCTCGCCGGAGCCGTCTTCCTGATGGCGTTGGTGCAGGTGCCGGGGATAGGAGTCGCGGTCAACGGCAATCAGAACTGGCTCTCCCTCGGCGGCTCGTTCCAGATCCAGCCCAGCGAGTTCGGCAAGCTCGCGCTGGTGCTGTGGGGCGCCGACCTCATCGCGCGCAAACACGACAAGAAGCTGCTGGCCCAGTGGAAGCACATGCTGGTGCCGCTGGTGCCGGTGGCCTTCCTGCTGCTCGGGCTGATCATGCTCGGCGGCGACATGGGCACCGCGATCATCCTGACGGCGATCCTGTTCGGGCTGCTGTGGCTGGCGGGCGCGCCGACCCGGCTGTTCGTGGGCGTGCTGTCGATCGCGGCCACGATCGGCGTGATCCTCATCAAGACGAGCCCGAACCGGATGGCCAGGCTCTCCTGCATCGGCGCCACCGAGCCGCAGAGCGGCCCCGTCGACTGCTGGCAGGCCGTGCACGGCATCTACGCCCTCGCCTCCGGCGGGATCTTCGGATCCGGACTGGGGGCAAGCGTGGAGAAATGGGGACAACTGCCCGAAGCGCACACAGACTTCATCTTCGCCGTCACCGGTGAGGAACTGGGCCTGGCGGGGACGCTGTCGGTGCTCGCCCTGTTCGCGGCTCTAGGCTATGCGGGTATCCGCGTGGCCGGACGCACGGAGGATCCCTTCGTCAGGTATGCCGCGGGAGGCGTGACCACCTGGATCGTCGCACAGGCGGTGATCAACATCGGTGCGGTGCTCGGCCTGCTGCCGATCGCCGGGGTTCCTCTCCCGCTGTTCTCCTACGGAGGATCAGCCCTGCTGCCGACCATGTTCGCCATCGGGTTGCTGATCGCCTTCGCGCGTGACGAGCCCGCTGCGCGGGCGGCGCTTGCGATGCGACAGCCCCGCTTTGGTAGAAAGCGGGCTGGAGGCTCTGCGCCCGACCGGGGGCCTCGGAGATGGAACACGATGCGACGGCGTGCCTCGGCGGCGCGTACGTCCGGAGAGCGGTGAATTTCGGTGCATGTCGTACTCGCTGGTGGGGGGACCGCCGGCCACATCGAGCCCGCGCTCGCCCTCGCGGACGCCCTGCGCAGGCAGGACCCCACCGTGGGGATCACGGCCCTGGGCACGGAGCGCGGCCTGGAGACCCGGCTCGTCCCGGAGCGGGGCTATGAGCTCGCGCTGATCCCCGCGGTGCCGCTGCCGCGCAAGCCGACCCCCGAGCTGATCACCGTCCCGGGCCGGTTGCGCGGGACGATCAAGGCGGCCGAGCAGGTCCTGGAGCGCACCAAGGCCGACTGCGTCGTCGGCTTCGGCGGCTACGTCGCCCTGCCCGGCTACCTGGCCGCCAAGCGCCTCGGTGTGCCGATCGTGATCCACGAGGCCAACGCGCGTCCCGGCCTGGCCAACAAGATCGGCTCGCGGTACGCGGCCAGGGTCGCCGTCTCCACCCCGGACAGCAAGCTGCGCGACGCCCACTACATCGGCATCCCGCTGCGCCGCTCCATCGCCACCCTCGACCGGGCCGCCGTACGTCCCCAGGCCCGCGCGGCGTTCGGGCTCGACCCGAATCTGCCGACGCTGCTGGTCTCCGGCGGCTCTCAGGGCGCCCGCCGCCTCAACGAGGTGGTCCAGCAGGTCGCGCCCTGGCTCCAGCAGGCGGGCATCCAGATCCTGCACGCGGTCGGCCCGAAGAACGAACTGCCGCAGGTGCATCAGATGCCCGGGATGCCGCCCTATGTGCCGGTACCGTACGTGGACCGGATGGATCTCGCCTACGCCGCGGCCGACATGATGCTCTGCCGTGCGGGTGCGATGACCGTCGCCGAACTCTCCGCCGTCGGGCTCCCCGCCGCCTACGTCCCGCTGCCCATCGGCAACGGCGAACAGCGGCTGAACGCCCAGCCGGTGGTCAAGGCGGGCGGCGGTCTTCTCGTCGACGACGCGGAACTCACCACGGAGTGGGTGCGCGAGCACGTGCTGCCCGTGCTCGCCGACCCGCACCGGCTGTACGAGATGTCCAGCATCGCCAGCGAGTTCGGCCGCCGGAACGCCGACGAGCTGCTCGTCGGCCTGGTCTACGAGGCGATCGCCGCGCGCCGTTAGGCGCGGATGACGAAAGGGCAGGGAGCGTGGCCGGACCCAGCACCGCCGAACGCGGTGAACGTCAGCAGGAGTCGTCCGGCCCGCCCCTCGTCCGGAGGTTCGGGCGACGCCGGCTTCGTGTGATCATCTTCATGCTGCTCGGTTCCGTACTCCTCGGCGCCGGCTGCGTCTGGGTGTTGTACGGCTCGCAGTGGCTGCGGGTGGGGCACGTCTCGGTCTCGGGCACCACCGTGCTGACACCGGAACAGGTACGCGAAGCCGCGGACGTTCCCGTCGGAGCACCGCTGATTTCGGTCGATACCGACGCGATCGAGGCGCAACTTCGCCGGAAATTGCCCCGAATTGACTCGGTTGACGCGGTCCGCTCCTGGCCCGACGGAATCGGGCTGAAAGTGATTGAACGCGTTCCGGTCCTTCTGGTCCGAAAAGGCTCCTCCTATGTCGAAGTGGACGACGACGGCGTCCGTTTCGCCACGGTTTCCGAGGCCCCGAAAGGCGTGCCCACGCTCGAATTGTCGGTTTCCCGGCCGGGTTCGGCGGCCGCGAGTCTGCGACGCTTCGGCGAGGACCGGCTCGTGCGCGAGGCCGTGCGGGTCGCGGGGGACCTTCCGGCCGCCGTCGCGCGTGAGACCCGGAGCGTCAAGGTGCTTTCCTACGACGACATCTCACTGGAGTTGACCGCCGGACGGTCGGTCGCGTGGGGCAGCGGTGAACACGGCGGCACGAAGGCCCGTACTCTCACTGCACTGATGAAAGCGGCACCCGGGGCGCGGCACTTCGATGTCAGCGTTCCCACCGCCCCCGCTTCAGTGGTGAGTTGACGCGCATCGGCGCAGGCCAGCACCCTGGTTGGGCAGCGCTACGCCTGATCACATAGGGTGAAAAGAAAAACGGGAGGTTCGGCGTGTTCGTTGAACGCGCGCCACTTGTCGACTTAGTGTCCTGTTCAGAAGACTCCAGAGAACAGACACACTGGTAACCCTAAACTTCAACGTTAGGGTTCGGGTCGGCGCTACGGACCGTCCCCATTCGGCATCAGTCGTCGGATCGCGACACGGCGAGGCGGCGACACGTAACTCGAGGCGAGAGGCCTTCGACGTGGCAGCACCGCAGAACTACCTCGCAGTCATCAAAGTCATCGGTGTCGGCGGCGGTGGTGTCAATGCCATCAACCGGATGATCGAGGTCGGTCTCAAGGGCGTCGAGTTCATCGCCATCAACACCGACGCGCAGGCGCTGTTGATGAGCGACGCCGACGTCAAGCTCGACGTCGGCCGGGAACTCACGCGCGGCCTCGGGGCCGGAGCCAACCCGGCAGTCGGCCGCAAGGCCGCCGAGGACCACCGCGAGGAGATCGAGGAGGTCCTCAAGGGGGCCGACATGGTCTTCGTGACCGCCGGAGAGGGCGGCGGCACCGGCACCGGCGGCGCGCCCGTCGTGGCCAACATCGCCCGCTCGCTGGGCGCCCTCACCATCGGCGTGGTCACCCGCCCCTTCACCTTCGAGGGCCGGCGCCGCGCCAACCAGGCCGAGGACGGCATCGCGGAGCTCCGCGAAGAGGTCGACACCCTCATCGTCATCCCGAACGACCGGCTGCTGTCCATCTCGGACCGCCAGGTCTCGGTCCTCGACGCCTTCAAGTCGGCGGACCAGGTCCTGCTCTCCGGTGTCCAGGGCATCACGGACCTCATCACCACCCCCGGTCTGATCAACCTCGACTTCGCCGACGTCAAGTCGGTCATGTCCGAGGCCGGTTCGGCCCTCATGGGCATCGGCTCGGCCCGCGGCGACGACCGCGCGGTGGCGGCGGCCGAGATGGCGATCTCCTCGCCGCTGCTGGAAGCCTCCATCGACGGCGCCCGGGGCGTCCTGCTGTCCATCTCCGGCGGTTCCGACCTCGGCCTGTTCGAGATCAACGAGGCGGCCCAGCTGGTCAGCGAGGCGGCCCACCCCGAGGCCAACATCATCTTCGGCGCGGTCATCGACGACGCCCTGGGCGACGAGGTGCGGGTCACCGTGATCGCGGCCGGCTTCGACGGCGGGCAGCCGCCCGCGCGCCGGGACAACGTCCTCGGCTCGTCCTCGGCCCCGGCCCGGCGCGAGGAGCCCGCTCCCGTCCGCCAGCCCGAGAGCCGCCCGTCCTTCGGCTCCCTCGGCAGTGTCACGCCGAAGGAGGAGCCGGAGCCCGCTCCGGAGCCCGTGAAGGAGATCCCGGTGGCCCCGCCGCTGCCGTCGTCGCGGAGCTACTCGGACAGCGCGGCCGAGGAGCTCGACGTGCCGGACTTTCTGAAGTGATAGGACAGCGCTCCGTAACGGGCACTGCGAACGGCGCGCACTTCGCCTTCACCGACAGGTGGGGCGGGGTGAGCGCCGTTCCGTACGAGGAGCTCAACCTCGGCGGCGCGGTCGGCGACGACCCCGACGCCGTCCGCGCCAACCGCTCCTCGGCGGCGCGGGAACTCGGGCTCGACCCGGCCCGGGTGGTCTGGATGAACCAGGTGCACGGCAACGATGTCGCCGTGGTCGACCGGCCCTGGGGCGACGGGTCCGTCCCGTCGGTCGACGCCCTGGTGACCGCCACCCGGGGCCTCGCCCTCGCGGTGCTCACCGCCGACTGCGTCCCGGTCCTGCTGGCCGACCCGGTGGCCGGGGTGGTCGCCGCCGCCCACGCGGGGCGTCCCGGCATGGTCGCCGGGGTCGTGCCCGCCGCCGTCGACGCGATGAAGTCGCTCGGCGCCGACCCGGCCCGGATCGTCGCCCGCACCGGACCCGCCGTCTGCGGCCGGTGCTACGAGGTGCCGGAGGCGATGCGCGCCGAGGTCGCCGCCGTCGAACCGACGGCGCACTCGGAGACGAGCTGGGGCACGCCCGCGGTCGATGTGGCCGCCGGCGTGCACGCGCAGCTCGAAAGGCTCGGGGTGCGCGACCGGGCGCAGTCGCCGGTGTGCACGCTCGAGTCCGGCGACCACTTCTCGTACCGCCGGGACCGCACCACTGGCCGGCTCGCCGGCTATGTCTGGCTGGACTGATGGGACATGACGGACCGTAACGACGAACTCGCCGCAAACCTGGCGAAGGTGGAGCGGCGCATCGCCGCCGCGTGCGCGGCCGCGGGCCGCAAGCGCGAAGAGGTGACCCTGATCGTGGTCACCAAGACCTATCCCGCGAGCGATGTGCGGCTGCTGTCCGGACTCGGGGTGCGGCACGTGGCCGAGAACCGGGACCAGGACGCTGCACCCAAAGCCGCCGAATGTTCCGATCTGCCCCTTAGTTGGCATTTCGTCGGTCAATTGCAGACCAACAAGGTTCGATCGGTGGTCGGTTATGCGGATGTCGTGCAATCCGTCGACCGTTCCCGGCTCGTGACGGCTCTGTCGAAGGAGGCCGAGCGTGTCGGGCGCGAACTGGGCTGTCTCCTCCAGGTCGCGCTCGACGCGGGAGAACGCGAGCGGGGGGAGCGCGGGGGCGTGGCTCCCGCGGGAATCGAAGAGTTGGCCGATCTTGTCGCCCGGGCCCCCGGACTGCGCCTCGACGGGCTCATGACGGTCGCCCCGCTCACCGGGGAGTACGCGGGGCGTCAACGAGCCGCGTTCGAGCGGTTGATGGATTTGTCGACCGACCTGCGCCGAGCTCATCCTGCTGCGAACATGGTCTCGGCAGGGATGAGTGCGGACCTCGAGGAGGCCGTGGCGGCAGGGGCGACACATGTGCGCGTCGGCACCGCGGTACTCGGAGTCCGCGCCGGGCTCGGGTAACGTCGCCAGGAAGTCGGACCACAGCAGAAAATATGGTCATTTCCGCCGAAAGGCGGGCATAAAGGCCACGTGGATCGCGGGACTTGGCAGTCGTCAGCCGATCCACCACAGAGCGGAGGACTCAGAGCATGGCCGGCGCGATGCGCAAGATGGCGGTCTACCTCGGCCTCGTGGAGGACGATGGGTACGACGGCCGGGGCTTCGACCCCGACGACGACTTCGAACCCGAACTGGACCCGGAGCCCGAACGGGATCACCGGCGGCACGAGCCGTCGCACCCGTTGCACGGAGTACATCAGTCACAAAGGGACGAACCGGTACGAGTGGTGCAGCCCTCCGCTCCACGTGACCCGATGCCGCACGCCGCTTCGCTCGCCGCGGAATCCGGGCGCCCGGCGCGGATCGCACCCGTGGCATCCATCACACAAGAACGTCAGAGTCTGGAGAAGAACGTCCCGGTGATCATGCCCAAGGTCGTGTCGGAACGAGAGCCGTACCGGATCACCACGCTCCACCCTCGGACCTACAACGAGGCCCGTACCATCGGGGAACACTTCCGTGAGGGCACGCCGGTGATCATGAATCTCACGGAGATGGACGACACGGACGCGAAGCGACTTGTCGACTTTGCGGCCGGTCTGGTGTTTGGTCTCCACGGCAGCATCGAGCGGGTGACGCAGAAGGTGTTCCTGTTGTCGCCTGCTAACGTCGATGTCACGGCGGAGGACAAGGCCCGCATCGCAGAGGGCGGGTTCTTCAACCAGAGCTGAGACGTGGGACCGGAACGAAGTACGGAACAGGGGAGAGGGAAGCACCAGTCATGAGCGTGTTCGCGCAGGTGGTGTACTACGCGCTGCTGCTTTTCCTCATCATCCTGATCTTCCGGCTGGTCATGGACTACGTCTTCCAGTTCGCCCGCTCGTGGCAACCCGGCAAGGCGATGGTGGTCGTTCTGGAGGCCACCTACACTGTCACTGATCCACCGTTGAAGCTTCTGCGGCGGTTCATTCCGCCGTTGCGTCTCGGGGGCGTGGCGCTCGACCTGTCCTTCTTCGTACTGATGATCATCGTCTACATCTTGATCAGCGTCGTGGGGAGTCTCGCGAGGTGACAGTGGACGATACGGTCTTGCCGACTGCCGATGACTACGTTGAGGTGAAGAGATGCCGTTGACCCCCGAGGACGTGCGGAACAAGCAGTTCACGACCGTCCGCCTCCGAGAAGGCTATGACGAGGACGAGGTCGATGCCTTCCTCGACGAGGTCGAAGCCGAACTGACCCGATTGCTCCGCGAGAACGAGGACCTGCGCGCCAAACTGGCCGCGGCGACGCGCGCTGCTGCCCAGAACCAGCAGAACATGCGCAAGCCTCCGGAGCAGGACGGGCCGCAGGGCGGCATGCCCCAGCAGGGTATGCCTCCGCAGGGCATGCCCCAGCAGGGTATGCGCGGTCCTGGTGGTCCTGTCCCCGCCGGCATATCGGGCCCGCCGCAGCAGCAGATGGGTGGCCCCATGGGTGGTCCGCCCCAGCTGCCGAGCGGTGCACCGCAGCTGCCCGCCGGCCCCGGTGGCGGTCAGGGCGGTCCGCAGGGTCCCGGTCCGATGGGACAGGGTGGCCCGATGGGTCCCGGTCCGATGGGACAGGGTGGCCCGATGGGTCCCGGCCCGATGGGTCAGGGTGGCCCGATGGGTGGTCCCATGGGCCAGGGTGGCCCGATGGGTCAGGGTGGCCCGATGGGTGGTCCCATGGGCCAGGGTCCGATGGGTCAGGGTCCGATGGGCGGCCAGCCCCCCATGCAGCAGATGGGCGGCCCGATGGGCGGTCCCATGGGCGGCCCGATGGGCGGTCCGATGGGTGGTCCCATGGGCGGCCCCGGTCAGGGCCCCGGCGGCGACAGCGCCGCCCGTGTCCTCTCGCTGGCCCAGCAGACCGCCGACCAGGCGATCGCCGAGGCCCGCTCCGAGGCCAACAAGATCGTCGGCGAGGCCCGCAGCCGCGCCGAGGGGCTTGAGCGTGACGCCCGTGCCAAGGCCGACGCCCTGGAGCGGGACGCGCAGGAGAAGCACCGCGTCGCGATGGGCTCCCTGGAGTCCGCCCGCGCCACGCTGGAGCGCAAGGTCGAGGACCTGCGCGGCTTCGAGCGCGAGTACCGTACGCGTCTGAAGTCCTACCTGGAGTCGCAGCTGCGCCAGTTGGAGACCCAGGCCGACGACTCGCTGGCTCCGCCGCGTACCCCGGCGGCCGCGTCCCTCCCGCCGTCCCCGGCGCCTTCCATGGCACCGGCAGGTGCGAGCGCCCCGTCGTACGGCACCGGTCCGGGCATGGGTGGTGGGCCGTCGCAGGCTCCGCCGTCCTACGGCAGCCAGCAGCAGATGACGCCGGCCATGACCCAGCCCATGGCTCCGGTGCGACCGCAGGGTCCGTCCCCGATGGGCCAGGCGCCTTCGCCGATGCGCGGGTTCCTGATCGACGAGGACGACAACTGACGGCCGTCCGCACGCCTTAGGCGTCGGCAGCGTTTCAAGGGCGAGGCCCCGGATTCCCATCCGGGGCCTCGCCCTTTTTACGCGGGTTGACGACGGTGGGCGGCCGGGCGCGCACGCCGAGCGACGAGGACGACCCGGGACCGGGTCGTCGGCCGTCGAGGCGACGTGCGGTGCTGTCGGTTCTCCGGCCCGCCGGGGCGCGACCTCGGCGATCCGCCGCAAGGCGATACCGGACGGCAACCGAGGCGCGGGGGGCCGACGCAGGGTGCCTACGGAGCGAGGCGGCGGCCGAGGGTGTGCGGGGCGTAGGTGGTCGATGCCGGG
>NZ_VJZD01000212.1 GCF_009377175.1 Streptomyces adustus
CAGGGGGCACCGGGGACGACGCTGAGGGCACGGCGGGCCTTTCGGTCGGGTGCGGGACGGGGAACGCGAGGGACGCGGTTCGGCTCCTGACGGTGTGCGGTCGAGCGGCTGCCCGCATAATTATCGGACCACTTCGGGAAAACGACCCCCTGTGGCGGCGGATGGCCCCGATTTCGCGCCACAGTGGTCGGACCACCTCCGTGGTCGGATCGCGGCGCGTACGACAGGAGGAGCGGCGTGGACGAGACCGGGGCGCGGACCGGGGCACAGGGCGGCGCGCAGCAGGCGGGGGCCGGGGCCGGCCGGTCCCGGGGCACGGTGACGCAGCGCGCCATCGAGCGGATCAAGGCGATGATCGGCCAGGGCCTGCTGGAGCCGGGCCAGCGGCTGCCGACGGAACGCGACCTCGCCGCCGAGCTGGGCATCTCGCGCAGTTCGATGCGGGAGGCGATCCGCGCGCTCACGGTCATGGGCGTGCTGGAGGCCCGGCACGGCTCCGGCATCTACGTCACCCGGCTGGAGGCCGGCGACCTGCTGGAGACCTTCGGTGTCGTCGCGGATCTCTCCCGCGGTCCGCGGCTGGTGGAGCTGTTGGAGGTGCGCCGGGTGCTGGAGTCCACGGCGGCCGCGCTGGCCGCCGCGCGGATCACCCCGGACCGGCTCGCCGAGGTCGAGCGGCATCTGACCGCCATGAACGCCACGGACGACCCGGAGGAGATCCTCGCCCACGACCTGGCCTTCCACCGCGAGATCGCGGCGGCCGCGGGCAACGACACCATGGCCGCGATCCTGGAGGGCCTGTCCTCCCGCACGTTCCGCGCCCGGGTCCGGCGCGGCTGCCAGGAGGAAGGGGCCTTCGCCCGCACCCGCCGCGAGCACGCGGCGATCCACCGGGCGCTGGCCGCCCGGGACCCCGACGCGGCCCGCGCGGCGGCGGCCGCGCACGTGGCCGAGGTCGAGGAGTGGCTGCGCGGACAGGCCGGTGGCTGAGCTCGCCGCGGGAACTCGATCACACCTCTCGACGCGGGGCCCACGCAGGTGCATTGTTCTCCCAGAGTTCTCCCGCGGTACTCGACGTTCTCCCTCGGTACGCGAGGTTCTCGCCTCGGTGCTCGCAAGCAGCACCACCAGTACTCGCAAGTAGCACCACTGCGCACCAAGGAGCGCCCGTGACCAGCTGGGTCGGCCGGACCGCCGCAGAGATCGCCGCCGCCGTACGCGAGAAGCGGGCCGTGCCCCGCGAGGTGGTGGCCGAGCATCTCGCCCGGATCGAGCGGCTCGACGCCGGTGTCGGCGCCTTCCGCACGGTACGGGCCGAGGCCGCGCTGGCCGAGGCCGACGAGGTGGCCGGCCGGGCCGATCTGGCCGAACTGCCGCTGGCGGGCGTACCGGTGGCCGTCAAGGACAACCTCGCGGTGCGCGGCGAGTCCACCCGGATCGGCTCGGCCGCCACCCCGGACACGCCGGCCTCCGAGGACCATGTCACCGTGGCCCGGCTGCGGGCGGCGGGCGCGGTGGTCGTGGGTCTGACGAACGTGCCGGAACTGTGCATCTTCGGCACCACGGAGGGCGTGCACGGCACGGCCCGCAATCCGTGGGACCCCTCGCGCACGGCGGGCGGTTCGTCGGGCGGCAGCGCGGCCGCGGTCGCCGCCGGGATGGTGCCGATCGCCCTCGGCAACGACGGCATGGGTTCCTTGCGGATCCCGGCGGCCAACTGCGGCCTGGTCACCATCAAGCCCGGCCACGGGGTGGTGCCCGCGGGAATCAGTGACGGCGACTGGTTCGGCATGTCCGAGAACGGTCCGCTGGCCACCACGGTCGAGGACGCCCGGCTGATGTTCTCGGTGCTCGCGGACACGGAGGTCACGCGCGAGGAGGAGCCCGGCAGGCGCCGGATCGCGGTGTCGGTGCGCAGCCCGCTGGCCGGGGTCACGATCAGCGCGCCGTACGCGACCGCCGTGCGGGAGGCCGCGCGGCTGCTGGCCGGCGCGGGTCACGAGGTACGCCGGGCCGAGCCGCCGTACCCGCTCTCGCTCGGTGTCACCTCGCTCGCGCACTGGACGGCGGGCTCGGCGGTCGACGCCCGGGGGCTGGACCGGCGGCTGCTGGCCCGGCGCACCCGGGTGCACGCCACGGTCGGGCAGCGGTTCCTGGACGGGGTGCGCACCGGTGAGGGCCGCGAGCGGCTGCGGCGGAGGCTGGAGCCGTTCTTCGCCGAGCACGACATCCTGCTGACCCCGGCGCTCGCCCGGCGCTCGCCGAGGTCGGCGCCCTGGCACGAGCGCGGCTGGCTGCGCAATGTGCTGGTCAACACGAACTACTCGCCGCTGACCCCGCCGTGGAACCTGACCGGCTGGCCGGCCATGGCGGTGCCGCTCGGCACGCTGCCCTCGGGCGCCCCCACCGCCGTACAACTGGTGGGGCCACCCGGTTCCGAGAGGCAACTGCTGCGTCTGGCGGAACAGTTGGAGGAGCTGCGGCCTTGGCGGCGGACGGCGCCGCTGGACTAGGGCCTGTCCGCTTCGGTGATCTGCATGGGCGTGAGTCGAACACGCCCATGCGTACCGCGATCGCGACGGTCCTGCCCCGGAAGGGGTCAGTCCACGCTGGGCAGGATGTGGGGCTCGGCGAGGTCGTCCTCGTAGCCCGCCAGGCGGATCGGGGCGGACCGGGCCCACACGTCGAGGCTGCCGATCTCCCCCGGCCGGCGGCCCGTGCGCTCCGGGCGTTCCTTGGGGCGCTCCTCGCGATTCGTCTTCTCTGGTGTCACCGCGCACTCCTTATGTGTCGGTCACCCTCGGGACGTACCGGCCGGTTCTCCGGCCCGTTCTCGACGCCCGCTCGGGTCATTGCCGGAAGCGGTTCGGACGCGGTGGCGCCGGCTGACTCGCAGTGAGAGCAGGCCGTTGTGGACCGGCTTGTCCCATGACGGACTTCGGGTGTGGGTGGGACCCCTTACTGCTGTCCGTCGGCTACAGATTAACCAAATGAGCGGGGCAGTGCTCACTAGGTGGTTAAAACTTGGGGTAACTCTCGCAAGTCACCCCCGCGCACCACCCCTTGATTTAAACCTGTTTGCCCACTTTCGCGCCTTTCATCTATCACTCGTTCGGCCTACTGCAAGGAAAGTGACGTCGAGGGGCCGGGCAGTTCAAGTGCCGTTGGCCCAGTGGCAAGCAGGCCATGATCTGCTGATGTACCGCAACGGCTGTCTCGCGGGAGGACCGACGCATGGAGCTGCACAGCGTCGAGGAGCTGATGGACCTGCTGTACGCCTGCCGGGGCGTCCGCGACGCCCGGGGGCCCGCCCGGACCCCGGTCGATCTGCACGAGCACGCGCTGCGCACGGCGGCCCTGCTGCGCCGAAGTCGCCCCGCCGACAAGGAACTCCAGGTGACCGGCCTGGTGCACCCCATCGGGCAGCTGCTGCGGCCCGGCGACCCGGCCGGGCAGGCCGCCCACGCCGCCGACGCCGTAAGGCTGCTCCTGGGCCAGCGGGTGTCCCGGCTGATACGCCGGCACCCCTGGCTCGGCGGCTCCGCCGACGACGACCTGGCGAGCCTGCGCCAGGCGGCCGAGGAGGGCCGCGGGGCCGGGTTCGACGCCGGGGTCCTGGAGGACTGGCGGACCGTGCTGGAGCTGGTGGCCGAGCGGCACTCGACCCTGCGGGCGGTGGACTGAGGCCCCCGACCCGGGGCCGACTCCGCACCCGGGACTGGTAACTGACGGACCGTCATGAGACGGTACGCGGATGTCGTCGTCCTCCGGACTGGCGGGCCGGACCGCCGTCGTCACCGGGGCCACCCGCGGGATCGGGCGAGCGGTCGCCCGGGAGCTCGCCGCCGCCGGGGCGCGGGTGTGCGTCACCGGGCGGGACGCCGACGCGGTGCGGCGGACCGCCGCGGAACTGGGCGGCATCGGGCTCGCGGGCAGCGTGGCCGACCCCGGGCATCCGCTTGAGCTGACCGAGCTGGTGCTGCGCGAGTACGGGCGCATCGACGTCGTGGTCAACAACGCGGCGACGAACCAGCCGTACGGGCCGCTGATGGCCGTCGACCCGGAGGCCTGGCGCGCGGCGTTCGCCGTGAACGTCGAGGCGCCGCTGCGGCTGGTGCAGTGCGCCTGGCACGCGTGGCTGCGCGAACACGGGGGTGCGGTGGTCAACATCTGCACCGAGGGCGCGGAGCACGTCGGCCCGCACGTCGGCGCCTACGGGACCAGCAAGGCGGCCCTGCTGCACCTCACCCGGCAGCTCGCGGGCGAGCTGGCACCAGGGGTGCGGGTCAACTCCGTCTCCCCCGGCCTGGTCCGCACCGACCTGGCCCGGTTCGTGTGGGAGCCGGGCGAGGCGGAGGTGGCCGCGGGGCTGCCGGCGGGCCGGATCGGGGAGCCGGAGGACGTCGCGCGGGCCGTGGCCTGGCTGGTGTCCGACGCGGCCGCCTGGATCACGGGGGCCGACCTGCTGGTGGACGGCGGCACCCGGGTGCGGGCCGCGTACTCCTCAGCGGGGTACGCGGTCCACGACCGGCTGCGCCGGGCTCACCACTTGCCCGGCGCGTAGTCCTTCATGAAGACGCCGTACAGGTCCTCGCCCGCCTCGCCGCGCACGATCGGGTCGTAGACACGGGCCGCGCCGTCGACCAGGTCGAGCGGGGCGTGGAAGCCCTCGTCGGCCAGCCGCAGCTTGTCGTAGTGCGGGCGCTCGTCGGTGATCCAGCCGGTGTCGACCGAGGTCATCAGGATGCCGTCGGTGTCGAACATCTCCTGGGCGCTGGTCCGCGTCACCATGTTCATGGCGGCCTTGGCGGCGTTGGTGTTCGGGTGGCCGGCGCCCTTGTAGCCGCGGCCGAACACCCCTTCCATCGCGGAGACGTTGACCACGTACGCGCGCTTCGCGGACGCCTTGCGCGCGGCCTCGGCCATCTGCGGCCGCAACTTGCTGATCAGGATGAACGGTGCCGTGTAGTTGCACAGCTGGGTCTCCAGCAGCTCCACCGGCGAGATCTGCTCGATGGTCTGCACCCAGGTGTTGGTGTCGACCACGTCGGGCACCAGACCGCCGGCGTCGATGGCCGTGCCCTCGCGGTGGCGGACCACGCTGGCGTTGCCGGCGACCAGGGCGAGGTCGGCCACCTTCTGCGCGTCCAGGCCGCTGACCCCGACCGGCAGCGCGGTCAGTCCGTCGACCGCTCCGGAGTTGAAGGCGCCGATGATCTGGCGGGCGGGCAGCTCACCGGCCGGCAGCGGGGCGCTCTCGCCCTCGACGAGCGCGGCGTACGCCGAGGGCAGCCGCCGTACGGTCTGGGTGGCGTTGTTGATCAGGATGTCGAGCGGGCCCTGCGCGGCGATCCGGTCGGCGAGCTCCACGGCCTGGGCCGGGTCGCGCAGGTCGATGCCGACGACCTCCAGGCGGTGGATCCAGTCCGCCGAGTCGTCCATGGCCTTGAACCGGCGGACCGCGTCGTTCGGGAAGCGGGTGGTGATCGTGGTGTGGGCACCGTCACGCAGCAGCCGCAGCGCGATGTACATACCGATCTTGGCGCGGCCGCCGGTGAGCAGCGCGCGCTTGCCGGTGAGGTCGGTGCGGGCGTCGCGGCGGTCGCGGTTCAGGGCGGCACATGCCGGGCAGAGCTGGTGGTAGAAGTAGTCGACCTCGACGTAGCGGGTCTTGCAGGTGTAGCAGGAGCGCGGGCGCTGGAGTATCCCCGCGATCTGGCCCTCCGACGTCACCGACGACGGCAGGATGCCCTCGGTCTCGTCGTCGATGCGCTGGGCGGAGCCGGTCGCGGTGGCCTCTGTGACCGCCTTGTCGTGCGCGGTCTTGGCGGCCCGGCGCTCCTGGCGGCGGCGCTGCTTGACCGTGCGGTAGATGGCCGCGGTGGCCCGGCGCACGGTGATCGCGTCGGGGTGGTCGACGTCCAGTTCGTCGAGCTCCTCGAGCACGCCGAGGCAGACGGCCAGTCGCTCCGGGTCGATACCGGGCCCGTACACCACGTCGTCCGTGGTCGTCGTGCCGTGCTCTGTCACCGTCATCGCGCTGCCGTTCCCTGGGGTCCCGTCGCGGCGCTCCGACCGCGCTCGCTTTCGAACGGGGAATTCTACGGAGCGCCCGACCCCGGGACAAAACCGCTGGGCGGTCAAGGGCCGCAGGCCGTGATGAGCGTCTCCACCTCCTCGGTCAGGGCTTGGGCGAAGCGGTCCAGGTCCGGTACGGCCTCGGCGTCGGCGACGAGCCCGTAGTGGACCCGGCCGCGATACGTCGAGACGGCGACCGCGAGGGACTGGCCGCGGGCGAGCGGGGCCAGCGGGTAGACCTCGGTGACCGGGTTGCCGCCGAGCTTCAGCCCGAGGCTGGGCAGCGGCACGCTGGTGACCAGGATGTCGAACCAGAGCCGGGCCGCCTGGCTCACCAGCGGTCCGCCGAGCCGGTGGCCGAGCGCGGGCACATGGTCGGCGAGCAGGGCGACGGCGCCCGCGCCGCGGTGCGGGCCCGCGTCCTTGTTGCGGTCCATCTGGGCGCGGACCGCGCCCAGCCGGCCGAGCGGGTCCGGATCGTCGACCGGAAGCCGTATCAAGTAGCCCGAGAGCCGGTTGCCCTGCGGCTGCGCGGTGCGCGGGCGGCGCCGGGAGACGGGGATGAGCGCGCGGGGCGCCACCCCGGTGCTGCCGTCGCCGCGTTCGTCGAGCCAGCGGCGCAGCGCTCCGGCGACGACCGCGATCAGTACGTCGTTGACGGTGCCGCCCACCGTCTTGCGCACCCGGTGCACGTCGTCGAGGTCGATCACCACGCCGGCGATGCGCCGGGTGCCGGTGGGTTGGGCGGTCAGTGCCGGAACGGTTCGCCCGCCCAGGGTGGACACGGCGACGGAGGCGCCGATGTCCAGGGCCCGGCCCGCGTCGGACAGCGCCCCCCGCAGCATCCCCGGCAGCCTGCGCACGTCGGGCAGCAGGCCGCGCGCGGGCGGCTGCGCCGGGCGCGGACGGGGCGCGGGCAGGTCGAGGGGGTCGAGCACGGCGGCGGCGAGCGTCAACGCGCGCAGGCCGTCGGCGAGGGCGTGGTGGAACTTGAAGAGCACGGCGAAGGAGACGCCGTCCTCGCCCGGCAGCACATGCGCCTCCCAGGGCGGGCGGCCGCGCTCCAGCGGACGCTCCATCAAACGGCCCGCCTCCGCGTGGAAGTCGGCCGTCGGGGCGTGCAGCAGGACATGGTGGAAGGGGTCGAACTCCGGGTCGGCCTCCCGGGCCGCACCGCCGAAGGCCAGCGGCCGGCGCAGGTCGAGCGGCTGCCACACGTCCCGGATCCGCATCCGCAACCCCGGTACGACGGCCGCGCGGGCGGCGAGCAGATCGGCCGCGTGTGCGCCCGCGGTGGGCGAGCGCGCCGAGAAGACGCCGAGCGCGCCGAGGTGCATCGGATGCTCGGCGGACTCGATGTTCCAGAACGCCAGGTCGAGAGGGGCGAGCAGGTCGGAAGTCAATGGCTTGCCTCGCGTCGACGAGGGGATGGTTGAGCAAGCAGTCAATCGCCATGGACGATTACGGTCAAGCGCGATCAGGCTACGCTCAGTAAACAGCGGATTAAGTCCCGGTCACAGCGCCCCATCAACCCCGCTGGTCACAGGCGTTCCGGCGCGTCGCCGGAGCCGGTCCCGGACGGGCCAGGCCCAGGCGATCGACACCGCGTTCGTTTTCCCGGGGGCAGAGCAGGCCCTAGGGGACCAGCTGCCCCTTGCCCAAGGCGATCACTCCGCTCTTCGAGACGGTGTACAGCTCCGCGTCCCGCTCCGGGTTCACCCCGATCGTCGCGCCCGGCGGGACCTCGACGTTCTTGTCCAGGACGGCCCCGCGCACCACCGCGCCCCGGCCGATGTGGACGTTGTCGTGCAGGATCGAACCCTGGACGACCGCCCCCGGGTCCACCACCACGCCCGGCGACAGCACGGACCGCGTCACCTGCCCGCGGATCAGACAGCCGGCGCTGATGATCGACTCGCCCGCGATGCCCCCGGCGTTGAAACGGGCCGGGGACAACTGGTTGGAGTGGGTGTAGATCGGCCAGCTGCGGTTGTAGAGGTTGAACGCCGGGCGCTCGGCGATCAGGTCCATGTGGGCGTCGTAGTACGCGTCGAGGGTGCCGACGTCCCGCCAGTAGCCCTGGTCGCGGCTGGTCTCACCGGGCACGTGGTTGGCGCTGAAGTCGTACAGCTGCGCCTCGCCCCGGCCGGTGAGCTGGGGCAGGATCGAGCCGCCCATGTCGTGCAGCGAGCTCTCGTCCTCGGCGTCCCGCTGGAGCGCCTCGATCAGCGTCTTGGTGGTGAAGAGGTAGTTGCCCATCGAGGCGAACACGGACTCCGGGTCGTCGGGCAGGCCCGGCGGGTCGGCGGGCTTCTCCAGGAAGCGCTGGACGCTCTGGCCGTCCGAGCCCGGCGTGATCACACCGAACGACGCGGACTCGGCGCGCGGTACGCGGATGCCCGCCACCGTCACCCCGGCGCCGCTTTCGACGTGCTGGGCGAGCATCTGCCGGGGGTCCATGCGATAGACGTGGTCGGCTCCGAACACCGCGACGTACTCCGGCTGTTCGTCGTAGACCAGGTTCAGCGACTGGAGGATCGCGTCGGCGCTGCCCAGGTACCAGCGCGGGCCGAGCCGCTGCTGCGCCGGGACGGGCGTGACGTAGTTGCCCAGCAGGCTGGACATCCGCCAGGTCGTGGTGATGTGCCGGTCCAGCGAGTGCGACTTGTACTGCGTCAGGACGCAGATGCGCAGGATGTCGGCGTTGACGAGGTTGGACAGGACGAAGTCGACGAGGCGGTAGGTGCCGCCGAAGGTGACCGCGGGTTTCGCCCGGTCCGCGGTCAGCGGCATCAGGCGCTTGCCCTCACCGCCCGCCAGCACGATCCCGAGCACCGAAGGTCCTCCACGACGCATGGCCGCTCCCCTCACCCTGGTTGACACAGATCTGCCCCACGACGCTCGCGCTAAGCCTGTCCGGGGATGTCCGCATCGGTCCGCGCTCGGGCCGTCTCCGGCGGTGCGCTCAGGCCTCCTTGAGGATCTCCTCGTAGAGCCGGACCGTGCGCCGGGCCACCGCGTCCCAGCCGAACTCGCCCACCGCGCGCTCCCGTCCCGCCTCGCCCATCCGCCGGGCCGTCGCCGGGTCGCCGAGGACGGAGTCCAACGCCCGTGCCAGGCCTGCCTCGAAGACCTCGTCGGACGGGTCCACGTCCACCAGCACGCCCGTCGTCCCGTCCGCCACCACCTCCGGGATGCCGCCGACCCGCGAGGCCACCACGGGCGTACCGCAGGCCATCGCCTCCAGGTTGACGATGCCGAGCGGCTCGTACACCGAGGGACAGACGAACACGGAGGCATGGGTGAGGAGTTGGACGACCTCGGGACGGGGCAGCATCCGCGGGATCCAGTGCACGCCGTCGCGGGCCCGGCTCAGCTCCTCGAACAGGTCGCGGAACTCCCGGTCGATCTCCGGGGTGTCGGGCGCGCCCGCGCACAGCACCACCTGCGCCGCCGGGTCGATGTCCCTTACCGCGCGCAGCAGATGGGGCACGCCCTTCTGGCGGGTGATCCGGCCGACGAACAGCACGTACGGACGGTCCGGGTCGACCCCGGCGCGGACCAGCGCGTCGGTTCCATGGTCGGGCCGGTAGAGCGCGGTGTCGATGCCGTTGTGCACCACGTGCACCCGTCTCGGGTCCAGCGCCGCATAGCAGGAGAGGATGTCCTCGCGCATGGCACCGGACACCGCGATCACCGCGTCGGCCCCCTCCACGGCGGTGCGCTCGGCCCAGCTCGACAGCGCGTACCCGCCGCCGAGCTGTTCGGCCTTCCAGGGGCGCAGCGGCTCCAGCGAGTGGGCCGTCAGTACGTGCGGGATGCCGTACAGGAGCTTGGCGAAGTGGCCGGCGAGGTTGGCGTACCAGGTGTGCGAGTGGACGAGTTCGCGCCCCTCGGCGGCCGCGGCGATCGACAGGTCGGTGGAGAAGGTGCGCAGCGCGTCGTTGGCGCCGTCGAGCGCGGACCAGGAGCGGTGCCGGGTGACCCCGTCCGTGCGGCCCTCGCCCCAGCAGTGCACGTCGAGGTCCACGAGGGGGCGCAGCTCCCTGGCGAGGAACTCGACATGGACGCCCGCGCCGCCGTACACGTCCGGGGGGTACTCCCGGGTCAGCAGTCCCACTCGCACCCGGATCCCCCTGTCTCAGTGGCTGGTTCTCTCATGGTCACCCAGATGTGTCCCGCGCGGAAGACCGCGGTGGTCGTACGAAGCAGCAGTCGCCGCAGACGCCGCCGCCCGGCACCCGGTAGTACAGGCAGCAGTTGCGGCGCCGGAACGCTGTGCCGGTGAGGGTGCCGGTATCCGTGAGAAGGGGGTGGCGCAGGAGTGCGGCGGCCAGGGAGCGGGCGCCGGCCGCGACGTCCGTACGTCCGTTCGCCCGCGCCCAGCGGTCCAGCTCCCGGGCCGCCCCGGCGAGCGCGGATCCGGCGTTGCCCCACAGCAGGCCCTCGGCGACCCGGTAGCGGGTGCGTACGAGCGCCGTCAGCGGCCGGAGGTGTCCGGTCAGCACGGCATCGGCGACGGTCGCCGGGTCCGCCGGCAGCGGGCGCACCTCGGACAGCCACAGGTCGTCGGGGGCGCCGGCGTCGGCGTCCCAGCGCAGCAGGCGCGGGTCGAGGTCGGGGATCCGCCCGTACAACGCGGCGCACCCGAGCGCGGCCGACCACAGCCGGGCCGCGAGCGCCTGGTGCGCCACGGACGCCCCGACGCGGGCCTCGGCGGTCCGCAGACTCCGGGTGACCTTCCGGATCCGGAAGTCCAGCGGGTCGGGGTGCCCGTCCGGGGCCGGGTTGTCGTAGACGTCCTTCAGCGCGGGTGGTGGCCCGGCGGGCGCCGCGGGCGCGGCCGGGAGGGTGCGCAGGACGAAGAAGCCGCCGAGCGGGCGGAGCGCGGCGAGGCCGGGGTCGAGGTCGTGGTCCACGACCAGCAGTAGTACCAAGTCCGGTAGGAGCCGTGATCAGCCGGTTCCCCTCCGTGTCACCCACCCTGGGGAGGAGCGTCCGCCTTCCGTACTCCATCGGCAGTAGGACCCATTGCCTGCTCAGGGACGACGACGGGAAGGGATCGACCGGGCAGGGTGTTGGTTATGAACGCCCACCGTTCGCCGCGCCGCGCCCAGTGCGCGCGCCTCACGCAGAGGAGCCGCCCATGAGTGCCCTCGCGTTGTCCGTGTTGCTGTCGCTGGTCTCCGCCGTGGCGTACGCGGGCGGTGCGATCGTGCAGGAGCAGGTCGCGGTCTCGTCCCCCGACGAACAGTTCGCGCCGCTGCGCCGGGCGAGCTGGTGGGCGGCCGTGGCGCTGAACGGGCTCGGCGGTGTGCTGCACGTGGTGGCGCTCGCCTGCGGTCCGCTGAGCCTGGTCCAGCCGCTGGGCGCGCTCACTATCGTGTTCGCGCTGCCGATGGCGGCCCTGTTCGTCGGCCGCAGGGCCGGGGCCACGGCCTGGCGCGGCGCGATCATGGCGACGGTGGGACTGGCTGGCCTGCTCGCGCTGGTCGGCGCGGCCCACGCGCAGTCGCTCGGCACGACCCAGCGGATCGGCGCCGCGGTGGTCACCGGCGGCGCGGTGGTGGCGCTGATGACCGCCGCGCGGGCGGCGCACCGGCACCCGGCGGTGCGCAGCGTGCTGCTCGCCACCGCGTCCGGCATCGCGTTCGGCATGTCCTCGGTGTTCACCAAGACGGTGGCGGTCGACTGGACGGGTGGGGTGGTGACGGGCGACCTGCCGTCGCTGGCCGTCATCGCGGTCCTGGCGACGGCCGGCATGCTGCTGTCGCAGGCCTCCTACCGGGGCGCGGGACTCGCGGCCCCGCTGGCGACGCTGACGGTCGTCAACCCGGTGGTCGCGGCCGCGGTGGGCATCACGATGTTCGGCGAAACCTTCCGGCACGGCACCACCGGCACCGTGCTCGCGCTGAGCTGCGCCGTGGTGGCGGCGGGCGGCCTGATCCTGCTGACCACCGAGCGTCTCGCGCACGAGCCGGAGGCGACGGCACCGGCACCCGCACCCGCACCCGCACCCGCACCGGCGGAGCTCCGCGAGACCCCGCGGCTCCCGATCCCCGGGCAGGGGGTCCCCGGACAGGCCATCGCCGGACGGACGGTCCCCAGACAGGCGATCGCCGCCGTGCCGGAGGACGCCGCCCCGGTGCTCTCCCGGACGCCCGGTGTCACCCCGCCCCGGGACGAGCCGGACGGCGCACCGAACGGTGTCCCGGACCTTGCCGCGGACCTCGTCCCGGACCTCGCCGCGGAGCTCGTCCCGGCCCGGGACACGAGCGGCAGGGATCCGAACGACGACGAGCCGCGCGGCCTCCCGCGCCCCGAGGCCCGGACCGAGCCCCAGGACGAGGAGCCGCGCTACTACAGCTCCTTCTACGGCGGCCCGTTCGTGGTGATGCCGGTGGTGGACCGGCAGCACACCCGCGTCAGATCCTGACGCCACCGGCCCGCAGGTACGCCAGCGGGTCGATGTCCGTACCGAACCCGGGCCCCGTCCGCACCTCGAAGTGCAGATGCGGGCCCGTGGTGTTGCCCGTGGCGCCCGACCGCCCGATGCGCTGGCCGCCGCCCACCGACTGCCCGGCCTTCACCGAGATCGCCGACAGGTGCGCGTACTGCGTGTAGCGGCCGTCGGCGTGCCGGATCACCACCTGGTAGCCGAAGGAACCGCCCCACCCGGCGTCGACCACCCGCCCCGGCGCGACCGCCTTGACGCTCGTACCGGTGGGCACGGGGAAGTCCACGCCCGTGTGGTAGCCCTTCGACCAGTGCGAGCCCTCCGCGTGGTACGCCGTGCCGAGGGCCGCGTGGACCGGGGCGACGAGGTCATGGGCACCGGACGTGGTCGCCTTCGCGGCGTCCGACGTGGACCTGTGCGGGGCCTTGCGCGCGGGGGTGTGGGCCGGGGCGGCCGGGCCGGCCGACTTCCCGGCGGCCTTGGTCCTGGCCTTGGCCTTGGCGTCGGCGCGCAGGCTCAGCCGCTGGCCCGGCAGGATCAGGTCGGGGTCGGCGCCGACGGTGGCGCGGTTGGCGCTGTACAGCCGCTGCCAGCCGCCGCGCACCTGCTGCTCCTCGGCGATCCCGGAGAGCGTGTCCCCGCGCACCACCGTGTACATCTCGGCCGTCCCGGCCCGCGACTGGGGCGTGGTCTGCGGCTGCACATCCGCTACGGAGGTGTGCGCGGCGGTCCGGGTGGAGCCCGCGGAACTCCTGGCGTCCCGCGCCGAGTGCGCGGCGGTCCGGGTGGAGGTGGTGCCGGCCGGGTGGATGTCGGGCGTGTCGCCGCCCCGGGCCAGCCCCGCCCGTACGGAGCACACCGGCCAGGCGCCGGGGCCCTGCCCCTTCAGCACCCGCTCCGCGACCGCGATCTGCTGGTCCCGGGTGGCCAGATCGGCCCGCCGCGCGTACGCCGTACCGCCGTACGCCTCCCAGGTGGACCGGGTGAACTGGAGCCCGCCGAAGTAACCGTTGCCGGTGTTGACGGCCCAGTTGCCGCTGGACTCGCAGGCGGCGACCTTGTTCCAGGTGTCCACGTCGGCCGCCTGGGCGGTGCCCGCGCCGATGAGCGGGATCGCGATACCGGCGCCGCCCGCCGTGACCGTGAGCGACGCGCGGTTGATCCTGTTCGGCTGGTACCGGCGGTGCCGGCCGCGTACGGCCATGGAGAGCCCCCTCGACGCACGTCAGGAGGGGCAAAAGTAAGCGCCCCGAACAGGCCATGACAAGACGGCAATCAGCCGCCCTCGCACACAAGTGGCGAGGAATCCGACCGACTTCCCGAGCGGCTGAGGCAGGAGGGGGTTCCGGCGCGTATCTGCGTACGCGACATGGAACAGCCCGGACGTGCGGTCGGCGAACCGTAACGTCAGGATGGTCGATGCGGCGATACTGAGCGCAACACCGGCAATACTGACGGACACGACCGGCACGACCGATATCAGGATGCTTAGGAGCCAACCGTATGAGCACTACAGCCCAGATCGGCGTCACGGGTCTCGCGGTCATGGGCCGCAACCTCGCCCGCAACTTCGCGCGCAACGGGTACGCGGTCGCGGTCCACAACCGGACCTCGGCGCGCACCCACGCCCTGGTCGAGGAGTTCGGGCACGAGGGCGAGTTCGTCGCGGCCGAGACCGCGAAGGACTTCGTGGCGGCGCTGGAGCGGCCGCGTCGGCTGGTCATCATGGTGAAGGCCGGTGAGCCGACGGACGCGGTGATCGAGGAGTTCGCGCCGCTCCTCGAGCCCGGCGACATGATCATCGACGGCGGCAACGCGCACTTCGCGGACACCCGGCGCCGCGAGCGCGCCCTGCGCGAACAGGGCATCCACTTCGTCGGCACGGGCGTCTCGGGCGGCGAGGAGGGCGCGCTGAACGGCCCGAGCATCATGCCGGGCGGCTCGAAGGAGTCGTACGAATCCCTCGGCCCCATGCTGGAGAAGATCTCCGCGAAGGCGGCGGACGGCGCCCCCTGTGTGACGCACGTGGGTCCCGACGGCGCCGGGCACTTCGTGAAGATGGTCCACAACGGCATCGAGTACGCCGACATGCAGCTGATCGGCGAGGCGTACCAGCTGCTGCGCGACGTCGCCGGGTACTCCCCCGCGCAGATCGCGGAGATCTTCCGCACCTGGAACACGGGCCGGCTCGACTCGTACCTGATCGAGATCACCGCCGAGGTGCTGTCGCACGTCGACGCGGCGACGGGCAAGCCGTTCGTGGACGTCGTCCAGGACCAGGCGGAGCAGAAGGGCACCGGCCGCTGGACCGTCCAGATCGCCCTGGACCTGGGCGTCCCGGTGTCCGGTATCGCGGAGGCCGTCTTCGCGCGCTCCCTGTCCGGGCACAGCGCGCTGCGCGAGGCCTCGCGCGGCCTGGCCGGACCGAAGGCCTCCGCGCTGTCGGAGTCCGAGGCCGCGGCCTTCGCGGACCGGGTGGAGCAGGCGCTGTACGCCTCGAAGATCGTCTCGTACACGCAGGGCTTCCACGAGATCGCGGCGGGCAGCGAGGAGTACGACTGGGACATCGACCTCGGCGCGGTCTCCTCGATCTGGCGCGGCGGCTGCATCATCCGCGCGGCCTTCCTGGACCGCATCCGGGCCGCCTACGACGCCCGGCCCGACCTGCCGAGCCTGCTGTCCGACGAGACGTTCGCGCAGGAGATCGCGGCCGCGCAGGACGACTGGCGCGAGGTCCTGATCGCCGCGACCCGCGAGGGTGTCCCCACCCCCGGCTTCGCCGCGGCGCTCGCCTACTACGACGCCCTGCGCGCCGAGCGGCTGCCGGCCGCGCTCACGCAGGGGCAGCGCGACTTCTTCGGTGCGCACACCTACCGGCGGGTGGACCGGGAGGGCTCGTTCCACACGATGTGGGGCGGCGACCGGTCCGAGGTCGAGGCGTAACCGCTCGACGACGTCACGACGGACCGTACGACCGCTGCCCGCCGCACCGGCGGGTGACCACGGCGGGCGACCACACCGGTCGCCCGCCGTCGGCGTGTCCGGCGTCGGCGCACATGGTCATGGTCAGGGCAAGCAGCGCCCCGGCAGGTGGGCCCGGGCTCAGTCGCCGAATGCGAGCCGGATGCCGAACGCGCCGACGACCGTGCCGGTCACCCGGTCGAGCAGGCGCCGGGTGGAGTGGCTGCGCAGCCGGTCGCGCAGCAGGTGGGCGCAGCCGACGAGGACGGACGACCAGAGCGTCCCCAGCACGACATGGGTTCCGGCGAGCAGGACGCCCATCGCGAGATGTGAGCTGCCCGCCGGGACGAACTGCGGGAGCACGGCCACGTAGAACGCGCCGACCTTGGGATTGAGCAGGTTCGTCAGCGCGCCCTGCCGCCAGCCGCCACGCAGCGTGTCCGGGGCACCGTCGGCCTCCTGCGGCTCTCCGGTCGGCTCGCCTTCCGGCACGCCGGCCCGGCGCCGGGTGGACCAGATCATGCGTCCGCCCATCCAGACGAGGTAGGCGGCACCCGCCCAGCGGACGATGGCGTAGGCGAGCTGGGAGGCGGTCAGCAGGGCAGTGACGCCCAGCGAGGTGAGGACGCCCCAGGTCAGGGTCCCGGTCTGGATCCCGAGGACGACACCCCAGGCCCGGCGCCGATGGCCCAGCGCGGCTGTCCGCAGCACGAGCGCGGTGTCCAGCCCCGGTGTGAGGGTGAGCAGGCCGACGATGACGGCGAAGCCCCAGAGGGCGGAGAAGTCGATCACGCGACGACCCTAGGGCGTCCGGCCACCGCAAAGCCACCGCTTCTGCCCGCCATCGGGCAGGCAGCCGGTACATCCGGGTGCCCTTCAGGTCCCTCAGGACAGCGGCGGTCCCGGTTCGGGGCTCGGCACCGGTTCCGGGCCCGGCGGGATCGGTGACGGGGAGGGTTCCGGGGGCGGCGTCGGCTCGGGGG
>NZ_VJZD01000213.1 GCF_009377175.1 Streptomyces adustus
GCCGCCGATGCCGAGGTCGACGCGGATGAGCTTCTTGTTCTGCTGCGTCCAGCGCTGCCCGGTGGGCGTCTCCTTGAACTGCTGGAGCGCGCCCATGCCCCCCGGCTACGCGCAGCCGCACGCCCCGCAGGGTCCGCCGCCCGGCTACGGGCAGCCGCCCGCGCCCCCCGGATACGGGCAGCAGCCGTCGTTCGGGCAGGTCCCGGGCCAGCAGGCCGCGCCCTACGGGATGCCGCAGGGCGCGCCCCAGGGTGGCGCCGGGGTGTCGTCCGCGCTCCAGCAGTTCAAGGAGACGCCCACCGGGCAGCGCTGGACGCAGCAGAACAAGAAGCTCATCCGCGTCGACCTCGGCATCGGCGGCCAGCCCGTGCTGGCGCGCCAGGGCAGCATGGTGCTCTACCAGGGCAAGGTCGACTTCAGCTACAAGGGCGCCGGGTTCGCCGGCCGGATCGTGGGCAACGCGACCGGCCAGGAGATGCAGCTCATGCGCTGCACCGGCCAGGGACAGGTGTTCCTCGCCGAGAACGCCACCCATCTGCACCCGGTCGAGCTCCAGGGCGACGCGATCTGCGTCTCCGCCGAGAACGTCCTCGCCTTCGACGAGAGCCTCCAGTACGAGGTCCGCCGCGTCGAGGGCCACGGCATCCCGGGCGGCGCCCTGTTCACCATGCAGTTCCAGGGCACCGGCACGATCGTCGTCAAGACGCACGGCACGCCCGTCGTACTGCCGGTCACCCCCACCACGTTCGCCGACTGCAACGCGGTGGTCGCCTGGTCGGCCGCCTCCCAGGTGATCGTTTCCAGCCAGGTCCGGATGCGGCGCAACGCCTACCCGGGCGACACCGGCGAGAGCGTCAACCTCCAGTTCCGGGGCGCT
Source organism: Streptomyces adustus (assembly GCF_009377175.1). Classification (GTDB taxonomy): domain Bacteria; phylum Actinomycetota; class Actinomycetes; order Streptomycetales; family Streptomycetaceae; genus Streptomyces; species Streptomyces adustus. Next base: position 878 of record NZ_VJZD01000213.1, read on the forward strand.
CCCGGCAACTTCATCGTCGTCCAGCCGTACGAGGTCTGAGGGAGCCCGTCATGAACCAGCCGCTCGCGGGCTATGCCCCCGCACCCGTCACGGCCCGCATGGAGAACCACGGCAATCACATGCTGAAGGTCGCCATGCAGACCGGGAACGACCTCCTCGCGCGCGTGGGGTCGATGGTCGCCTACGAGGGCTTCGTCCAGTACGAGCCCAACCCGCCGGCCGTGCGCCAGATCGCCCGCGACTGGATGACCGGCGAGGGCGCGCCCCTGATGAAGGCCTCCGGCGACGGACTGCTCTACCTCGCCGACTACGGCGCGGACGTCGTCGTGATCAACCTCAACGGCGACGGCATCTCCGTCAACGCCACCAACCTCCTCGCCTTCGACGCCCATCTGACCTGGGGTGTCGAGCGGGTCAAGGGAATGGCGAAGTTCGCCGGACAGGGCCTGTGGAACACCAAGATCTCCGGGCAGGGCTGGGTCGCGCTGACCTCCCGGGGCAAGCCGATCGTCGTGGACTGCGGCGGCGGCGAGGACGAGACGTACGTCGACCCCGACGCGCTCGTCGCCTGGTCCCCGAACCTCAAGGTGAAGGGCAAGCGCAGCTTCAAGGCGCAGTCACTGATCGGCCGCGGCAGCGGCGAGGCGTACCAGATGGCCTTCTCCGGCCAGGGCATCGTCGTCGTCCAGCCCAGCGAGGACAGCACCGACCGCCTGCGGTTCCGGGGCTGAGGGGGAGCCAGAGTCACCATGCAGAGCCCGCTTTTCGCCTTCAACGACCAGCAGACCCAGGAACGCTGGAGCCTGCAGAGCAAGCAGATGCTGCGTGTCGTCCTGGAGGGCCACGACGACATCCTGGCCCGCAAGGGCACGATGGTCGCCTACCAGGGACTCGTCGAGTTCGACGCCGAGTACCAGAGCAACAACCAGTCACGCTCGCGTGCGTACACCGGCGAGGGCCTGGACCTGATGCGCTGCCACGGGCAGGGCACGGTGTTCTTCGCCAACCTCGCCCAGCACGTCCACCTGGTGGACGTGGAGCAGGACGGGCTGACCGTCGACAGCAGCTACGTCCTCGCGATGGACTCGTCGCTGCACCACGAGGTCATCGCCGTGGACAGCCTGTACGGCATCTCCGGCTCGGGGAAGTACCAGCTCAACATCACCGGCCGCGGCAAGGTCGCCCTGATGACCTCGGGCGCGCCGCTGATGATGCAGGTCACCCCCGACAAGTACGTCAACTGCGACGCCGACGCGATCGTCGCCTGGTCCACCGGTCTGCGGGTGCAGATGCAGGCCCAGACGCATTCCTCCGGGGTGTGGCGGCGCCGGGGCAGCACCGGCGAGGGCTGGGAGCTCAGCTTCATGGGCACCGGCTTCGCGCTGGTCCAGCCGAGTGAGCTGCTGCCGCCACAGAACGCCCAGATCGGGCAGGGCCTGGCCGCCCAGTTCGGCATGGGCCAGCACGGCGCGCGGGCCCAGAACCAGGGCAACGTCTGGAGCTGACCGCACATGTGAACGAGGGGTGACCGTGACGTCGGTCACCCCTCGGCCGTTCACAGCCGGGCGCGGGTCGCCTCCAGCAGCCGTACGACGGAGTCGTCCGCCACGTCCGCCACCTCGTCGTAGGCGAACCAGCGCACGTCGAGCGACTCGTCGCTGATCGCGGCCTGCGCGCCCGGGGGCGCCAGGACCGCGTACTGGACGTCGAAGTGCCAGTGGCACGGCGCCGGGATCGGGTGCTTGTCCAGTCGCACGGGACCGCCCGGGAGCAGTGTCAGCCCGGCGATGCCCGACTCCTCGGTCGCCTCACGCAGTGCCGCGTCCGCCAGGGTGGCATCACCCGGCTCGCAGTGGCCGCCCGTCTGGAGCCACATGCGCAGTTTCCTGTGCAGGGTCAGCAGGACCCGGCCGTGCTCGGGGTCGATCACCAGGGCGCTCGCGGTGACATGGCCCGCGTGGCAGGCCTTCCACACGCCGTCCGGGTGCGCCGCCAGATGGTCCAGATAGGCAGCGCGCAGCCCTTCCTGGTCCTCGTCCCCGCCCGTGTGGTCCTTCAGGACCAGGACCGCGTTCTCGTACAGGCTCACTCGGTGCCGTCGCCCTTGGTGTCGGGGCCCTCGGTGCCGTCGCTCCCGGCCTCGCCGCCCTTCGCCTCGCCGCCCTCGGCCGCGCCGCCCTTCTTCAGGTCGGGCGTCTCACCCGAACGGCCGCTCGCCGCCTCGCCCAGCATCTTGTCCAGCTCGGAGAAGTCCAGGTGCTCGCGGTGCACGAAGCCGTCCGGGTCGTCCAGGTCGGTGGCCGTCGGCAGCATGTCCGGGTGCGCCCACAGGGCGTCACGGCCGTCGACGCCCCGCGCGTCCGTGAGGGACGCCCACAGCCGGGAGGCGTCGCGCAGCCGGCGCGGACGCAGTTCGAGGCCGATCAGCGTGGCGAACGTCTGCTCCGCCGGACCGCCGGTGGCACGACGGCGGCGCAGGGTCTCCCGCAGCGCGTCGGCGGACGTCAGACGCGGCTTCGCGGCCGCGTGGACCACCGCGTCCACCCAGCCCTCCACGAGCGCCAGAGCCGTCTCCAGACGGGCCAGGGCGACCTTCTGCTCGGGCGTGTCCTCGGGCTGGAACATGCCCTGCTGAAGGGCGTCCTGAAGCTGCTCCGGGTTCTGCGGGTCGAACTGGCCGACCACGTCCTCCAGCTTGGCCGTGTCGACCTTGATCCCGCGCGCGTACCCCTCGACCGCGCCGAACAGGTGCGAGCGCAGCCACGGCACATGGGCGAACAGACGCTGGTGGGCGGCCTCGCGCAGGGCGAGGTACAGCCGCACCTCGTCCTTCGGCACGCCCAGGTCCTTGCCGAACGACTCGATGTTCACCGGCAGCAGCGCGGCCTTGCCCGCCGGGCTGAGCGGCAGGCCGATGTCCGACGAGCCGACGACCTCGCCCGCGAGCACGCCGACGGCCTGCCCGATCTGCGTGCCGAACATGGCACCGCCCATCGAGCGCATCATGCCGATCAGCGGGCCGGCCATGGCCTGCATCTCCTCCGGCAGGACATCGCCCATGGCCGTGCCGACGCGCTCGGCCACCGGGTCGACGAGCTCCTGCCACGCGGGCAGGGTCGCCTCGACCCACTCCGCGCGCGACCACGCCACGGCGGAGCCGGCACCGGAGGGCAGGGACGTCGCGTCGTCCAGCCACAGATCGGCCAGGCGCACGGCCTCCTCGACCGCGGTCCGCTCGGAGGCACCGACGCTCGCGTCCTTGACCCCGTCTGCGGTGCCCTGGGCGACCGTCTGGCGGGCGATCTGCTTGGCCATGTCCCAGTTCACCGGGCCGCCCTCGTACGAGAGCATCTGGCCCAGCTGCTGGAACGCGGCGCCCAGGTCGTTGGGACTCAGCGAACCGAACATGGCAGCGAGCGGATTGTCCGCACCGGGGCCGCCAGGGCCACCGGGCCCGAAGCCGAACGGGTTGGCCGGTCCCTGACCACCACCGCTCTGCTGGTCCTTCTTCTTGCCCTCGTCGCCGTTCTCCGGCTCCTCCGGCGGAAGGCCGAATCCGAATGGGGTGTCACTCACGGGATTCCTCGGCTGGTAAGGCCACCGGTTCTTTCCGGCGGCACGACTGCCCGACAACACCACCCAGCCTAGACACCGCGGACGGATCGGGCCTCGGTGCTTCGCCGACGGAAGGCCTGCGGCAGGATGGATGCCACCTGGTACGTACGCGTCGCTCGCGCCCGTACAGAAGACAACCGCTGGAGACACCTGGTGAGTTCCCCAGATCCGCAGGTTCGCGCAGCGCGAAACCACTCGGGCCCGCCCGCCGCCCGCGGGCCCGTCGTCGCCGTCACCGGCGCCGCGTCCGGTGTGGGCGCGCTGCTGACCGCGCGGCTCGCCGCGTCGGAGGAGATCAAGCAGGTCATCGCCATCGACGAGCGCCGGGGGGAGTGTGCCGAGGCGCAATGGCAGATCCTCGACGTGCGGGACCCGGCGATCGCGGACAAGCTGCGCGGTGCCGACGCCGTGGTGCACCTGGCGCTCGACCTGGATCTGGGCAGCGACGCGGCCGCGCGCACCGCTTACAACGTCCGGGGGACGCAGACCGTGCTGACCGCGGCCGCGGCGGCCGGCGTGCACCGCGTGGTGCTGTGCACCTCCGCGATGGTCTACGGGGCGCTGCCGGACAACGAGCTGCCGCTGTCGGAGGACGCCGAGCTGCGCGCGACCGCCGAGGCCACGGGGGTCGGCGACCTGCTGGAGATCGAGCGGCTCGCCCGGCGCGCACCGCGCGCGCATCCGGGGCTCAACGTCACGGTGGTGCGGCCCGCGGTGCTCGTCGGGGAGACGGACACCGCGCTGACCAGGTACTTCGAGTCGCCTCGGCTGCTCGTCGTCGCCGGGTCGCGGCCCGCGTGGCAGTTCTGCCACGTCGAGGACCTGTGCAGTGCGCTGGAGTACGCCGTCCTGGAGAAGGTCGACGGCGAGCTCGCCGTCGGCTGCGACGGATGGCTGGAACAGGAGGAGGTCGAGGAGCTCAGCGGGATCCGGCGGATGGAGCTGCCGTCGGCGGTCGCGCTCGGCGCGGCGGCCCGGCTGCACCGGATCGGGCTCACCCCGTCCCCGGCCGGGGACCTCGCCTACACGATGTACCCCTGGGTGGTCAGCGGGAGCCGTCTGCACGACGCGGGATGGCGGCCGAGATGGACCAACGAGGAGGTGCTCGCGGAACTTCTGGAGGAGGTCTCCGGGAGGCACACGGTGGCCGGGCGGCGGCTGGGCCGCAAGGACGCCACGGCCGCGGGCGCGGCGGGCGCGACGGTCGCGCTGCTGGGCGCGGCGGCCGTCGTACGGCGGGCCCGCAAGGCGCGACGGCGGATCTGACGACCTCCGGGCCGGCGGGCCGACTCCGGCGGGCCGACCTCGACGGGCGGGCTCCGGCAGGAGAACTCCGCCGGACTGGCTCCGGGGCGCGGACTCCGGCGGGCGCGCTCCGGCGGGCGTGCGCCGAGGTGCGCGGGTCGACGATCGGCCATTCGGGTGCCGCGACCCGTGTTCCGCGATCCGCGGGTCACGAGCCCGTGGACCCGTGGCGCGGTCGCCCGTCGGCCCGGTGGGCCGAAGCGCTGTTCCCCGTGGTCCCGGGCGTGCGGCACGATGGGGGTATGGCAGCCACGAACGATCATCCGGGTGAGCAGGCGGCGCAGGACCCGGTCAAGCTGATCGCCGTCCGCGACACCGCGCTCAGCCTGGACGAGGTCTTCCGGGCCGTCGGGGACGACGCCGCCGGCGGGACCGCGCTGTTCGTGGGGACCGTGCGCAACCACGACGGCGGCAACGACGTCGACGGGCTCGGGTACTCGTGCCACCCCAGTGCGGAGGCCGAGATGCGGCGGATCGCGGAGAAGGTCGTCGCCGAGTACCCGGTGCGGGCGCTGGCCGCGGTGCACCGGGTCGGGGACCTGGCGATCGGTGATCTCGCCGTTGTCGTCGCCGTCTCCTGCCCGCACCGGGGCGAGGCGTTCGAGGCCTGCCGGAAGCTGATCGACGATCTCAAGCACGAGGTGCCGATCTGGAAGCACCAGAGGTTCTCCGACGGCACCGAGGAATGGGTCGGCGCCTGCTGAATCCCCTGTCCGCCGTCCGGTTGTTTCCGTTCCTCCGTCCGGTTGCGTAACCGGACCCCTGGCATGAGCGTTGTCAGTGCAGATGGTTAATCTGCTGATCAGTCAGTTGCGATCGCTCGATAGGGGTTGGGAGGTCGGCATGGGGGCACTCGCCTGGTTGCTGATTCCGCTTGTGGCTGCGATCGGAGCCGGCCTATGGGGCACCTGGGCCAACCGGACGAGGAAGTCCCGCGGCGACGGTCCTGAACTGGACGGGTATGCCCGATTCCGGGCCGCGATGGAGAAGTCGCACGCCGGGGTGCCGGAGAAGGCGCACGCCGGCGGGGTGGACGCGATGGAGAAGTCGCCCGCCGGCGTGATGGAGGAGACGCACAGCGGTACCTGACGGGGTGGCCCTGACGGTGCGCTGACAGACGCGTCCCGTACTGTCGACTCATGCCACGCCGCACTGCGACGATGCTCGCCTCCACCCTGATGCTGATCGCGCTCCTGTGCGCGGGAGTGTTCATCCCCGTGCCGTACTCGGAGCTGTCGCCGGGGCCGACGGTGAACACCCTCGGCGATCACGGTGGTGAGCCGGTGCTGCAGATCTCCGGGCACAAGACGTATCCGGCCAGCGGCAACCTGAACATGACCACGGTGCGGGTCACCAGTGCCGACTACCGGATGAACCTCGTCGAGGCCGTCTACGGGTGGCTGGCGCACGACACCAAGGTCGTGCCGCACGACACGCTCTACCCGAACGGCAAGACCGAGGAGCAGTCCACCCAGGAGAACGCCGAGGAGTTCAGCCAGTCCCAGGAGAGCGCCAAGGTGGCCGCTCTGACGGAGCTCGGCATTCCGGTCAAGGCGTGGGTGATCGTCTCGACGGTCGTCAAGGACTCCCCGGCCGAGGGCAGGCTGCACGCCGGCGACGTGATCAAGGCGGTCGACGGCGCGGCGGTCAAGGAGCCCACCGACGTGGCCAAGCTCGTGACCAAGCACAAGCCCGGCGAGGACGTCGTCTTCACGATCGTGCCCGCCAAGGAGCAGGCCGCCGCCGAGAAGGAGAACCGGACGGCCACCACGACCGAGAAGGTCACGATCACCACCGCCACGTCCGACGACGACAACGCGAAGCGGGCCATCGTCGGCATCTCCGCCGGAACCGACCACACGTTCCCGTTCACCGTCGACATCAAGCTCGCCGACGTCGGTGGCCCGAGCGCCGGTCTGATGTTCGCGCTCGGCATCTACGACAAGCTCACCCCCGGCAGCCTGACCGGCGGCAAGTTCGTGGCCGGCACCGGGACCATCGAGGACGACGGCACGGTCGGGCCCATCGGCGGCATCGAGATGAAGACCGTCGGCGCCCGCGACAAGGGCGCCCAGTACTTCCTGACGCCCGCCGACAACTGCGCGGCCGCCGCCAGGGACACCCCCTCGGGGCTGCGCCTGGTCAAGGTGAAGACCATGAACGACGCCCTCGACGCCCTCAAGGACATCCGCTCCGGCAACACGGCCGACCTGCCGAAGTGCACCACCAAGGGCTGAGCCGCCGCGTCCTGTACGGCACCGGACCCTGTACGGCACCGGGGGCGCCCCTCGCTCGAAGGGGCGCCCCCGGTGCCGTACCGCCGGAGTCGAGGTCCGCGAAGGGACTCAGTCCTCGAACGTCGCCGTCAGGGCCTCCGCCAGCCCCGGGACCAGGTCGGAGCCCGTGAGGACCTCCGTCGGGGAGTCCTTCTCACGCAGGCGCACAGCCGACTCGCGCGCGCCGTCGCGCAGCACCGCGACCGTCATGCGCACCTCCTGGCGCTGCGGGTGCTCGGCCACCCACTTCGTCAGCTTCGCGTCGCTCAGGCCCTGCGGGACCTGTGCCTCGGCGGACGGCGGCAGCATCAGACGCTCCACGGTGAGCGCGCAGCCGACCACCGCGTCGGGCCAGGCGATCGTGGCAAGGAACTCGTCGAGCGCCTTGTCCGTTGGAATCTCGTCCTGCTCGATCGGGGTGAGACCGGTGGAGGTCTCCTCTGCCTCACCCAGACCGAGCTGGGCCGCGAGTGAGGGTTCCTGAGCCCGCAGCCGTGCGGTGTCGACAAGGGCGAAGAGGCGGGCGGGCTGGTCCCAGCCGAGGCCGGAGGCGTACTCGTCGATCTCGAGTACGGCCCGGGTGAGCGGGCTCGCCGCCATGGGAGTGTTGGACATGGTCACAATCCTGCCTCGTTCCTGGCCGGAATCGGGAACCGAGTAAAGCGTGAGTAAGTTGCATAGGTGTGGGTCTGCGATCGCGAGGCCCCGGGGAGGGCCCGCAAAAATGCGGCCCTGACGTATCGACAGCGAACTTCGAGGTGCACACCTTGGCTTTCCAGATGCCGGACCGCGGCGGAGGCCCGACAGGGCCGCGGATCAGAGCGGGCCGCCCGTCCCGGCGTGTCCGGACCCTGCTCATGACGCTGGGCGTCCTCGCCGTTCTCGGCATGGCGTTCACCATGTTCTCGGGCTTCTGGACGAACTGGCTCTGGTACCGGTCGGTGAAGTACTCGTCCGTGTTCACGACGACGCTGTTCACCAAGACCGGACTCTTCTTCGTCTTCGGTCTGCTGATGGCCGCCGCGGTCGGGTTCAACATCTGGATCGCCCACCGCATGCGCCCGCCGCTGAGCGCGATGTCGATGGAGCAGCAGAACCTCGACCGCTACCGGATGGGCATCGCGCCGTACAAGAAGTGGCTGCTGTTCGGTATCACCGCGCTGGTCGGCCTCGTGGCGGGCGCGTCCGCGTCGAGCCAGTGGCGGACCTGGCTGATGTGGGTCAACGGCGTGCCCTTCGGCCAGAAGGACCCGCAGTTCCACCTCGACGTCTCCTTCTACGCCTTCGACCTGCCGTGGTACCGCTTCCTGCTCGGGTTCGGCTTCGCCGCAACGATCCTGTCCCTGATCGCGGCCGCGCTGACCCACTACCTGTACGGCGGACTGCGCATCACCAGTCCGGGTGCGCGGGCCACCGCGGCGGCCACCGGACACCTGTCGGTGCTCCTCGGCGTCTTCGTCGCCCTGAAGGCGGTCGCGTACTGGCTCGACCGGTACGGCCTCGCGGTCAAGTCCAGCGACTTCAAGGCGACCGACAACTGGACGGGCCTGAGGTACGTCGACGCGAACGCCTACCTGCCCGCGAAGACGATCCTGTTCTGCATCGCCGTCATCTGCGCCCTGCTGTTCTTCGCCACCCTGTGGCGGCGCACCTGGCAGCTGCCGATGATCGGCTTCGGCCTGATGGTGCTCTCGGCGATCCTCATCGGCGGCCTGTACCCGGCGATCGTGCAGAAGTTCCAGGTCCAGCCGAACGAGCAGGCCAAGGAAGCGCCGTACGTCGAGAAGAACCTCAAGGCGACGCGTGAGGCGTACGGCATCGACGGCACGCAGGTCACCGAGTACTCGGGCAAGAGCAGCACCACGGACAAGACCAAGCTGCGCGACGACGTCGACGACACGGCGAGCATCCGCATCATGGACCCCAACATCGTCTCGCCCACGTTCCAGCAGCTCCAACAGATCAGGAACTACTACGCGTTCCCGACCAATCTGGACGTCGACCGCTACACCAAGGACGGCAAGGCCCAGGACACCGTCATCGGTCTGCGCGAGCTGAACCTCAACGGCATTCCGAAGAACAACTGGATCAACGACCACTTCCGCTACACCCACGGCTACGGCGTGGTCGCCGCCAAGGGCACGGAGGCGGACTCCGAGGGCCGTCCGGTCTTCACCGAGTCCGACCTGCCGTCCACCGGCGACCTCGGGACGTACCAACAGCGGGTCTACTACGGCGAGAAGACCACCACCTACTCGATCGTCGGCGGTCCCCAGAAGGAGATCGACTACTCCGACGACAACGGTGAGAAGACCACGAGCTACCAGGGCGACAGCGGAGTCAGCCTCTCCAACCCGATCAACCGGGCCGCGTACGCGGTCGCGTTCGGGGAGCCGCAGATCCTGTACTCCGGCGCCATCGGCGACGGTTCGCGGATCCTGTACAACCGCACGCCCAAGGAGCGCGTCGAGGCGGTCGCCCCGTGGCTGACCATCGACGGCGACGCCTACCCGGCGGTCGTGGACGGCAAGATCCAGTGGATCGTCGACGCCTACACGACCACCAACGGATACCCGTACGCGTCCCGTACGACGCTCGGCGACACCACGGCGGACTCGCTGACCGCGACGAACAACTCGCGTGCGGTGGTGGCCCAGCAGAACCAGGTCAACTACATCCGCAACTCGGTGAAGGCGACCGTCGACGCGTACACCGGTGACGTCACGCTCTACCAGTGGGACACCAAGGACCCGGTCCTGAAGACCTGGATGAAGGCGTTCCCGGGCACGGTGAAGGCCAGGACGGCCATCCCGAGCTCCCTGATGGACCATCTGCGCTACCCGCAGGACCTGTTCAAGGTCCAGCGCGAGCTGCTCACCCGCTACCACGTGAAGGACGCGCAGACGTTCCTCAGCGGCAGCGAGGTGTGGCAGGTGCCGGACGAGCCGACCAACAAGTCGGGCGACGCGGTGCCGCCGTACTACCTGAGCATGAAGATGCCCGACCAGAAGGAGCAGGCGTTCTCGCTGACGACGACGTTCACGCCCAACGGGCGGGACAACCTCAGCGCGTTCATGGCGGTCGACTCGGAGCCGGGCACCTCCGACTACGGCAAGATCAGAATCCTGAAACTGCCGACCAACACCACGGTCAACGGACCCAAGCAGGTCCAGAGCCAGTTCAACTCCGAGCAGGACATCGCCGAGTCGATCAAGCTGCTGAAGGGCGGCGACTCCGATGTCGAGTACGGCAATCTGCTGACCGTGCCCCTGGACGGCGGACTGCTCTACGTGGAGCCGGTCTACGTACGCGGTGGCGGACTCAAGTACCCCCTGCTGCGCAAGGTGTTGGTGACCTACGGAGGTGCCACCGCGTTCGAGGACACCCTCGACGAGGCCCTCAACAAGGTCTTCGGGGCGGAGGCCTCGACCACACCACCGCCGGACGAGAGCACGACCACCCCGCCGACCTCGGCCAACCCGACCGTCCAGGAGGCCCTGAGCGACGCCCAGAAGGCCTTCGACGCCGGCCAGGAGGCGCTGAAGAAGGGTGACTGGCAGGCGTACGGCGAGGCGCAGAAGGATCTCCAGGACGCGTTGCGGCGTGCCGAGGACGCGCAGGCCAAGGCCGGCGGGACCGGAGGGAGCGGCGGCGGCTCCGGCGCGAGCCCGAGTCCGAGCGCCAGCCCGAGTGTCAGTCCGAGTGCTGCTCCGAGCGCCGGTCCGAGCAGTGGCTGAGCAGGGCTGAGCTGCGGCTGAGCCGCAAATGAGTGAAGGGCTCCCCTCGCGCCGTGGTACGGTTGAGAAACAACGGCGCGGGGTGGAGCAGCTCGGTAGCTCGCTGGGCTCATAACCCAGAGGTCGCAGGTTCAAATCCTGTCCCCGCTACTGATCGCGAAGGCCCGGATCCTCCAAGGATCCGGGCCTTCGCGCTGTGCGAACGCATGTGCCGATCCCTGCGACGGCCGCGCCGCCAGGGGGAGTTGGGGGGATCCGTGTTTGACTTGTCTCTCTGTGGGCATGTCGACAAAACGCTGAAGTGACCTTCACTGACTGCGGTATACCGGATGTACCCAGGTTGCGGGTGGTGCGACGATGGACGTTATGGGGGACAAGGCAACTCTGTTGGAGACAGGGCGGTTTGCGCAGTCTGCTGACTTTGTGCAGCCGACTGACCTTGTGCAGCCTTCCGACCGGGACGAGACCGGCGAGGCCGCGGAGGAGGCGCGCCTGCGGCTCGCCGTGGAGGCCGGCGAGGTCGAGGCGATGAGCGTGCTCGGGGCCATGCTGCTGCGCCGCGGCGATCTCGACGGCGCCGAGCCGTATCTGCGTGGCGCCACCACCGCGGGCGACCGTGCCGCCGCCAACAACCTGGGTGTCCTTCTCTACCAGCGCGGCTACGCCGACGACGCCGCGGGATGGTGGCGGATCGCCGCCGTCGCGGGATCCGCGGCGGCCGCCCACGCCCTCGGCCGGCACCACAGGGAACGCGGGGACGAGCCCGCCGCCGAGTACTGGCTGCGCCAGTCCGCCGAGCAGGGACACGCCCTCGGCGCGTACGCCCTCGCCGACCTGCTGGAGCACCGCGGGGACGGCGGGGCCGAGCAGTGGATGCGGGCCGCCGCCGAGCGCGGCCACCGCGAGGCGGCGTACCGACTGGCCAGGGCACTGGACCGGCGGCACGGGCGGGAGGCCGACGGCGACGGCGCTGTCGTGCCGACAGAGGCGGAGACCGAGGCCGAGCAGTGGTACCGGCAGGCCGCCGCGCGCGGCCACCGCCGGGCGGCCCTGCAACTCGGGGCGATCCTGGAGAAGCGCGGCGAGCTCAAGGAGGCGGGCCGCTGGTATCTGACGTCCGCCAAGGACGGGGAGGCGCAGGCCGCCTGCGCCCTCGGGTTCCTGCTGCGGGACGCAGGGGACAGCGAGAGCGCCGCCGTGTGGTGGCTGCGGGCCGCCCAGGACGGCGACGGCAACGCGGCGAACGCGCTGGGCGCGCTGCACGCCGAGCGCGGCGAGACCCAGACCGCCGAGCGCTGGTACCGGGCCGCGATGGACGCCGGCGACGACAACGGCGCCTACAACCTCGGCCTGCTCTGCGCCGAACAGGGGCGGACCGCGCAGGCCGAACAGTGGTACCGGCGCGCCGCCTACGCCGGGCACCGGGAGGCCGCGAACGCGCTGGCGATCCTGCTGCTCCAGGGCGGCGACACGACCGGCGCCGAGCCGTGGTTCTCCAAGGCGGCGGAGGCCGGGAGCGTCGACGCCGCGTTCAACCTGGGCATCCTGTACGCCGGGCGGGGCACGGAGAGCGAGGACGTGACCGCGCTGCGCTGGTACGAGCGGGCGGCGGCTGCCGGGCACACCGAGGCCGCGCTCCAGGTCGGGATCGCCCGGCTGCGGGACGGGGACGAGCGGGAGGCGGAGCGGCATCTGCGCTGCGCGGCGGGCGGCGGCAGCGCGGAGGCCGCGTACCGGCTGGCCGCCGTGCTGGACGCGCGCCGTCCCGCGCCGTCCACGCACGAACTCGGTGAGCACGTGCACGAGAAGACCGAGTGCGAGGAGTGGTACGAGCGGGCGGCCACCCAGGGGCACCGGCGCGCGCAGGTGCGCGTCGGGATGCTCGCGGCCGACCGGGGCGATGTGGTGGAGGCGGCCCGCTGGTACCGGGCGGCCGCCGAGGCGGGGTCGCGCAACGGCGCGTTCAATCTCGGGCTGCTGCTGGCCCGGGAGGGCAGCGAGCCCGAGGCGGCCGTGTGGTGGACCCGGGCCGCCGACGCCGGGCACGGACGGGCGGCGCTCCGGCTCGCCCTGGTCTACGCGCGTCGTGGCGAACTGGCGGAGGGGCAGCGCTGGGCCGACCGGGCCGTCTCCCTGGGGCCGGCGGAGGTGTCGGAGCGCGCGGCCCGGCTCCGGGACGCGCTGCGGCAGGAACTGTCGGCCTGACCCCGGCCAACGCTCCGGCGGGCCCCCGTGGCTCGGAGTGCCAAGTGATTTGCTTCTGTCCGCGCCCTTGACGTAGTGTTCCATTCATCGACGCGGGGTGGAGCAGCTCGGTAGCTCGCTGGGCTCATAACCCAGAGGTCGCAGGTTCAAATCCTGTCCCCGCTACTGAAGGCCGAGGGCCGGAATCCGAAAGGGTTCCGGCCCTCGGTTCTTTCCCGTTCCGGCGCGGTGCGTGCCGCTGCCGCGCTCAGGCGGGGACGTGCTGCGCGGGCTGCCGGGCGGGCGCCCAGCAGCGGATGACGTCGCGGACGGAGACGATGCCGGCCGGCTCGCCGCCGTCGAGCACGATCAGGTGCCGGAAGCCGCCGTGCGCCATGGCGCCTGCGGCCTCCTCGACGGTCCAGGTCGGCGCCGCGAACACGACGTCGTTGGTGGTGTGGGCGTGGGTGCGCTCGGTGTCCGGGTTCTGGCCCAGGCCGACGGAGTTGAGGATGTCGCGCTCGGTGAGGATGCCGATGCCGCCGGCGTCCGGGTCGAGGACCAGGGCGGCGCCGACGCGGCGCGCGGACATCAGGGCGGCGGCCTGGCGGAGGGTGTGGTCGGGGCCGATGGTGAGGACCACCGTGCTCATGGCGTCGCGGACGAGCATGGGTTGGAGCCACCTCCTAGGAAACCCCCGCTGGTTCGGGCCCGGCGCCTGGGGCGCCCATGGTGATGCACAAGTTCACAAGTGGGGGGTGCTCACAGCGTGACAGGCAAAGAGGAGGTCAACAAGGGGGCGTGCGCGGCCAATTGAGGGCGCGCACGCTCATCTGTGCCGTTCGGTCACGCTTCAGCGGCGCCGGTTGAGGTACCCCAGCAGTTCGTCGTGCAGCAACCCGTTCGACGCCGCCGCGTTGCCGCTGTGCGGGCCGGGCCGGCCGTCGAGGCCGGTGAAGGTGCCGCCCGCCTCCGTCACCACGATCGCGGTGGCCGCCATGTCCCAGAGGGAGAGCTCGGGTTCGGCGCACAGGTCGACCGACCCCTCGGCGACCATCATGTACGGCCAGAAGTCGCCGTACGCGCGTGTGCGCCACACCTCGCGGGTGAGGTCGAGGAAGCCGTTCAGCCGGCCCTGCTCCTCCCAGCCGCTCAGCGACGAGTACGCGAAGGAGGCGTCGCTCAGCTCGGAGACCCGCGACACGCGCAGCCGCGACGCCGAGGACAGGCTGCGGCCGGTGAAGGCGCCATGGCCCTGCGCGGCCCACCAGCGGCGGCCCAGGGCGGGCGCGGAGACCACGCCGACGACGGGCCGGTAGCCGCCCTCCGCGGCCTCCATCAGGGAGATGAGGGTGGCCCAGACCGGGACGCCGCGCACGTAGTTCTTGGTGCCGTCGATCGGGTCGATCACCCAGCGGCGCGGGCCGGTGCCCTCGATGCCGTACTCCTCGCCGAGGATGGCGTCGCGGGGGCGGGCGCGCTGGAGCTGACTGCGGATGAGCTCCTCGGCCGCCTTGTCCGCCTCGGACACCGGAGTCATGTCCGGCTTCGTCTCGACCTTGAGATCGAGAGCCTTGAAGCGGTCCATCGTCACGGCGTCGGCCGCGTCGGCGAGGACGTGGGCGAGGCGGAGGTCGTCCAGGTAGTCCGGCATGTAACGAACCGTATCTGCCGAGGTGGGTGCGGGGCTACCGGGGTCCGCGGGCCGGCCGCCGGGAGGTGCGGCGCGGGACGCCCCGCGTACGGGGAGTCGGCGGGCGCCCCGCGGTGCTTTCGCGAACCCTTGACAGTGCCCCCGTGCGCGTCAAATCTGGGCGCAGAGCCCCTCGCCCAGGGAGGCGATGATGCCCGCAGCACGGGAGTCCCTGCTGGATGCCGCCTACACGGCGTTGGCGCGTCTGCCGTGGTCCGCGGTGCGGATGGTGGACGTCGCCGCGGCGGCCGGGGTGTCCCGGCAGACGCTGTACAACGAGTTCGGCAGCAAGGACGGCCTGGCCCGGGCGTTGGTGCGGCGGGAGGCCGACGGCTATCTCG
This sequence comes from Streptomyces adustus, assembly GCF_009377175.1. GTDB lineage: Bacteria > Actinomycetota > Actinomycetes > Streptomycetales > Streptomycetaceae > Streptomyces > Streptomyces adustus. The sequence continues at coordinate 16,029 of NZ_VJZD01000213.1, forward strand.
CCGGGATCGAGCGCGCGCTGGCCGCGTACGCGGACGCACGTGAGCGGCTCACCGCCACCGCCGAGTGGACCGCCTCGGCCGCCCGCGAGAACGCGCTCGTACGGGCCATGCTCACCGGTTGCTGGGGCGAGGGGCTGCCCGCCCCGACACTGCGGGCGGTGCCCTCCTCCTCGGTGGTGCCGGCGCAGCGGCGGGCGGACGGCCCGCTGCCCTCGCCCGGCGACTTCGTGGCGATCGTCCGCGACCGGGCCGTGGCCGCGCTCTCCGGTCCCGGCGCCGACCAGCGGGACACCGTGGAGCTGGCCCGCTCCTGCGAACTCGCCGTCCGTGTCGGCCTGTCCTGTGTGTCCGCGCCGCCGGGGTGGGGCGGCGTCGGG
>NZ_VJZD01000214.1 GCF_009377175.1 Streptomyces adustus
CCCCAGCCCCCTCCGGGCCCCAGCCTCCGGGCCTCCGGGCCTCCGGGCCTCCGGGCCTACGGGCCTCCGGGCCTCCGGGCCTCCGGGCCTCCGGGCCTCCGGGCCTCCGGGCCTACGGGCCTACGGGCCTACGGACTCTCGAGTCCGCGCCCCCGCCCCCGGCCGGCCCGTCAGTTCTGTTTCAGCACCGCTCAGCTCTGTTCCAGCACCACGCACGACTCCCCGGGCACCAGCAGGATCCCGTCCGTCCCCGGTCGCTCCACCGGTTCCCACGCGGCGAGCACCCGGGCCGGGCGGGTGCCCAGCGGGATCGCCGAAGGCTCCTTGCCGAGGTTCACCGCCACGCGTACGTCACCGCGGCGGAAGGCCAGCCAGCGGGCCTCCTCGTCGTACGCCACCTTCGTGTCCGCGAGATCGGGGTCGGTGAGGTCGGGATGGCTGTGCCGCAACGCGATGAGGAGGCGGTACCAGTCCAGCACGCGCGCGTGCGGCAGGCGCTCCGGCTCGGACCAGTCCAGACAGGAGCGGTCGCGGGTCGCCGGGTCCTGCGGATCGGGCACGTCCTCCTCGGCCCAGCCGTGCGCCGTGAACTCCCGGCGCCTGCCCCGGCGTACGGCGTCGGCGAGTTCGGGATCGGTGTGGTCGGTGAAGAACTGCCAGGGCGTGCCCGCCGCCCACTCCTCGCCCATGAACAGCATCGGCGTGAACGGGGCCGTCAGCGTCAGCGCCGCCGCGCAGGCCAGCAGCCCGGGGGAGAGGACGGCCGCCAGCCGGTCGCCCTGGGCGCGGTTGCCGACCTGGTCGTGGGTCTGGCTGTAGCCGACGAGCCGGTGCGCGGCCACCCGGCCGCGGTCCAGGGCCCGGCCGTGGTGCCTGCCCCGGAAACTGGAGTACGTGCCGTCGTGGAAGAAGCCGCCCGTGAGCGTCTTGGCCAGGGCCGCGAGGGGGGCGCGCGCGAAGTCCGCGTAGTAGCCCTGGGACTCGCCGGTCAGTGCGGCGTGCAGCGCGTGATGGAAGTCGTCGCTCCACTGCGCGTGCAGGCCGAGGCCGCCCTCCGCGCGCGCGGTGACCACGCGCGGGTCGTTCAGGTCCGACTCGGCGATCAGGAACAGCGGCCGGCCCGTGTCGGCGCCGAGGTGGTCCACCGCCCGCGACAGCTCCTCCAGGAAGTGGCACGCGCGCGTGTCCGCCAGCGCGTGCACCGCGTCCAGCCGCAGCCCGTCGATCCGGTAGTCCCGCAGCCACGCCAGCGCGCTGCCGAGCAGGAAGGCGCGCACCTCGTCCGAGCCCGGTCCGTCGAGGTTGACCGCGGCACCCCAGGGTGTGTGGTGCCGGTCGGTGAAGTACGGTCCGAACGCGGGCAGGTGATTGCCCGACGGGCCCAGATGGTTGTGCACCACGTCCAGGATCACCCCGAGCCCCAGCCCATGGGCCCGGTCCACGAACCGGCGCAGCGCCTCGGGGCCGCCGTACGGTTCGTGGACCGCCCACAGCGACACCCCCTCGTACCCCCAGCCGTGCCGGCCGGGGAACGGGCACAGGGGCATCAACTCGACGTGCGTGATGCCCAGTTCCACCAGATGGCCGAGTCGCTCGGCGGCCGCGTCGAGGGTGCCCTCCGAGGTGTACGTGCCCACGTGCAGCTCGTACAGCACGGCCCCCGGCAGCGGCCGGCCCGCCCCCTCGGTCCGCCAGGCGTACCGTCCGTGATCGACGACGGCGCTCAGGCCGTCCGGTCCGTCCGGCTGCCGACGCGAGCGCGGATCGGGCAGCACGGGGCCGTCGTCCAGCGCGAACCCGTACCGCGTGCCGTCGGCCGCCTTCGCCTCGCCGCTCCACCAGCCCTCGCGCGCCGGATCGCGCTCCAACGCGCGCGCGACCCCGTCGCAATGGAGCGTCACCCGGTCGGCCTGCGGTGCCCACACCTCGAACTGCACGGACGGTTCCCCTTCGTCTGCTCACCGTGATGTAGCCCGTCCATGGTCCTTCAAACGCGATCAATCCGCCTTTGAATGCTCCCTTTTGCGGGGGGTGTCGTCCAGGTATCGGCACGGGCGCGCCGTTTCCGTGTTTTCTGGACACCCGGGGTTCACTGACCGACAATCACGAGCGTGACGTCGTCCTTCGAGTTCCACACGTACCCCGCGCGGCTGTCCGACGCGGAGCGCGACCGGGCCCTGGAGGTGTTGCGCGACGGCGTCGCCAAGGGGCGGCTGTCGCACGACACGTTCGTCCGGCGCATGGAACTGGCGCTGACCGCGCGCCGCTCCGACGAACTCGCCGCGCTCACCGCCGATCTGCCCACGGAGAGCCGCTTCGCGCGCGCGGTGTTCGGCACGGTCGAGGCGGTCTCCGGCTTCACCGTACGACTGCGCCGGGCCTGGCAGGCGGAGAAGCTGCCCAAGCTGCTGCTGCCGCACCCGGGCGCCGCGCACGCGCTGCGGATAGGACGGGACCCCGCCAGCGGGCTGCGGCTCACCCACGAGACGGTCTCGCGCGTGCACGCCGAACTCAGTCGGCAGGGCGGCATGTGGGTCCTGCGCGACCTCGGCTCGACCAACGGCACGACGGTGAACGGGCGCCGGGTGATCGGCGCGGCCGTCGTCCGCGAGGGCGACCAGATCGGCTTCGGGAGCATCGCGTTCCGGCTCGCGGCGGACTGAGAGCTCCGCCCGGCCTGCCGGCAGATCGCGCATTCCCTTGCCTACCGCGGTGTTGACGTACCCGGCGAGCCATGACTGACTGTACTTACACCATGTACACCAGGTGAACCGACGGCACCACATTGTGGAGGTGTGCCCTGCCGCCACTCCTCCGCTACCCGACCGTGGACGAACTGGGCACCCGGGCCGCCGCACTCGTCGCCCGACGCCCCCGCGACGCCCGGCTGCGCCGGATCGGGACGTCCCGCGCGGGAACGCCCCTGTGGCTGCTGTCCGTCGGGCACGGCACCCGGCAGGCCCTGGTGGTCGCCGGACCGCACGCCAACGAGCCGGTGGGCGGCGCGACCGCGCTGCGGCTGGCCGAACGCGTCCTGGCCGAACCCCGCCTCGCCGACGGCGCGGACACCACCTGGAACCTGCTGCTGTGCCTGGACCCGGACGGCCTGCGCCGCAACGAGGGCTGGCTGTCGGGCCCGTACACCCTGGGCCACTACTTCCGGAACTTCTTCCGTCCCGGCTTCCTCGAACAGCCCGAGTGGCTGCCCGACGGCGCGGAGGCCGCCGCGCTCCCCGAGACGCGTGCCCTGCTCGGCGTCCAGGACGAACTGAAACCTTTCTTCCAGTGCTCCCTGCACGGTGTCGACGTCGGCGGCGGCTTCGTCGAACTGACCCGCGACCTGCCGGGTCTGGCCCAGCGCGTCGCGCACACCGCGACCCGGCTCGGCATCCCGCGCGAACTCGGCCCCTACGACACCCTGTACTGGCCCGGTCTCGGCCCCGCCGTCTACCGGATCCCGCCGCCGAGCCGGGGCGACCTGGCCGCGGCCATCACCGAGGCCGCCGTCGAGTCCACCTGGTTCCATCCGCACCGGCACGGCACGGTCACCGCCGTCATCGAGGCCCCCATGTGGGGCGTGGCCGGCGTCGAGGACGGCTCCCCGCCCGCCGACCCGGACGAGACGCTGCGCGCGGTGAGCCGCACCCTGCGCCACGACGCCGGGCTCCTGGAGCTGATCCTCGCCAGGGTCCGGCCCGGTCTCGGCGACTGGCCGGACGCGGCGCGCCTGCTCGCACCGGTCGACGACTATTTACTGGTCTGTCCCGGCCTGGCCGACGCGTGGGACCCCGACGTCCATGACCGGGGGCGCCCCCTGCCGGCCCTGCGCACCGCCCATCTCGCCGCCCTGCGCATCGCCGGACGGCGGCTCGCCCTGCGCACGGCGGGGCTGCTGCACCAGTTGGTGCGGGGCGCCGGCGGCGATCCGGCCGACGCGCTGCCGGACCTGGACCGGGTCATCGACGAGTGGTGCGCCGACTACCGCGACGGCTGCCAGGCCCGCTGGATACCGGTAGCCCGTCAGGTGGAGTACCAGTCGCGCGTGGTGCTCGCCACGTTCGAGCTGGCCGCGGCGCACGCGCGCGAGGCGTCCCGTTCGGGTGAGCGGGACTGGTGTCCGGAGACGGCCGTGCCGATGCCTCTTGAATGACGCACCCGAAAACGACGCAGTACGCGACACCCACGAGGCACGACCGGCCCGGGACGCGCTGGGGCGGCAGGGCACGCACGGGAGGCACGGGAGGCACGGCGCACACGGGAGGCAGGGCACGTACGGCGTACCTGGCACGCGGCGCTCTGCTGACGACGGCCGCCCTGCTCACCGTCGGCGCGTCGGCCCCGGCGGCCGCCCGGGACGAACCCTCGGGCGACTGGCTCCGGCTCACCGTCACCCGGGGCGACGGCGCCCGCCCGGGTGACACCCGCGCCGCGCTGCTGCGGTGCGATCCGCCCCGGGGGCACGCGCACGCCGCACAGGCCTGCGACCGGCTCGCCTCCGCGAACGGTGACATCGGCGCCCTCGCACCGACGGACGGCTTCTGCACGATGGTGTACGCCCCGGTGACCGCCCACGCGCGCGGCGAGTGGGGCGGGCGCCCGGTGGAGTTCACGCGGACCTTCGCCAACTCCTGCCTGCTGGCAGCCTGGACCGGCCCGGTGTTCGCGCTGGACGACTGACCGGAGTGCGCGGCGCAGGCCGTCTCACCCGTCGCGGTCGCGCGCGTGCAGCGCGGCCGCGACGACGGTACGGGACTGGTGCTCGACCTGGTGCTCCAAGGGCACCCAGCGGGCGCGGAACCGTACCGCGAAGGCGTCGCTCCAGGCCGCCACGAGCTGTTCGAGACGCGGTGCCGCGCGGTCGTCGTTCTCCTGGAGGACCCGCAGCAGCATCGCCGCCGAACGCATCGGCAGCCGGCGGGCGAACGCGTCGACGCTGCCGACGTACGCCATCGTGGTGTCGGCCGGTGGTGTGTGGATCCAGTCCTCGACCAGCCCCGGCACCAGCTCCAGCACCCAGCGCGCGGCCCGCAGCAGCGGCCCGTCCACGCCGGCCAGGCGCGGCAGGGCCTCGTCGAGCACCTGCTCCACCTCCACGGCGTCACGCCGCAGCCGGTGCGCGAGGCGCCGGATCGCGGCGGCGGGAGCCGGGTGCGGCGCGCGGTCGTCCACCAGGTCGCTCGCCCACATCGGCACCTCGACGACGGCGGTCAGACCGCCGTGGCGGTGCGCGTGGTACCAGGTGCTGTGCCGTGCGTCGTCCGGCATGCTCGGGTACGCGGCGCCCGCGCCGAGCGCGGGCATCACATGCACCCCGGGCCCGCTGGCCGGCCAGCCCGCGGCGTCGGAGGCGCCCGTCTCCACCGGGATGTGCAACTCGGCCGCGGACTTGGCGAACGGCTCCGCCAGGCCGGGGATGTCCTTCGTCAGCTGGATCCAGCTGCCGCCCAGGTCGGTGCCGTGCAGGGAGATCTGGAGGTAGGGCCGCAGCTCGTCGATGACCTCGGTCAGGGTGCGGGTCTCGGGCGGCAGCCGGTCGGGCGGCAGCACGGACGGCGACCACTCCGGCTGTTCCGGTCCGGCGGGCCGGAAGAAGCCGAGGTGGTAGTCGAACAGACTGCGTGGCGTCGGCGTCACGTGCAGACTCGCCCCGTCGGGGTCGGCGCACAGCAGGAAGTGCCAGGAGGTGTCGGCCCGCAGCTCCCGGTCGTGCAGCACCCGTTCCGCGAGGGCCAGCAGTGTGGAGCCGCCGACCGGTTCGTTCGCGTGGGCCCCCGCGACGACGAGGACGGCGCGCCGGGCGTGGCCCATGGAGAGCAGAAGCAGCGGTCGGCCGGCGCGCGAGACGCCCACCTGCCGCAGCGTGCACAGGCCGGGCCGATGGGCGGCCAACGCCTGCGCGGACTCGACCAGTTCGGGAACGCTGGGGTATCGCTGCTCCGGCAGGAGACTCACCCCCGTAAGGTCCGCCCTGCTTCGCATCCGCAGTACCCCATGGACGCTGGGAACTGTCAAGGACGCGCGGAGGACCCCCGTGGGATCGCCCGCTTCCCCGCCGGATCGCCCGCTTCCCCGCCAGGTCTCCCGTATCTCCGCCGGATCCCCGCCGTCCGCAGGCCGGGGCGGAGCCTGCCCCGGCCGGGGCCTCTTCGGGGCCTCTCCGCGGCCGACCGCAGCTCGCCCCGGCCCACTACGGCTCGCCCCGGTCCACCGTGGCCCACCTCGGCCGCTCCTCGGCCCGTCACCGCCCGTCCGCGCCGCCCGTCACGCCTCGCCGGTGGCGCCCTCGGACGCGGCGCCCTCGGCCGGCCGCGGCTCGCCCCGGTCCACCGTGGCTCGCCCCGGCCGCTCCTCGGCCCGTCACCGCCCGTCCGCGCCGCCCGTCAGGCCTCGCCGGTGGCGCCCTCGGACGCGGCGCCCTTGCCCGCGGCGCCCTCGGCCGTCCCTGCCCTGCCTGCCGTGCCGGACGCCCCTGCCGGTTCTGCGGCTTCTGTCGCGCCTGCGGCTTCTGTCGCGCCTGCCGTTCCTGCCGTTCCTGCGGTCCCTGCCGTTCCTGCTGTCTCCGTCGTGTCCTCCGCTCCGGTCGGTTGCTGCCCGTCGATCCGTTCCAGCAGTGCCACAGGACGCTCGGCGAAGAGGTCCGCCACGCGCGTGTGCCCCTCGAACTCCCGGCCGGGCGCCAGCAGATCGGCCCACCGCCCCGGCGGCAGGGACAGCCGGGTGTCCCGCCAGCCGCCCGCCTCCGCGAGCCGCAGGGACAGCCGGGTCACCGCAGTCAGGACCGTCGCCGAGCGGACGAACGCCAGACAGTGCGCCGCCGCCGCGCCCTCCGCGGGCAGGGGCGCGTACGTCGCCGCGTCCCCGAACACCTCGGGCCGTCGCCCGCGCAGCCGCAGCGCGGCCACCGTCAGTGCGCCCTTCTCCCCGGGATCCGCGGGCGGGAACCGCACCGGCCGCCGGTTGTCCGGGTCGACCAGCGCCCGGTACTCGGCCTCCGTGCCCTGGTACAGATCGGGGACGCCGGGCATCGTCAGATGCACCAGGGCCGTACCCAGCACGTTCGCGCGCAGATGCGGCTCCAGGGCGTCCCGGAAGGCGGCCATCCGCTCACCCGGCGCCCCGCAGGGCCCCGTCGCGACGAACCGCGCCACCCGCTCCTCGTACGTGGGGTCCTGCTCGGTCCAGCTCGTGTACAGACCGGCCTCCCGCACCTGCTTCAGCAGCGCCTGATCGACCCGCTCCGGGGCCGCGGGCCCGAGCCCGAACACCGTCTGCCAGGCCACCCAGGCCAGTTGGGCGTCCGGCCCGCCGTCGCCGTCGGAGGTCACCTCGGCCAGCACGTCGGCCCAGGGTCCGGGGCACTCGGTCAGCACGGCGAGGGCCGCCCGGACATCGGCACTGCGCTTGGTGTCATGGGTCGTCACCACGCTCCCGCCGACCGGCCAGTCGCGCTGCACCCGGGCGCAGTGGGCGTGGAAGTCCGCCGGGGACACGGCCGGGCGCCCGGGGTTCCCGCCGACCTCGGTCCCCGACAGCAGCGGCACATAGCGGTAGAACGCGGTGTCCTCGACGGACTTGGCGCGCAGCGCGGACGCCGTCTGCGCGAAGCGCGTACGGAACTCGACGTGGCCCGGCCCGTCCCCATGACGCCCGAGTACGAGATCCCGTACGACATCGACCGCGCCGGCCTCCTCGGGCACGACGAAGGCACGCCGGGCCTCGGCCGCGGCCTGCGCGGTGACGACGTCGGCCGCGTCGCCCGAGGCGTAGGGCCGGTAGACCTCCAGCCGGACCAGCAGCTCCCGCAGCGAGGTCCGCAGCGCCCAGGGCGCCCGGTCGCGCAGCCCGGGGTCCGGCGCCGTGGCGCACAGCCGGACCGCGACCCGGGTCAGCCGGTCGACCTCGGCGGCCAGCTCGTGCGAGAGCACCCGGTAGCCGGCCCGCCGTACCGTCGCCGCCCAGTCGCCGCCCCGGTCGGTCTGCGGGGCCGCGAAACGCCGGTACCGGGCCAGGAGTTCCCCGGCCCCTGCCGGATCCGTGAAGAGGCCGTCGACGTGCCGCAGGGCGTCGTAGCCGGTGGTGCCGGCCACGGGCCAGGAGGCGGGCAGGTGCTCCCCGTCCGCCAGGATCTTCTCCACGACCGTCCAGCGGCCGCCGGTCGCCTCGTGCAGCCGCTCCAGATAGCCGTCGGGGTCGGCGAGTCCGTCGGGGTGGTCCACGCGCAGGCCGTCGACCACCCCCTCGTGGAGCAGCTGGAGGATCTTGGCGTGGGTGGCCTCGAAGACCTCCGGGTCCTCCACCCGCACCCCGACGAGCTCGGAGATGCTGAAGAAACGCCGGTAGTTGAGCTCGGTACGGGCCAGCCGCCACCACGCGGGGCGGTACCACTGGGCGTCCAGGAGCTGCGGCAGCGGCAGCTCCTCGGTGCCCTCCCGCAGCGGCAGCACGTGGTCGTGGTAGCGCAGGACGTCGCCGTCGACCTCCAGGTGCCCGATCTCCGCGCCGACCGGACCGCCGAGCACGGGCAGCAGCACCTGCCCGCCCTGCGCCTCCCAGTCGATGTCGAACCAGCGCGCGTACGGCGACTTCGGCCCCTCCCGCAGCACCTCCCACAGGGCCCGGTTGTGCCGGGGCGCCATGGCCATGTGGTTGGGCACGATGTCCACCACCAGGCCGAGACCGTGCTCGCGCGCGGTGCGCGACAGCGCGCGCAGCCCGTCCTCGCCGCCCAGCTCCTCCCGTACGCGCGCGTGGTCGACGACGTCGTAGCCGTGCGCCGAGCCGGGCACGGCCTCCAGGACGGGGGACAGGTGCAGATGCGAGACGCCGAGCGAGGCCAGGTACGGCACGACCTCCGTCGCGGCCCCGAACGGGAACTCGGGCTGTAGCTGCAACCGGTAGGTGGCGGTGGGCACCGTCGGGTCGGGTCGCTCAGGTGTCATGGCACCTACGTACCCGCCCCGCCGCCTTTCGTGTCATCGCCGCACCCGGCTCCGCCCGTACGCCTCCCCGCGCGCGCCTCCACCGCGGTGCCGCCGGAGCGCCCCGGGCGGCCCGTCGAGCGGTGCCACCGGAGCGCCCCGCCAGGTCCTAGGTGGGCCGGCGCAGGACCGTCAGGCTGCGGTCGAGCAGGGTCAGCCGGTCCCCGGCCCGCACCTTGTCGTCCGTCTGCGACGGCACCCCCTCCGGGAGGGCCGTGTCGACCACGACCTGCCACTGCTGCCCGTGATCGACCGGAACCACGAACTCCAGCTGTTTCGCCGAGGCGTTGAACATCAGCAGGAAGGAGTCGTCGGCGATGCGCTCGCCGCGCGGGCCGGGCTCGGAGATCGCGTTGCCGTTGAGGAACACGGTGAGCGCCGAGGCCTGCGCCGAGTCCCAGTCCCGCTGGGTCATCTCGGCGCCCTCCGGGGTGAACCAGGCGATGTCCGACAGATCGTCGTGGGTGCCCTCCACCGGCCGGCCGTGGAAGAAGCGCCGCCTGCGGAAGACCGGATGGTCCTTGCGCAGGCGCACCAGCGCGCGGGTGAAGTCCAGCAGCCCGCCGTCCCCGGTGTCGCCGTCGGCGTCGGTCCCGGGCCACTTCACCCAGGCCAGCTCGCTGTCCTGGCAGTAGGCGTTGTTGTTGCCGTGCTGGGTGCGCGCGACCTCGTCGCCATGGCTGATCATCGGTACGCCCTGGGAGAGCATCAGCGTGGCGACGAAGTTGCGCATCTGGCGGGCCCGCAGCGCCAGCACGGCGGGGTCGTCCGTCTCGCCCTCCACCCCGCAGTTCCAGGACCGGTTGTGGCTCTCGCCGTCCCGGTTGTCCTCGCCGTTGGCGTGGTTGTGCTTGTCGTCGTACGACACCAGGTCGTGCAGGGTGAAGCCGTCGTGGCAGGTCACGAAGTTGATCGAGGCCAGCGGGCGCCGTCCGTCGTCCTGGTACAGATCGGACGAGCCGGTCAGCCGCGACGCGAACTCCGCGACCGCCCGGGGCTCGCCGCGCCACAGGTCCCGCACGGTGTCGCGGTACTTGCCGTTCCACTCGGTCCACAGCGGCGGGAAGTTGCCCACCTGGTAGCCGCCCTCGCCGACGTCCCACGGCTCGGCGATCAGCTTGACCTGGGAGACCACCGGGTCCTGCTGCACCAGGTCGAAGAACGACGACAGCCGGTCCACCTCGTGGAACTGCCGGGCCAGCGTCGCCGCCAGATCGAAGCGGAAGCCGTCGACGTGCATCTCGGTGACCCAGTAGCGCAGCGAGTCCATGATCAGCTGGAGCACGTGCGGGGACCGCATCAGCAGCGAGTTCCCGGTGCCCGTCGTGTCCGTGTAGTAGCGGGGATCGTCGGCCAGCCGGTAGTACGACGGGTTGTCCAGGCCCCGGAAGGACAGCGTCGGGCCCAGATGGTTGCCCTCGGCGGTGTGGTTGTAGACCACGTCGAGGATCACCTCGATGCCGGCCTCGTGCAGCGCCCGTACCGCCGACTTGAACTCCAGGACCTGCTGCCCGCGGTCGCCCCAGGAGGCGTAGGCGTTGTGCGGGGCGAAGAAGCCGATGGTGTTGTAGCCCCAGTAGTTGTTCAGGCCCATGTCCACCAGGCGGTGGTCGTTGACGAACTGATGCACCGGCATCAGTTCCAGCGCGGTGACCCCGAGCGAGGTGAGGTGGTCGATGACGGCGGGATGGGCGAGTGCCGCGTAGGTGCCGCGCAGTTCCTCGGGCAGCGCCGGGTGACGCATCGTGAGGCCCTTGACATGGGCCTCGTAGATCACCGTGTGGTGGTACTCGGTGCGCGGCCGCCGGTCGTCGCCCCAGTCGAAGTACGGGTTGACCACGACCGAGGTCATCGTGTGCGGCGCGGAGTCCAGGTCGTTGCGCCGGTCGGGGCTGCCGAAGTGGTAGCCGTACACCTCCTCCCCCCACCGGACCGAGCCGCTGACCGCCTTCGCGTAGGGGTCGAGCAGCAGCTTCGCCGAGTTGCAGCGCAGTCCGCGCTCGGGGGAGTGCGGGCCGTGCGCCCGGAAGCCGTACCGCTGGCCCGGCATGACGCCGGGCACGTACGCGTGCCGTACGAACGCGTCGCTCTCGCGCAGCTCGACCGCCGTCTCCGCGCCGTCGTCGTGCAGCAGACACAGCTCGACTCGGTCGGCGGCCTCCGTGAAGACCGCGAAATTGGTGCCGGCGCCGTCGTACGTGGCACCGAGTGGGTACGCCTCTCCAGGCCAGACCTGCATGGACACGACTCTTTCAGGTGGACGGCGGCGCTGGGGGCGCCTTGGCCCCGAGTGTCCCCGAAAGTGATGGAACCACCTGTGACTTACGCCCCTCTTACCGTCCGACCAGTGCATACGACGTATGCCGAGCAATCGGGGCAAACAGTTACTCCCAGGGAGTTGGGGGAGTAGGGGGAACAAGTGCGCGAAATAGTGCACCGCCATCTGGGAAAGGTGGTGGCCGGCGCGGCCATGGCGGTGGTGGGGACCGCCGTCATGGCCGCGATCACCCTGCCGGGCACGGCGGGGGCGGACGAGACGGGAGGGAGCAAGGGCGGGCAGTCGGCCCGGCAGGATGCCGCCGGCCAGGGCGGCGCCTCGGTCGCGCCGGGGACCGTGGCACCGGCGCCGGCCGAGGGAGCGAAGGGCACCGGCCGGGACCCGCTGACCGACGACGAGACCCGGCGGGTCGAGCGGATCGCGCTGGGCGGGCAGCAGCTCGTCTCGGGGGAGAGCGTGACGGGCGGACGCGGCCCGCAGCGCATCGGCGTCGACCTCGCCGAGCCGGACGCCGCCGAACTCGACGACCCGCACGCGCCGCGCCGCGCGGACGTCACGTTCTACGACTACCGCGACGACACGCTCGTCACCCGGACCGTGAACCTGGACACCGGGAAGGTGGAGGGGACCGGCCGTCAGCACGGCGTCCAGCCGCCGCTGAGCCGGGACGAGCAGACCGAGGCCGCCCGGCTGCTGATCGCCGACCCGGCGGGCGCGGGCCTGAAGGCGGACTACAAGGACGCCACGGGCGAGGAGCTGACCTCGCCGGACCAGCTGCTGATCACCGGCATGGTCTACCGGGCCACGCCGGGTGCCCAGCCCGCCGTGCTCGACAAGTGCGGCGAACACCGCTGTGTACGGCTGTTCCCGAAGGTCAAGAACGGGCCGTGGATCGACGCCAGGTCGCTCGTCATCGACCTGAGCGCCCGCAAGGTCGCCTCGCTCGCCCGCTGAGACGCGCCGTGTCCGCTCCGCTGTGGCGTGCCACGCCCGGTGTGCTGCGGCGCGCCGCGTCCAGCCCGCAAACCCACCTCCTGTTAGGGAGTCATTTCCTCATGCGCGTGAACAGAATCGGCCGTGCCCGCACCGCTGCGGTGGGACTGTCCCTGGTGGCGCTGGCCGCCGGAGCGACGACCGCCGCGGGACCGGCGGCCGCCCGGCCCGAGGCGGCCCCCGCGGCGGCTGCGCCGGCGTGCAGCACCGCCTTCCGGATCGAACAGAAGCTCGCCAGCGGTACGACCTGGCGCATGTGCTGGCGCTTCGAGAGCAGGTCCGGCCTGGTCCTGGAGGACGTCTCCTACCAGCCGCCCGGCGAGGCCGCTCCGATCAAGGTCCTCAACAGCGCCAAGCTCGCCCAGATCCATGTGCCCTACGACGACGGCAAGAACGAGTTCAACGACGTCACCGACTACAACTTCGGCTCCGGCCTGGTGAACCTGGCCCCCGCCGAGTGCCCGGGCGGCACCATCCGGTCGGTCAAGGTCCCCGAGGGCATGGACCCCGCGCACCCGAACGTCAAGGGCCTGTGCACCACGACCCGTTCGCGCGGCCACGCCTACCGTATGCAGGCCGACACCGGTGACAAGGTGTACCAGGCCCAGGGCAAGGACCTGCTCGTCTACACGGTCAACAAGGTCGGCTGGTACGAGTACATGACGGAGTGGCGGTTCCAGGACGACGGCACCGTCAACATGAACGTCGGCGCCACCGGCAGCCTCTCGCCGTACGACTACGACGCCGGCGACGGCCGCGGCTGGCCGCTCGGCAAGGGCGCCAAGGCCTACGCGACCAGCCACAGCCACAACGTGTTCTGGCGGCTCGACTTCGGCCTCGACGGCTCGTCCAAGGGCCGCGTCGAGCAGTACGACTCGGTCGTCAGTCCGCCCGCCGCGGGCGGGCAGGGCCCGACCAACAAGACCACCCGCACCAACGTCACCAAGGAACTCGCGGGCGACGCCAAGGACATGCGCTGGTGGCGCATCGTCAGCGCGACCGGCAAGAACAAGGACGGCCACGCCCGTTCCTACGAGCTCGTCCCCGGGCCCACCGCCAAGTACCCGGGCCGCGCCTTCACCAAGCACGACGTGTACTTCACCGAGTACAACAAGTGCGAGCAGTACGCCAGCAACAACCCGCTCAACTGCGGTGCCGGGCACGGGAAGTCGGTGGACACCTGGGTCAACGGACAGACCCTCACCCACCCAGTCGTCTGGGTGAACGTGGGTTTCCACCACATAGCCCGGGACGAGGACCAGCAGCCCATGCCCGTCCACTGGCAGGGCTTCTCCATCGCACCCAGGGACGTCACCGCTATGAATCCGCTCACTCCGGCCGCCCTCGCGGGGCAGAACGGGCATGTGGAACCTCGTAGTTGAGAAACGACCATGGCCATCCGGCTGCACCGCCGACCGCTCCCGGAGTACCCTTCCTTGATCGTTGGGACGGGGATGCTCGGGGGAGCGGAAGGCGGTGCGCGGGTGGGCTCGGGAGGGCTTGAGTTGCCCCCTGGTGACGAGGGTCACGAGGGGAACTCGGCAGAAGTCCCGCCCGGCACGGTGTCGCTGGCGCGGCCGATGGGCACAGGTTCCATCGGGCCGGAGCTGGACTGGGACGCCGACGCCTGGCGTGAGGTGCGTACGCGCGCCCAGCGAGCCGGCCGGGCCTACATCTGGCTGAACCTCGTCGAACAGCGGCTGCGCGCGGTCGTGGCCGCTGTCCTGCGTCCCGTCTACGAACCCGTCCACGGCGACGAGTGGGTGGTCGCCGCGGCCGGGCCCGCGGGCCAGGAGTGGGTGCAGCGCGCGGTCGCCGTGCGCGAGGTCAGCCGCCGCAAGGGCTATCTCCTCGACCCGGCCGACGACAACGTGATCAGCTTCCTCACGCTGCCCCAGCTGCGCGAGCTGATGGTGCAGCACTGGCCGTGCTTCGAGCCCTACTTCGACGACCGCCGGGACGTCGAACTCGCCCTGGACGAACTGGAAGTCACCCGCAACGTCGTCTCCCGCAACCGGGCCCTGTCCGAGGCCGTCCTGAACCAGGCCGAGCGGGCCTCCGCGCGGCTGCTGGAGATGCTCGACCCGGGCGGCGACGTGCCCTCCGCCCGGCGGCTGCCCGTCGACGCGGTCGAGGACCTGGTCGGCGACCGTTACGCGGACGTGGTCGCCGTCCACTCCGACCGGGTGCGGCTGCTGCGCCGGTTCCCGGCCGAGGACATCTTCGGCGGCGCCCGCAGGCTCGACGCCATCGGCATCGGCCTCAACCTGCTCGTGCAGAACTTCTCCGGGCGGCGCCTGGTGCGGCTGGCCGAGGCGGGCGCGCGGGTGCGGCTGCTGTTCCTGAACCCGGCCTCCAGCGCGGTCAAGCGCCGGGAGCGCGAGCTCGGCCTGAAACGCAGCGAGCTCAGCCGGGCCGTGGAGATGAACATCCTGCACATGCGCCGGGTCCGCTCCCGGCTGCGCGACCCGGACGCCTTCCAGATCCAGGTCTACGACGAGACCCCGCGCTTCACCGCCTACCTCGTCGACGGCGACGGCTCGGACGGCGTCGCGGTCGTGCAGTCCTATCTGCGGCGCACCCGGGGCATGGAGGCGCCGGTGCTGGTGCTGCGCAACGGCAGCCGGGTGGTCAAGTCGGGCGAATTGGACGAAGGCGGTCTCTTCTCGGCATACCGCGAGGAGTTCGAGCTCGCTTGGACCGATTCACGGCCTGTGTCCTGAACCGGCACCTGTTGGGACGGTTGGTCGGGGTGGGGAAGGCGAACGCGGTCCTCGGATTGTCAGTGGCGCGTGCGATCGTGTGGAGCACAGGGGGAAAGCACCACCGAGAAGGGGGGCCATCATGGCCTGGCACCGCGAGCTGTTGATCGGCTTCGACCTGGAGACCACGGGGACGGATCCCCACGAGGCACGTATCGTCACGGGGGCCGTGATCGAGGTCAGGGGCGGACAGCCCCAGGGACGTCGTGAGTGGCTGGCGGACCCGGGCGTGGAGATCCCGGCGGACGCGGTCGCCGTGCACGGCATCAGCAACGAACGCGCGAGCGCCGAGGGCCGGCCGGCCGACCAGGTCGCCGACGCGATCGCGGACGTCCTGACGACCTACTGGAAGACCGGCGTCCCGGTCGTCGCGTACAACGCGGCCTTCGACCTGAGCCTGCTCTCCGCGGAACTGCGCCGGCACGGGCTGCCGTCCCTGCGCGACCGGCTGGGCGGCCTCGACCCCGCCCCGGTGATCGACCCGTACACCATCGACCGCTGGGCCGACCGCTACCGCCGCGGCAAGCGCAACCTGGAAGCGGTCTGCGCGGAGTACGGCGTCGTCCTCGACGCCGCGCATGACGCCGCCGCCGACGCCCTCGCCGCGGCCCGGCTGGCCTGCGCGATAGCCGAGCGGCACCCCAAGGTGGCGGCACTCGGCCCGGCGGAGCTGCACCGCCGCCAGATCGAGTGGTACGCCGACTGGGCGGCCGACTTCCAGAGCTTCCTGCGCCGCAAGGGCGACCCGGAGGCGGTCGTGGACGGCACCTGGCCGCTGCGGGAACCGGCGGAGCACCGGGTCTGAGCGGCCGGCCGGGTCAGGCGGGGCTCGCGATGCGCTCCACCCGCGGCTCTGCCAGCCTCGCGTAGTCCTCGCCGGAGATCACCAGCGAGCGGTCCAGCCGGGCGGCGTTGAAGTACAGCTGCGACCGGGTGACGACATCAGGGTCGGCGACGAGTTCGAGCCCGGGGTCGAAGGCGAACGGCAGCACCGTGCCCGGCACGGAGCGGGCCAGCCGCTCGGCGGTCTCCGCGTCGCTGAAGCCGACATAGCGCGCCGCGAACAGCTCCCGCACGGCATCCAGATCCACCCGCCGGTCCCCGGGAACCACCGCGAGCACGTGCCGCGTGGTGCGCCGGTCCACCTTCACCCGCAGGACGATGCACTTCGCCGCCTCGGACGCCGGGTGGCCGCGCAGCGCGCACACGGCCTCGGTGCCGCCCTCGGGTTCGTGGTCGATGAGCCGGTAGCCGACCCGGGCGGTGTCGAGCAGGGCGATCAGACGGTCGTAGGTGTCGTGGCTGTCGTGGTCCGGCACGGGGGGTCCTCCTGGGCGCGGGCTGGGGC
>NZ_VJZD01000215.1 GCF_009377175.1 Streptomyces adustus
CCCCCGGCCCGACGGTCACCCGCAGCCCCACCGGCGACTCCCGCAGCTCCACCGGCAATCACGCGCGGACCCCCTACTCGCCCCTGATGCGACGCATCTGGCGCGGAGGCTGGAGGCACGTATGAGCACGACGACCACGTCACAGACGCCGCCCGAGTCCGGCGGACCGGGACCGGCCGAGGGGCAGGACCGACCGGGCCGGGCCGAGGGGCAGGACGGACCGGGCCGGTCCGGGGGGCAGGACGGTCCGGCACCGGCCGAGGAGCAGTGCAGGCCCGTCCGGCTGATCCAGAACGAGGTGACCACCGAGATCCCCGTCCATCTGCTCTTCCGCGACGAGCCGGACCCGGTGTCCGTGCCGGTCGCGCCCGCGGTCGTGGGGCGCCGGCCGGGCGCCGGCGAGCAGCCGCGCTTCCGGCGCCCCGGACTCGCCACCGCGCCGCCCGTGCCGCAGGTCGACCCCGAGCTGGTGGAGCACCGCGGGCGGGCGCTGCCCGGCGCGCTGGGTGTGCTCGCCGGGGCCTGCGGAACGGCCGGCTGCGCGGTGGTCTCGTGGTGGACGGGTGCGCTGCCGGTGCCGGTCGCGCAGGCGCTGTGGCTGCCCGCGTCGGCGGGCGCCGGGCTCGGCCCGGCGCAGTGGGCGGCGTACGCCGGGACCGTGGCGCTCGGGCTGTTCGGGTTCGGCGGCCTGGCCCGGGGCCGGACCGGACAGGCCTGGGTGCTCGACCAGTTCGGCCGCTACCGGGGGACCGTCCGGCGCACCGGCCTGACGTGGGTCAACCCGCTGCTGCTGCGCCACCGGGTGGACGTGCGGCTGCGGCACTGGCGCAGCGAGCCGATGCAGGCCGCCGACGGCAACGGGGTCGCGCTGCGGGTCCTGGTGCTGGTGGTGTGGCGGGTGCGGGACACCGCGCGGGCCATGCTCGGGGTCGAGGACCACGAGACGTATCTGCGCGAGTGCGTGGAGGCGGCGCTGGCCCGGGTGCCGGTGGAGATGCCGGGCGCGGCGCGGGGTTCGCTGGACGCGGCCGCCGACGCGCTGGGCAGACGGGTGGCGCGGGACGCGGGGGAGGTCGGTCTGGAGGTGTTCTCGGTGCGGCCGGTGCGGGTGGAGTACGCCCCGGAGGTCGCCGCCGCGATGCAGCGCCGCCGGATCGCCGCGCTGGACGCGCGGCAGCGGGCGAGCGTGCTCACCTCGGTCCTCGACTCGGTGGAGGACACGGTGACCCGGCTGACCATGCGCGGACTGGTCGAACTGGACGACTACGAGCGCAAGGCGCTGGTGAAGGACCTGACGGTGGCGTTCTGCGCGGGCCGGGGCGAAGCAAGCCCGTGATTGGTATGGACATGTTCAATTGACGGCAATAATCTGAGACTTGGTCTAGACCTGCACGCCTCAGTGAACCTCCCCACGTTCTCCAGGAGCGGCAGTATGCGCACACGGACCAAGTGGTACGCCGCCGTGCTGGGCCTCGCCACCACCGGAGCCCTCGTGCTCTCGGCCGGCGGCGCCAGCAGCCACGGCTACACCGACCTGCCCGTCAGCAGGCAGAAGCTCTGCCAGAACGGCACGGTCACGAACTGCGGCGACATCCAGTGGGAGCCGCAGAGCGTCGAGGGGCCCAAGGGCTTCCCGGCCGCGGGTCCGGCCGACGGCCAGATCTGCTCAGGCAACAACACGCGGTTCGCCCAGCTCGACAGCCCGAAGACCCCCTCGGGCGGAGCCTGGCCGACCACCAAGGTGACCGGCGGGCAGAGCTACACCTTCCGCTGGCAGTTCACCGCCATGCACGCCACCACCGACTTCCGGTACTACGTCACCAAGGCGGGCTGGAACCAGAACCACAACCTGACCCGCGCCGACCTCACCACCACACCGTTCCTGACGGTGCCCTACAACGGCCAGCGCCCGCCGTCCACGCTCTCCCACAGCGGCACGCTGCCGTCCGGGCTGAGCGGCCACCACGTCATCGTCGCGGTGTGGACGATCGCGGACACGGCCAACGCGTTCTACGCCTGCTCCGACGTCACCTTCTGATCCCCCCACGGGCAGGGTCCGTGCGCGCCGGTGTCACCGGTGCCCGGCGCACACGGGTCCGCCCCCGGGCGGACCCGTCGCCGGACGCCCGCCCGCCCGGTGAGTTCTGAGCGTCCCTTGAGCCGGTCGGCCGCCACCCGGGGGTAGGTTCCTGACACGCCTACCGGGGGGTAGGTGTTCTCGAGGCCGGGGGACCCGTGGAGATCTTCTTCGTCATCATCCCGTCGATCATGATCGTCGGGCTGCTCTGTGCCATGTACGCGGTGGTCAAGCGTTCCCGGCGGGTCAGCCGGGCCTGGGGCAGTGGCCTGGTCGCCGAGGCGCGCTGCCTGCGCACGTACACGACCACCAGCGGAGGCGGCGGCGACAGCAGTGTGTCGACGACCCTGCATCACGTCTACGAGTTCACCACCCGGGACGGCCGCACCGTCCGCTTCGAGGAGGCGGGCGGACCGGGTACGACCCTGGAGGGTGACGTCGTCACCGTCCACTACGCCGCCGACCACCCCGAGCAGGGCACGGCCAAGCCGCCGGCGCACGGCCGACTCTTCGCCGAGTCGGGATGCCTGATGCTGTTCCTCGGCGCGGCGCTCGCCTTCTGCGTCACCTTCATCGTCACCGCGCACCTGATGTTCTCCGCGGCCGATGACCTCATGCCGTAGCCGTGGCTATCTGACGGACCGTCAACTACCGTGCGCGGACATGAAGTCCACGTGGAACGCGAGGGTCACGGTCGCCGAACTCGTCGCGGAGCGGTGGGGGGACCACCGGCCGGGGCTGTGGTGCGAGGAGCAAGTGCTGACCCACCACGAGACGGCGGCCGGAGCGGCGGCCCGGGCGCAGCTGCTGACCGAGCTGCTGCCCAGGGGCGCCGAGCCGCATGTGGGCGTCCTGCTCGACAACACCCCGGAGTTCCCGCTGTGGCTCGGCGCGGCCGCGCTGGCCGGGGCGGCCGTCGCGGGCATCAACCCCACCCGCCGGGGGCCCGAGCTGGCCCGCGACATCCGGCACACCGAATGCCGGGTCGTCGTCACCGAGCGGGCCCACCTGCCCCTCCTCGACGGACTCGAACTGCCCGGAGTGCGCCTGCTGGTGACCGACACCGAGGCCTACGCCGACCTGCTCGCCCCCTACGCGGACGCCCGGCCGGACGCCTCCCGGGCCACCCCGGCCGACCGCGTCCTGCTCTGCTTCACCTCCGGCTCGACCGGCGCGCCCAAGGCCGCGATCTGCTCCCAGGGCCGGCTCGCCGCCGCCGGCCGCTCGCTGGTGGAGCAGTTCGGGGTGGGCCCGGACGACGTGCACTACGTCTGCATGCCGATGTTCCACGGCAACGCGGTGATCGCCGACTGGGCGCCCGCGCTGGCGGCCGGGGCGGGGGTGGCGCTGCGCCGCCGTTTCTCGGCCTCGCGGTTCCTGCCGGACGTACGGCGCTACCGGGCGACCTACTTCACGTACGTGGGGCGGGCGGTGCAGTACCTGCTGGCCACCGAGGCCCGCCCGGACGACCGGGACAATCCGCTGCGGCTGGGCTTCGGGACGGAGGCGGGCGCGGTGGACGCGGCCGCCTTCGAGCGGCGGTTCGGGGTCCGGCTGGTGGAGGGGTACGGCTCCTCGGAGGGCGGGGCCGCGGTCCAGTGGACGCCGGGGACCCCGTCCGGGGCGGTCGGCAGGCCGGCCCGCGGGGGCGAGCTCGTCGTCCTCGACCCGCACACCCGCGCGGAGTGCCCGCCCGCCGACTTCGACGCGGCCGGGCGGCTGCTCAACGGGAACGCGGCGATCGGCGAGCTGGTCAACCGCGGACCGAACCCGTTCGAGGGCTACTGGCGCAACCCCGAGGCGGAGCGCGAGCGGCGCCGGGACGGCTGGTACTGGACCGGCGACCTCTTCTACCGGGACCGGGACGGCTTCCTCTACTTCGCGGGGCGGACCGACGACCGGCTGCGCGTCGACAGCGAGAACCTCGCCGCCGCGCTGATCGAGAACATCCTCGCCCGGTACGAGGGTGCCGTGGCCGTCGCCGTGTACGCGGTGCCCGACCCGGTGGCCGGGGACCAGGTGATGGCGACCCTCGCGGGGGACTTCGACCCGGCCGGTTTCCTGGAGTTCCTGGCGGCCCAGCCGGATCTGGGGACGAAGATGGCGCCGCGGTTCGTGCGGGTGGTGGAGCGGATGCCGGTGACCGCCACGAACAAGGTCCACCGGGCGGGGCTCAGAGGGGAGGGCTTCCGGTGCGCCGATCCGGTGTGGTGGCGGCCGCCCGGCGCGAGCGCCTACCGCAGGTTCGGCGCCGTGGACCTGGCCGGGCTGGAGGCGGAGTTCCGGGCCCGGGGGCGGGAGGGGCTCATGGCCGAGGAGTACATGGCCGAGGGGCCCTCCGCTTTCGCGAAGGGCCCCTCTTCTGTGCGCCGCCAGGGACTCGAACCCCGGACCCGCTGATTAAGAGTCAGCTGCTCTAACCAACTGAGCTAGCGGCGCATGACTCCCGCCTTCCGCGCTGTGCGGCCGGCGACGAAGAAAATACTACCTGGTCCGCGGGGGTGCTCGTGACCACGCGGCGCCCGCCCCGGCCGGGCCGGGCGCCGCGTCTCGAGAAGCGCCCTAGATCGCCAGTGACAGCAGGACCGGCGCCGCGTTCCGGTTCAGCGCGTCCGCGGCCTGGCGCAGCCGGTGCGCGTGCTCCAGCGGGAGGGACACGGCGAGGCAGCCCACCGAGGACCCGGCGGTGATCGGGACGGCCGCGCAGACCGTGCCGACCGCGTACTCCTGAAGGTCGAGCACCGGCACCGTGGGCGGCTGCGCCTCCAGCCGGGAGAGCAGCAGTTTGTCGCTGGTGATGGTGCGCGAGGTGAGACGGGCCATCTTGTGCCGGGCGAGATGGTCACGCCGGCCGTTGTGATCGAGTTGGCCGAGAAGGCTCTTGCCGACCGCGGTGGCGTGCGCGGAGAAGCGGAAGTCCACCCACTCGTTGACCGCCGGGGTCGCGGGGCTGTCGGCGTACTGGGTCACCTTGACCTCTCCGTCGACGTACCGGCTGATGTAGACGGCGGCGCCGACGGAGTCGCGCAGTCGGTCGAGGGTGTGCTGGAGCTTCTCCCGCAAGGCCTGCTCGCGGTCGTGGGTGGAGCCGAGGCGGGCCAGGGCGTGTCCGGTGACGTACGCACCGTCGCCGACCTGCTCGACATAGCCCTCGCGGCGCAGCATGCGCAGCAGCGCGGGCAGTCGCTCGGTGCCCAGGCCGCTCTCGCGGGCGAGCAGGGTGTCGGTGACACCGCTGGAGTGCCGCGCCACCGTCTCCAGGACGCGCAGGGCGTCCTGAGCCGAGTGGTACGGCGCGGTCGGCTCTTGCTTCAGCGCCACGGTGAATCCCCCCGGTCGCTTTCTGGGCCGTGATCCGGACAGCGGATCCCCTCCACGATAACCGGCAAGAAGCGCCGCGGAAGGGGTTGTTGGCGAGAAAGTGGCCCCCTCAACTGGGGCGCTGACACTCTGGCATATGCCGAAGTCATGTCACCCCGACGAGACCTGGGGTGATGACTTGTGCGCGTCCTGTAATTGCACGCCAAAACTTTCCTGGTCGGTAACCGAGGTCACAGCAGCGCGCCGAGGAACTCCCGGGTGCGCGCGTGGTCGGGGTCGCCGAAGAGCTTCTCCGGCGGCCCGGACTCGATGACGCGCCCCTCGTCGAACATCAGCACCTGGTCGGAGATGTCCCGGGCGAAGTTCATCTCGTGGGTCACGCACAGCATCGTGATGTCCGTGCTGCGGGCGATGTCCCGGAGCAGGTCGAGGACGCCCGCCACCAGCTCCGGGTCGAGTGCCGAGGTCACCTCGTCGAGCAG
Source organism: Streptomyces adustus (assembly GCF_009377175.1). GTDB lineage: Bacteria > Actinomycetota > Actinomycetes > Streptomycetales > Streptomycetaceae > Streptomyces > Streptomyces adustus. The sequence continues at coordinate 5,881 of NZ_VJZD01000215.1, forward strand.
CAGCACCTGCGGCCGCATCGCCAGCGCGCGGGCGATCGCCACCCGCTGCTGCTGCCCGCCGGACAGCCGGGTCGGGCGCATGTCGCACTTGTCGGCCAGGCCCACCAGGTCGAGCAGCTCGCGGGCGCGGGCCTCCGCCTCGTCCCGGGACAGCCCGAGGACGGTCACGGGCGCCTCGGTGAGGTTCCTGAGCACGCTCATGTTCGGGAACAGGTTGAACTGCTGGAACACCATCCCGATCTTCTTGCGGATCTCGCGGGTCTGCTTCTCCCCGGCCGGGTGCAGTCGCTCCCCGGCCACCGTGATCGTGCCCTCGTCGGGCCGGGTCAGCGTCATCAGCAGCCGCAGGATCGTCGTCTTGCCGGAGCCGGACGGGCCGATCAGCGTCACGTGCCGGCCGGAGTCGACGGAGAAGTCGAGCCGGTCGAGCACGGTGTTGTCGCCGAAGCGCTTGGTGACCTGCTCGAAGCGGATCAGCTCGCTGCCGTCCACCGGCGGATTGGTGTGGGCGTCGGGATCGCTCGTCAGGTGGGTGTCAGCGGACAAGACGTCGCTCCAGGGCTCGCAGGAGAAGGGAGGCCAGATAGGAGATGAGGATGAAGGCCACACCGATCACCGTGAGCGGCTCGGTGAAGCGGAAGTGCTGCTGGGAGAAGAGCCGGGCCTCACCGAGCATCTCCAGCACGGTGATCACCATCAGCATCGGTGTGTCCTTGAGCATGGCGATGACGTAGTTGCCGAGGGCCGGCACGACCCGCCGGATCGCCTGCGGGAGGATCACCGCCCGCCAGGTCCGGCCGGGCGGCAGGCTCAGCGCCGTCGCCGCCTCCCACTGGCCGGCCGGCACCGCCTCGATACCGGCCCGGTAGACCTGCATCGTGTACGTCGAGTAGTGCAGGCCGATGCCGAGCACACCGGTGGTCAGCGCGGACAGCGTCAGGCCCCACTCGGGCAGTACGTAGAACAGGAAGAACAGCTGCACCAGCAACGGGGTGTCGCGGACGAACTCGGTGACCGCCCCGACCGGCCAGCGCACCCAGCGTGTGGGCGTCCGCATCAGCAGCGCCCACACCAGCCCCAGGCCGAACGAGATCAGCGAGCCGAGGGCCAGCGCCTCCAGGGTGACCACCAGACCCTGCCGCAGCAGCGGCAGGAAGTCCGTCACGGCGCTCCAGTCCCAGGTCATGCGACACCACCTCCGACCCCGGCCGTCCCGGCCGGACGCGGCTCCACGACCCCCGCCCGCTGCGGCCCGACGGCCCCGGCCCGGCGCGGCCTGCGCGCGGACCTCCCGGGCGGCGACTCCTTGCCGACCCCGGCCTTCAGCCGCCGCTCCAGGGCGCGCATGAGCCGGGTGAGCAGGAAGGCGATCACGAAGTAGATCAGCAGCACGTAGGTGTAGATCTCGGCGCTCTCCTGGAGCGCCAGCCGCACCAGATCGGCGCTGAACGTCAGATCGCCCATGCCCATCACGGACACCAGTGCCGTGCCCTTGAGCAGCTCGATCAGCAGGTTGCAGAACGGCGGGACCATCTCCGGCACCGCCTGCGGCAGCAGGATCAGCCGCATCCGCTGCCAGGGCGTGAAGCCGAGCGCGATGCCGCCCTCCGGCTGCGCCGGGTCGACGGCGTTCAGCGCGCCGCGCACGATCTCCGAGCCGTACGCCCCGTAGGTCAGCCCCAGCGCCAGCGTGCCCGCCCACATCGGCACGAGCTGCCAGCCGAAGGCGATCGGCAGCACGAAGAACACCCAGAAGATCATGACAAGGGCCGAGGTCCCGCGGAACACCTCGGTGTACAGGCCCGCGAGGAAGCGGACGATCCACCGGCGGTGGGTGCGGGCGATCCCGGCGGCGAAGGCGGCGGCGGCGGCCAGCAGGGTGCTGTAGACCAGCAGTTGGACCGTGGTCCACACGCCCTTGAGTACGAGTTCCCAGAGTCCCGGGGTCATCCGCCGCACAGCTCCTTCGCGGTCAGCTCGGTCATCTCGGCCTCGGTGAACCCGAACGGCCGCAGGATGCGGAACAGCTCCCCGCTCCGTTTGAGCTTGCGCAGCTCCACGTTGAAGGCGTCCCGCAGCCGCGTCTCGGCCGGCCGGAACGCGAAGGCGCCCCCGTCGACGTGCGGTTTGCCGCCGACGAGCGGCGCGAAGCCCTTCGTCGCCTCGGCCTTGCGCGACTTCTTGACCACCTCGCGGGTGGTCAGCGCGGTACCGGCGAACACGTCGGCGCGCCCCGCCTCGACCGCGTTCAGCCCGGCGACCTGGTCCGGCACGACGAGGATGTCGCTCTCCCGGTAGCCGGCCTCCACCGCGTACTGGATCTCGGCGTAACCGGTCCCGGTCGCGAATCTCGCCTTCTTCGCGACCACGTCCTGATAGGTGTGCAGGCCCTTCGGGTTGCCCTTGCGCACGATGAACGAGTCGAGCATCCGGTAGTCCGGATCGGCGAAGATCACCTGTTCGCAGCGGTCCGGATTCACGTACATCCCGGCTGCCACGACGTCGAACTGCTGCGAGTTGAGGCCCGGGATGAGCGAGCCGAACTCCGTCGGCACGGGCTGGACCCGCCTCACGCCCAGCCGCTTGAAGACGGCCTTCGCCAACTCGGGTGCCTCGCCGGTCAGATCGCCGTTCCGGTCGATGTAGCCGAAGGGGATCTCGCCCGCTATGCCGAGCCGTACGACGCCCTGCGCCCTGAGCCGGTCGAGCAGGTCACCGCCCTTCGTGGTGGACGCCGTGGCCACGCGACTGCAACCGGCCACGGCCGGCGCGCCGAGTGCCACCACCCCCGCGAGCAGCGATCTGCGGGTGGGTACGGGTCTGTTCTCGCCAATTCGCCTAGGTGATGCCATGGCCGCGCTGCTACCCGGGCCCCGGCGACCTATGCCGACGCGGACCCGTTCCGATCGCGAACGAGATGCCGGAGGTCCTAGTGCCCGGGTACGTAACCGCGCTTCTTGTCGACCACGTTCGGCAGGCCCCGGCCGGCCGCCCAGCGCTCGTACAGCTCGACGAACTGCGCGCCGAGCTCGTCCCGCCAGCCGACCGTGTCGCCGCTCATGTGCGGGGACACGATCAGCCCGGGCACCTGCCACAACGGGCTTTCGGGGGTCAGGGGTTCGTCCTCGAAGACGTCCAGCGCGGCGCCCGCGATCCAGCGCTTGGCGAGCGCCTGGGCGAGCGCGTCCTGCACGACCAGCTGCCCGCGCCCCACGTTCACGAACCGGGCCGACGGCTGCATGACACCGAAGCGGCGGGTGTCGAACATGCCGCGCGTCTGCTCGGTCAGCGGTGCCGCCGCGATCACCCAGTCGGCGCGGGCCAGCAGTCGGTCCAGGTCCTGGGGGCCGTGGATGCCGGTTCGCGGCACCCGGCCGACCAGCGCGGTCGTCACCCCGAGTGCCTTCAGGGTGCGTACGATCGCCCGGCCGATGGGGCCCGAGCCGACGACGCACGCCCGGGTGCCGGCCAGCCGCTGGCCCTCCCGGTGACGCCACTCGCGACGGCCCTGCAACTCCAGGGTGCGCGGCAGGTCCTTGGCCATCGCCAGGACGAGGGCGGCGACGTACTCGGCGATGGGCTGTTCGAAGATGCCGCGCGCGTTCGTCACCACGGTGTCCGACGCGACGAGCTCCGGGCACAGCAGATGGTCCACCCCCGCGCTCGCCGTGTGCACCCAGCGCGGCCGGGGCCCCTCGCCCGGCCACGCGGCCCGTACCGCCGTGGAGGCGAAGTCCCACACGAGCAGCACGTCGGCGTCCGGCAGCCGCTCGGCGAGCGTGTCCGCGTCGGCGCGCACGATCCGGACCCGGCCGGTGAGACGGCCCAGTCGGGGCGGGGGGTCGGCGTCGAGGACGAGGAGCGTGGGGACGGTCATGGGCAGCCGTTCTTCGCGGTGACCGAGCGTCTGGCAGGGAGGGATTGACCACGCTCGCACTCGAACCCACCTGCGTCAACACGGGCGCGTACACGTTCTGTTGCCCCGCCCCTGCGTACGGTGAGCGAGGTTCCCGTCACGGTTCCCCGGACCTGGCCCGTCCCCTGTACGGGGGTGCGGGCGTGTACCGGTCCTGTCGGCCAACCAGGTAACGATCCGGTCGGCGCCGCGCAGGCGGGGTACCCGAGCCGTGGGGCCGTATCGGGCGCCGGCGGACTTCTCGGCGCGCGAGTGGCCCGTACTGCCGGAAGAACAGCAGGAAGGCTGGACATGACCGCACTCGGATTCCTCTACCCGGGCCACTCCGCCGAGGACGACTACCCGCGCATCGAACAGCTCCTGGGCAGCGACATCCGGCTGGACGTGATCCACACGGAGACCGGCGAGGACACGCACCGGGTGGAGGCGCTGCGGGCGATGGGCGCACCGGAGCAGCTCGCGCCGGCCGTCGGGGAGCTGCGGCTGTCCGGGACCGAGGCGGTGGTGTGGGCCTGCACGGGCGGCAGCTTCGCCCTCGGCTGGGAGGGCGCCCGCGAGCAGGTGCGCGCCCTCGCCCGGGCGGCCGGGACACCGGCCTCCGCGACCTCCTTCGGCTTCGCGCACGCGCTGCGCGAGGTGGGGGTACGACGGGTCGCGGTCGGGGCGACCTACCCGGACGACGTGGCGGGACTGTTCACGGACTTCCTGCGGGCCGCGGGCGCGGAGGTGGTCGCGGTCCACGGCGCGGAGGTCGCAGCCGCCGAGGTGGGCGCCTGGGGCGAGGCGGAGCTGTTCGCGCTGGCCCGGTCGGCCGACGACCCGTCCGCCGAGGCGCTGCTGCTGCCGGACACCGCCCTGCACACGGCCGCGCACCTGCCCGCTCTGGAGAAGGAGCTCGGCAAGCCGGTCCTCACCGCGAGCCAGGTCGCCGTGTGGGAGGCGCTGCGGCTGGCGGACCGGCGCGTGAACGCTCCGACGCTGGGATCCCTGTTCGCACGGGAGCCGCTCGTACAGGTGTGAGCAGGGCCTACCGGGCGGGCCCACCGGGAGCCCCGGGACGGGCTCCCGGAGCGGCCGGACGCGGCGGGCGCGGCGGACGCGGCGGGCGCGGCGGGCGCGGCTCGGCGCGGCCGGGAACAGTCGGGACCGGCGGGTGCGGCTCGGTACGGCCAGGCGGAGCTGGGAGCAGCGGGTGCGGCCGGGACTGGCGGGCGCGGCCGAGAACAGCCGAGAACAGCCGGGAACAGCCAGGACCGGCGAGAGCGGCTCGGAATGGCCGAGATCGGCGGGCATGGCCGGAACGGCGGGTGCGGCTCGGTGCGGCCGGGAACAGCCAGGAGCGGTGGGTGCGGCTCGGAACGGCCAGGCGGAGCTGGGAGCAGCGCGTGCGGCTGGGAGCGGTGGGTGGGTTCGGCCGTGCGGCCGGGAATAAGCGGGGACAGTCTCCTGTTGCTCGCCCGAGGACAGCGCAGGGCCGAGAGCAGGAGGCACCCACCGTGACGGCAGACGAGATCCCGGGCGAGGCACCGGACACCCGTGGCACCCGCGACGATGCGCAGGGCATCCGGGCCGAGGCCCGGGGCACCGCGCCCGTCCCCCTGTCCGTACTGGACCTGGTCACCGTCGGCGCGGGCAGCACCGCCACCGACGCCCTGCGCACCAGTGTCGCGCTGTCCCGGCTCGCGGAGTCCCGCGGCTTCCACCGCTACTGGGTCGCCGAGCACCACTCGATGCCGGGCGTCGCCTCCTCGTCGCCCGCGGTGATCCTCGCCCACCTCGCCGCCCACACCGAGCGCATCCGGCTCGGTTCGGGCGGTGTCATGCTGCCCAACCACGCCCCGCTGGTGATCGCCGAGCAGTTCGGCACGCTGGAGGCGATGGCCCCCGGCCGGATCGACCTCGGCCTCGGCCGGGCCCCCGGCACGGACGGGGCCACCGCGGCCGCCCTGCGCCGCACCGACTCCCTGAACGAGGGCGCCGACGACTTCCCGCAGCAGCTCGCGGAGCTGCTGCGCTTCCTGGACGACGACTTCCCCGACGGGCACCCCTACGCCCGTATCCACGCGATCCCGGGCCCGATCCAGGGCAGCACGCCCGGCGGGGTGCAGTCCCCGCACCGGCCGCCCGTCTGGCTGCTGGGCTCGTCCGGCTTCAGCGCCCGGCTGGCCGCCATGCTCGGTCTGCCGTTCGCCTTCGCGCACCACTTCTCGGCGCAGAACACCGTCCCGGCGCTCGACCTGTACCGGCAGCAGTTCCGCCCGTCCGCCGTCCTCGACGAGCCCTACGCCCTCATCGGGGTCTCCGCGCTCGCCGCCGACGACGAGCAGGAGGCCCGCAGGCAGGTACGGGCCACCGCCCTGAACATGATCCGGCTGCGCTCCGGACGGCCCGGCCTCTTCCCCGACCCCGCGGACGCGGAGGCCCATGAATTCAGCCCCCTGGAGCAGGAGTTCGTCGACTCCTGGGCGGGCAACATCGTGCACGGCACGGCGGACGAGGTGCGCGCCGGTCTGGACGGCCTCCAGAAGCGCACCGGCGCCGACGAGTTGATGCTCACCTCGCACGCCCACCGCGGCGAACTGCGCCTGCGTTCCTACGAACTCATCGCGGACGCCTACGGGTTGCCGACCGCGTAGGACGTCGTCCCCAGCAGCTCGGAGATACGGTCCGGCGGCACCGGGCGGGAGTACAGCCAGCCCTGTCCGGTGTCGCAGCCGATGTGCCGCAGCCGGGCGGCCTGGGTGAGGGTCTCCACGCACTCGGCGGTGACCGTCAGGCCCAGGCGGTGGGCGAGCTGGATCATCGCCTCCACGACCACCTCGTCCGCCGGGTTCGGCCGCTCGCCCGTCTCGTCGTACTGGAAGCCCCGGACGAAGGAACCGTCCAGTTTCAGTACGGACACGGGCAGCCGGCTGAGGTAGGCGAGGTTGGAGTAGCCGGTTCCGAAGTCGTCGATGGCGATCCGCACGCCCATGTCGCTCAGTGCCTGGAGGGCTTGCAGCGGACGGCCCGCGGAGCCCATCACCGCCGATTCGGTCAGCTCCAACTGGAGCAGGCTCGGCGCCAGTTCGGCCTCCGTCAGCACCGACGCCACATCCGCGACCAGGTCGGAGTCCCAAACCTGACGGACGGCCACGTTGACGCTGACGAAGATCGGCGGCTCGTCCGGGTGGTCGAGCTGCCAGCGGCGGGCCTGGCGGCAGGAGGTGGCCAGCGCCCAGCGGCCGAGCTGCACGATCGAGCCGTCCTCCTCGGCCAGCGCGATGAACCGGTTCGGTGTCAGCAGGCCGAACTGCGGGTGGTTCCAGCGCGCGAGGGCCTCGACCCCGTGCAGCCGGCCGTCCTCCATGCCGACCAGCGGCTGGTACTCCATCACGAACTCGCCGCGCTCGATGGCCGGTCGCAGCGCGGAGGCCAGGGCCTGCCGGGTCATGCGGTGGGCGTTGCGCTCCGGATCGAACAGCGTCCAGCGGGACTTGCCGTCGGCCTTCGCCCAGTACAGCGTGGTGTCGGCGGCCTGCATCAGACCGGTGGCGGTGGTCCCGGCCGCGTGCCGCTCCACGACACCGATGGAGGCCGACAACGACAGGCGGCGGCCCGCCAGTTCGAAGGGGGCCTTCAGGGCCGTCAGTACGGACTCGGCGAGTTCGGCGAGCTGGTCGGTGCCGGTGGAGTCCTCGACGAGCAGCGCGAACTCGTCGCCGCCGAGCCGGGCCACCAGCGGGGTGCCCGCCCTGGCCAGCCCGGCCTGCTCGGCGACCCGGGTCAGCCGCTCGGCCACGGCGGCCAGCAGCCGGTCGCCGACGCGGTGGCCGAGGGTGTCGTTGACCGCCTTGAAGCCGTCCACGTCGAGGTAGCACAGGCCGATCCGCCCGGTGCCGCTGCGCTCGTAGGACTCCGCCTCCAGCGCGGCCGTCAGCCGCTCGAAGAACAGGGTGCGGTTGGGCAGCCGGGTCACCGGGTCGTGCATCTGCAAGTGCCGGAGTCTGGACTGGAGTTCACGCCGGTCGCTGATGTCGGCGACGGAGAGCAGGACCCCGGGTTCGCCGCCCGCCAGGGGCGCGACGGTGACCTGCACCCACACCGCCCGGCCGTCGGGATGCTTCAGCCGGCGGGTGCAGCGCAGCCTCGCCTGCCGGCCGCGCAGCACCTCGCGATAGGCGTGCCAGGCGCGGGTGTCCGAGGGCAGGTCCACCAGCTCGGCGGCGGAGCGTCCGGCGAGCGTCGCCGGGTCGCAGCCGAGCAGGGTGCCCAGCATGGCGTTGGCGCCGACGACCATGCCCTCGCGGTCGACGACGGCCATGGCCAGAGGCGCCGTCGCGAAGACGGAGCGGTACGTCGACACGCTCAGAGGAGACGCGTCAAGATCACTGTCTGTTACGGCCGACCGGTCGAGGTCTGCCGCGGGCGTCGGCCCTTCGGACGTTCCGCTCACCGCTCGCTCCCGCAGTGCACTCGATCTCTGTCCGCGCAGAAAAGTGTGCCGATCATAGAGGGTGGTCCCAAGGCCTTCCAGCCACTGTCCAGTGTCCCTGACGGTGCGACCTTTCTGACAGATCGTTTCTGCCCGCGCCTGGGCGGGTCCTTGAAGCGGCGGATCGCTTGTGACGTTCCGTGAGTACTTCGGGGGTGTCGTCTGTACCCAGATCCGGGGCTGCTCACTCATCCGGGTCAGATAAACAGGACATAGGACAGCAAAGCTACGCAGGCTGGATGCGGTGTCGAACCGTGAACCGCATCCGGAGGTCCCGTTGCCGCGTCAGCCGCTCCGTGAGGGACTTGGGCTCGGGGCTCTCAGGAGTCTCGGCCGTGCGGTGCCGCGCCCCCGACTGCGCAGTTTCGCGGCCGTGTTCACCACGATGTCGGCACTCGCGGCGACCTCGCTGTTCGGCAGCACCTCGGTGGCCGAACCGTTCTCGACCGAGCCCTGCGCGCTGCGGCGCACCGCCGCCCACCACTCGGAGGGCCTGGACACCTGGAACGGCGACTATCCGCGTCCGACCCGCCCGCTGGACGCGGTGATGGTCTTCCTGTCCTTCCCGGACTCGGTCCCGCGGACCACCCCGGCCCAGCTCGCCGCCGACCACTTTCCGGCCACCAGCCAGTTCTTCGCCCGCGCCTCCTACGGCAGGTTCACGCTCCGCCCGCATCCGCTGCGGCACTGGATCCGGATGCCGAAGCCGTCCACCACGTACGCGATAAGGCGCGACTGGGACACCACCGACCGGTCCTCCTATCTGCGGGACGCGCTCGCCGTCGCCGACCCGCAGGTCGACTTCTCGCGCTACGACGTCGTCTACTTCGTCGCCGACCCCGACGCGCCGGGGGTGGACTCGGACGCCACGAAGGTCGTCAACCTCGACACCCCGCTGCGGGCGGACGGCACGGACCTGCGCCGGGTGGTCACCGTCTTCGAGAAGCACCCGCCGGACCGGCTGGTGCTCGCGCACGAGACAGGCCATGTGTTCGACCTGCCGGACCTCTACCACCGGCCGGTGGACGGCAAGGGCGACTGGGACACCTATGTCGGCGACTGGGACCTGATGGGCAGCCAGTTCGGGCTCGCCCCGGACCTGTTCGCCTGGCACAAGTGGAAACTGGGCTGGCTGGATCCCCGCCAGGTGGTGTGCGTACGCGAGGCCGGTCCGACCCGGCTGACCCTCGAACCGCTCGCCGCGGGTCCCGGTGTCACCGTGCCCGGCGCCACCGGGGCGCCCGCGTTCGGCCTGGGGGGCGGCACCAAGCTCGCGGTGGTGCGCACCGGGGCCGACAGCGCGCTCGCCTTCGAGGCGCGCGGCCCGCTCGGCAACGACAAGGCCGCCTGCAACTCGGGCGTCCTCGTCTATCGCGTGCACAGCGGCGCGGAGTCCGGCCGGGGCCCCATCGAGGTGATCGACGCCCATCCGCGCGGCGACGACTGCTGGGGGAGCTCGGTCTACCCGCCGCTCGCCGACGCGCCGGTGGGTCTGGGGGAGAGCTTCACGGTGCCGGGCGACCACGTACGCGTGACGGTGGAGGGGCGCACGGCCTCCGGGGCCTGGACGGTGGAGATCGCCATGGGGGCCGCCCTGCGACGGTGACGCGGGCTGCGGGGCGCGGGGTGTGTTCGAGGCTGGATACGACGATGGGGTCCGTGGAAACCACGGACCCCATCGCCTTCATCACGTGCGCCGCCAGGGACTCGAACCCCGGACCCGCTGATTAAGAGTCAGCTGCTCTAACCAACTGAGCTAGCGGCGCCTGCTGACGTCGTAGACATTAGCATCCTGGTCGGCGGGAGGAAAAATCGAAATCCGTACGGCCGCGCGAGCCGCCCGTACCGCCGCCCAGAACAGGATCTCGGGGCCCGGCAGCCACGGGTGCCGGGTGTCCGGGGCGACCAGCCAGCGGGTGGCGGCCCGGCCCGCCCCGGGGGCGGCGGGGCCGGGAGCGGCGGAGTCGGCGGCGG